>CAYWKW010000088.1:0-7711 GCA_964458995.1 uncultured bacterium | reverse complement strand
TCGCCTCGATAATTGGGGAAGGGGCGGAGCCAGAAACCGATTGTTCAGGTTGTTTTGGTATATTATACTTCTTGTGGGGCCTATTCGATCAAGAAAATCTGAGATTTTAGTGGGCGTAGGCCCGTTGCCAATAGGGATGGGAGAGATCTTTTTCATAACAGCCCGTTTGGGAGTCGTAGATTTTTGCTGGAGCTAAATTTTCCCCATAGCACCTTTGAAGATACTTTTTGGGGTCTCTCGGAATGAAGATCTCAACCCCATCGAAGAGAGCTTTTTTTAATGGAAAGACTACGTCGAAAGCGGCCGGCTCTTTAAATCGCCTCTCTCTGATCTTGAACCATTCGGGAAAGAACATGCTCGTCTCTAGAGCAAAAATGAAACGGAGCTCCCTTTTTTCTGGATCGATCGCAAAGTGGTAAATATCGATCATAGCTCCCGTTTTACGGATGAACACTTTAATGAAACTGTTGGGGTGGTCTCGCGTCGACCAATCTTGCACCCAATATTTTTCCCGGTCGAGCTTGGCTAAAGAGGTCCTCACATTTTCAAAATCGGGGGCTAGGACAGCCACATCGATATCTTCATCCCAAGGGATCACTCCTCCGTATCGATAGGCCCCGAGACAAGTGCCGCAATCGACCCACCAAGGGATTTTTGCCTCATTCAATACTTTGGCGATGTCGGAAAGGGCCGTTTTTTCCAAGGCCAGAACTTGCTCATCTCCAGGACGGCGATCAAATTTATCAGGAGTAAAAGTTTCACACACAGGTTCAAGAATGAGCCCCATTTTTCGATACTCTTCAAGATTGGAGCGGAACTTTCCTCTATGCAAAGAGACAAATCTTTCCCTGTTGGGTTTGCTGAGGAGGCTTAAACCCTTCACAGCGCATCCTAAAATAGCGCTTGCTGGCAGAGCGGCCACACTGCCGGCCGTCTTGAACCAAAACGCATTCTTATAGTCAAATCGCTGGACGAATTCCCAGGTTCCATCGGGCCTCTGAATCGCCTCTTTCCCATCTAACAAATATTGAACAGGGGAAAGGAGCACATTTCCTACGCGCTCCAGTCCCGTTGCATCCCGAACGGAAACGTTGATGAATAGATTCCCTGAAAGGGCGTAATAAGAGCAGACGAGAGGCATGAAAATAGCCCTCATCGTGTCGACAAAGAAATCCCACAATTTATCCCACATAAGGAACTGCCAAAAAACAAGTTAAAGCATTTCACGGCCATTATAGCGGCTCATCTGTCAGACGCCAATGGCTTGGCTATATTGCTTGAGCATGGGCCTCGCCCTTGTCGCAGACATCTGAACCTCTCTAAGAACCGCCAAACACTTTACTCTATTCTTTGACAGTTCCTAGGGCCGATATAATTATTTAGACTTCAAATTGCAAATACTTTTAATAATTCGGCCCAGCTCGTTGTAAATTTGGGGGTAGTTCGAGATCTTTTGCTTTTCCAAGGCTTTTCAATTCCTTCAGCGGCAAAGCGGATTGCGGGCTTATCATAGCGCGCGTTGATCTGATCGACCACTTTCATTAGCCCCCTCTTATCTTTGCGGGGAGTGAGAAAATCGCCTTGGATCGCCTCCTCATCGCAGAAATCTCCCAGCATCACTCCCGCTTTTCGATACTGATAGCCGGGGCGATAAAGCCGGGAGAGCCCCTCTTTGGCCAAGGAGATGAGTTCGGGAGTATGCGCAGTCGCATTGGGAATTTGGATATGGCAAGATCCCCCCTCTTCGCCCGCGGTGATATAGACCGATAAAAACCCGGCAAGGCTCTCCTGATCGCGCAGCTTCTCTGCCGCATGGGCTGCAAAGGTGGCTACCGCCTCTTGCAAAAACTCCAATTCACTCACCTTTCTTCCAAACGAGCGGGAACAGACAATGGTCTGCTTTTTTTCGGGAATTTCGCAAAGTTCGAAGCAGGGAGTCCCTCTCAGCTCAAGCACGGTGCGATAGCCAGCCACCCCCAGCCATTTTTGGATCAAGGTGTCATCCGTCTGGCAAAGCTGCAGCGCAGAATGGATCCCTTTTTGCTTCAACCTGGCAGTGACTGCGCTTCCGATGCCCCAGATCTCGTTGAGCTCTGTCTCCTTCAAGAGTTCCTCTTCTTCTGTTAAAACAAAAACGCCGCTCCTCTTTTTCGCCACCTCGCTGGCCAATTTCGCCAATGTCTTTGTTCTCCCCACCCCAATCGAAACAGGGATCCCAGTCCATTTTTTTACTTTTTCCCGCATGGCCTCTGCCTGTTCTTCTACCTTCCCCTCCAGCAATAGAAAGGCCTCGTCGATCGAGTAGATCTCCATATCGGAAGAGAAGGAGGCCAGCACCTGCATCACCCTTTGCGACATGTCGGCATATAAAGTGAAGTTAGCCGAAAGCATCAGGATATCCGCCCGGTCGCGGTAGAGGTAAGCGGGATCGCCCATCTTGACCCCTAAAGCTTTGGCTTTTGGAGATCTCGCAACAATGCACCCATCGTTATTGGATAAAATCACTAAAGCGGCCCTTTCCAGCTTGGGGTTGAAGACCATTTCGCAAGAGGCAAAAAAGTTATTGCAGTCGATTAAGGCGAACATTTGTGAATCACGTAGGTGACAACACCCCAAACCCGAAAATCGGAATTGGGGTTGACTTCGATTGCTTGATATTGTGGGTTTTCGGGATCTAGAAACACTTTTCCTCCTCCCATCCGGATCCGTTTCACTGTGAATTCTCCATTGATCACGGCAATCACGACTTTTCCGTTGGTGGGTTCCAACGCCTTGTCCACGATTAAGATATCATCTTTATGGATACCGGCGCCCCGCATCGAATCGCCATCGACCCGGACAAAAAAAGTCGCCGCAGGATGTTGGATCAAATGTTCATTGAGGTTGAGGTTTTGCTCTAAGGAGTCCTCTGCCGGCGACGGAAATCCCGCCTTCACCGGCACCACAAAATAGGGCAGCTTCATCATTCTCTCTAGTCGGGCCCGGACTCGGACACGGGCACGTAGGACTAATTCTGCCACTGATAGAGAGAATTTGCAATGCAAAGTGGATAATAGACTTCGATAAAGGCTTTTTCGAATAGAGGATCGTCGTAGAAGATCACCTCTTTGTTTCCGAACTGCTTGACCAGGCCTGGGGGGATCAGGATCCCTGTTTCTTTCATTTCCGCCTCTAAGAAGCGGTCGTGGAATTCGGCCTTGCCCCCCTTAAATTCCACCACAACAAAACCTGTTTTCTTATTGATCAGCTTCATTCGAATCGGCGGTTGTCGTAGTAATCTTGATCTTGCGTGAGCTGGTCGAGGACTTCGCGCCGCATCCGGTCGCGATTGTCTTTGTCGGTTTGGTAGATGGCCAAAATCACAAGGAGGCGCGGATCGATAATCCCTTCCTCAAAGACCTCGAAGTTATTGATCTGCACGGTCCAGTCGTCGCGGAAGCAGCGGAAGAAAGATCTGCCGATCGTCGCAAAGACGAAACGTTCATCATCGGGGTGGTAGATTTCAAATTCGGTCCCCCAGAAATTCATCTTGGCAATCGCAACCAATTGGTTTTGATGATTGAAGACCCGATATTCGGCCCAAGGCAGGATGCGGAAGAGCTCCTCCTCGATCCAGCCGATCTTTCGCCCTGAAGGATCGACCACATCGGCTACGGTGCCCCAAACAAAGAAGCGGGAGCTTGCTGTAGCCAGCGGAGTCTGAAACCGGTCTTCAAGATCGAAAGTGCTTGTCAGAGAGAAGAACCGTTTGCGGGCCGTGATGAAGGGTTCTCCCTGCTCGGTATTGACGTCAAACGTGCTCGTCAGCGAAAGAAATCGCTCCCTAACCTGGAACTGGCCCGGCAGGCGGCTCATTGTTGCTGAAGCGCTCAACCAGAGCGTCAAGAAAAGAAAGAGCGGTTTTTTCATCCTTTTTCGTCCTTAAATAGGGAATTGAATTTCTTTCCCTGTTCCTTTGGGGCAGGGGCTGCATCGAGTTTCACTTTAAACTCTTCGCAGAGGTTGCTCCGTTCCCGGTCGCGAATCGCTTCGGTTCCGGGAACGATGCAATCGTTGGGCTTGCCGGGCGCGTAGTAGCGGCAGTTCGTGCACGTGTGAAGATCGATTCCGCAGTGTGGGCACACCGCCCGGAACGAGATCTTGACAGGCTCCTCACTAACCAGCTTCCCGCACTTCCAACACATCACTTCAATGAACCGGGCTCGGCTGGTGACCTCCGCCTACTTGAGCATGACCTTGGCCAGGCGGTGCAAGTAGTTGCGGCCCCGGCGGCGGCCCCCGACGAGCATTCCAATAATACCTATAAGCTGCAGCTTGGGCGGCGTCAGGCGGCCGCAGAAGGTGTTGTGCTGGGATTGGAGGGAGAGGTCTTTGGGGAGGTCTTGGAGGCGGTCGTGCTCCAGCAGCAGCAGGTGGTTGTGCTCCAGGGGGCTGACTATTATTAGGACCAGTAGTAGCTGATGTTGCCATTTTATTTTCTCCTTTTTTTAACGACGATGACGTTGTCTTGGAATAGCATGTCTACCACCACCTCCACCACCTCCACCTCCACCACCACAAGGTCCAGATGGGCCGCCTGGAGGGCCAAAAGCTGCGGGCCGGGCGCTAGCCGCGGGCCGGGCGAGCGGAATCTGAGCAGAGGCTCCATGGTAAGGAGTACTGCTGTGGCCGCCGGTTACTCGGGCATGGGGCCCGTCGGGCTGACGGTAAACGGTTCCACCAGGTGCATAACTGGGAGTTGCCACTTGGACGACTGTCCTTCTACGGAAGAATGGAATAGCGTCGAACCACGAGTCATACCAACTGCGCCTACTCGATATAATTACGCTACTAGAAGAAGAACGGAAGCAAACTGAACCAGCAATCACCGCAATTACTACTGAAAGTCCCAAGGCGGCTTCAAGTGGCAAGAAAAGGATGCTAGCCAAAGAGGCCAAAACCGTTAAAACTACAGCTGTGATCCTGCTGTTAGTACTCCCTGATCCCTCATTAAAGTGAACAGGTGGTTGAACGTGGCTTGGATCGATTGGTCTTATCATGTAACACCTTAATAATAGTATTGTTTTGCGCGGGCGTGGTTATTCATATTTACGTTGATCAAGAGGGCATCGCTGCTGGAATCCCAAAAGGTTTCGCTATTCGAACCAATGATGACGTAATCATTGATAGCCCAATCTTTGAAAATGGAGTAATCGAGATAGGAAACTTCCCAGCTCGTATTGTCGCTCAGCGTGATTCTTCTTGAGAAATAGTCAATCCAAATGATGAAACGGGAATATTGGCCGAGTTCAAGAGGTCCGAGGAATAGGGTTGCCTCTATAGCAGTGCCATTGCTGTTATTGAGGATCTGGTGATTGCGCTTAAATAGGGAGTTATTTTGTGTAATGGTCAGAAGGTCGGTCGAGAGCCAATTGAGAGCTGTGCTCGCGTGGTAGTTACTGATTTTCCAATGGGAGCCATCTTCCAACTCCAGGGCATATTTGCCATTGTCTAGCTTGATAGCTGCAACCCAGTGGTAGGAGTTGGAATAATAGATAGGCGGCAATGCGTCATAGAAAAAGCCGGCCGTTTCCATAACACCCTCTTCCTCTTGAGGCGGTTGCTGCTTCTCCTTTTCCATTTCAATTTGAGCTGTTGCCTCTTCGCTCATGGGTCTAGATCCAATGGCGACATGATGTTCTTCGCCATCTGCCAAAAGCAGCATCGGGGCGATCAGTGCGATAAGAGAGAGAATTTTGATCATTTTCATAGAAACTCCAAGAATATGTTAACAAAAAGAGCAAGCACATTAGCAAGAAGCCTCTTTTTTGTAAATTCTTCTTGATGTATACAATGGAACCCAGGTTCAGAGTAAGGAACTGCTTTGCGGAAATTCATCTTCATTTTTTTGGCCTTTTCCCTTTCAGCTGGATGTCCGCCCGATTTTCTCTCGTTTGCCGGCGGGGCTTTCGACTTTTATCGGGAAAAACACCGGACCTTTGAATTTGAGATGGAGTACAAGTTCCACCTGAAATGTCTCAAACCTCCCAATCGCTATCTGCAATTCAGACCTCTGGTGGGTCTCATGGCCACAGCGAGAGGTTCTGTCTATGGCTACATCGGAATTAACTTTGATCTTCTCTTCTGCGATCACGTCCACTTTTCTCCCGGCTTTGCCGCCGGATACTACGCTGCCGGCAAAGGGAAAAATCTCGGCTTCCCACTCGAGTTTCGCTCGGGCATAGAGCTTGGCTGGCAATTTAGCGATTGGCACCGCATTGGAGTTCACTTCTACCACCTCTCCAATGCGAGCATCGGCCGCCGCAATCCAGGCGAGGAGTCCCTGGTTCTGTTTTATGATATTCCTCTAATTAAAGGGTTTCCGTTTGTTAGAGATAATTAATCCCCTTTTGTTCATAATTAGGATAGTGTCCGCGGGAGTTGTCTGTGAGCCAAGAATTGCCTTTTGATCCGTATCCATTTTTCGACAATCCTCATCGGCAGACGATCATTAGTTCTCTATTTAACTTCCTTTTTGAGCCTGCGTCGGACCAGAAAATCGTTCCTCTTCCGGATGGGGATAAAATCTCTCTTCAAGTCACAACCCCGCGCGATTGGAAGCCCGATCAACTCACGGCTTTTTTCGTCCATGGACTTTGCGGTTCCCATAAATCGCCCAATCTTGTCCGGATGACTAAGCGGCTCGAGCCTATTGGCATTCGGACGGTTCGTTACAATATGCGGGGTTGCGGTTCAGGCAAAGGATTGGCCAAAAAGATCTATCACAGCGGCCGAAGCGAAGATATTTTTGAGTGCCTGAAGGCCCTCAAAAAAGAGCATCCCGATTCCCCCATCATTCTCATTGGGTTTTCTCTGGGCGGCAACATTGTTCTCAAGCTAGCAGGCGAGCTTGGGACGCTTGGGCACAGCTTCCTCGATGGGGTCATTGCTGTGAGTCCTCCCGTGGAACTCCATTCTAGCATCCAAATGTTGGGCGAGCCGCCAAATGCCATTTATGAGAAGTACTTTTACCGGCTTCTTCGCGCTGATGTTCACTATAGACATCGGAAATTCAAGGATTTAAAGCCGATCCGTCTGCCTCGCAATCTCAAGCTTTACGAATTCGATCAAATCTACACGGCGCCTGAATGTGGTTTTACCAACGCGATAGACTACTACAACAAGTGCAGTTCCTCTCATGTTGTTGAAGACATTGCCATTCCCTGTAAAATACTTCTAGCTGAGGATGATCCGATCATTTCCCACCATTCTCTCGACCACTACAATCTTCCCTCCAACATCACCATCTACAAAACCAAGAAGGGGGGGCACATGGGCTATCTCGGCACCTCCGAAACAAACAAAAAAGGCATCTACTGGCTCGACTCAGTGCTGGTGGATTGGATATTAGAGTTTTAGTGGGATGGCCAACGGCCTGTAGCTTAGAGTCCGAGAGGGAAGGACGCACCTAGCGGGATGGGCAATAATTGTGCAATGCGCAGTCTTCGGATCTCCCCGCTCTCTACTGCACGACCATCGATAACAAGTTGTTGCAAGACCCTGTTTACACGAGCTGTGATTTCATCAGCAGGAACATCAGCAAGAGCCACTATTACAGCCGCTCTCTGCCAACCGTTCATGTCCGCTGTTATCAGCCTCAAAGCTTGGGTCTCGAAGGCTTCCCATCTCTCAGGGGCAATTCGGGCAAGAGCCGCTATTACATCCGCTCTAT
>CAYWKW010000087.1:0-7713 GCA_964458995.1 uncultured bacterium | reverse complement strand
TGGGCGCCGCCCTGCTCCATCGGGATGATCCGCAAAATGCGCGCCACGACGCCCACTTCGAAAAGATCGTTAAATCCGATCTTGTAGATATTGACATCTTCCTTGTGAGTTAAAAAGAGGCCGACGCACTTGTGATCTGTTTTTGAAACGATTTTCAAAACTTCATAATAGGCGCCAGGCTCAATGACAATGGGCGCCGCCATTCCAGGGAAAAAGGGGCGCCTGTTGAGAGGCATGACGTATAATTGCTCCGGATAGGGAAGAGCTGGGACCAAAGCTGATTCCTTTTTGGGGATTTCAGCCGCCTCATCATCGTCTTCTACAATCGGCTTCGCTGGCACAATGGCTTCATCTTCATTTTCATCGGGGGGCAAGTCGTCGTTCAAAATGACCTCTCAAAAGGAACCGAGCTTAACATCTCTTCAAAAAACTAGCAAACTTTAGCTGTACACTTTAGCTAAACGGCCGCCGGCTAGAGCGGAAAGGAATAGCCCAAAGTCTCTTAAAGCAATGTCGTAATATTTCCCTAACATCACTAGGTTAATTATGATTAATAACAACCATAGCGCGACAATATTAAAAAACATCTTAGGTTTAAAAATTACGCCTAATCCAGCAATAATTTCAACCACTCCAACGATATACATCAGCGCGCTGCCAAAAGCGCCAAATTGGGGCATCAAATATTGGTTCCAATCAACGAGAAGATGAAAAAACTTATCGAGCCCCGCTACAATGGGAGCTACGACAAAAACGATTCTCAATAACAGGTACGCCTGATGAGCAGGCCCTTTAGCAACATGTTCCATAAACACTCCTTGTGGTTTATTCTTGTTTTTTCTCAATTGGAAATTTTTGAAAAGGGAATTTTTATCGGTTATCGAGTAAAATGGTCCCATGTTGATCCTAATTATCGAAACCAGCACTGAGAAAGGAGTGCTTATTCTGGCCAATGGCCCTCAGCCGGCGGCAATAAAACCGCTGCCCGCAGGTCCCGCGCTCTCTAAATGTCTCGCTTTAGAGGTAAAAATAATTTTGAACGGACAGGTCCCCGAGCTCATTGCCGTCGGCGCAGGTCCAGGCTCTTATACAGGAATCCGCGTGGGGGCGGCCCTCGCTAAAGCGCTCGCCTACGGATGGCGCATCCCCCTTTTGGGATTTTGCAGCCTAGCGGCTTTTGGCCCTCTTCCTGTCCTTGTGGATGCCCGCATGGGCGGCTTTTATGCCCTATTCGATTCGGAACCGCGCCTCATTTCCCCGAACGAGATTCAAGGGATTCAAAAATTTCCTTACATTGCCTCCCCCCATCCCGAAATCATCAAAAAACGGCTTACCACCCCCTCAATTTTGGTTGAAAAAGAGCCCGATCCAGATCTTTTAGCCGACCTCGTTTATAGGCAATTTCTAGAGAAAGGAGCCCCACCTCCTGAACTCACATATCTCTCCTGTCCTTGAAGAAAACCTTAAAAACGTTTAAAATGGATTCTTTTTAACAAACCAACAGAGGTAATTGGAAAATGCCCAGTGTAAAGGTACGCATCGGCGAGCCCATCGATAAGGCTCTTCGCGCTCTCAAGAAAAAACTCGATAAAGAAGGAATCATGAAAGCTGCGAAGGCCCACCGATTCTATGATAAACCATCCGTAAAAAGCCGGCTGAAATCAAAAGCAGCCACCAAGCGTACTAAAACTGCCCTCCGCCGAGGTTTCTAGTGGCGAAAGACTTCTACGCCACTCTCGGAGTGGCGCGAGACGCGAGTCCCGAAGAGATCAAAAAGGCCTATCGCAAAAAAGCGCTTGAGTGCCACCCTGATCGTAATCCTGGCAACCCCAAAGCGGAAGCGCAATTCAAACTTGTCTCTGAAGCCTACGAAGTGCTGAGCGATGAAAATCGGCGCCGCACCTATGATCAGTTCGGCGAAGAGGGCTTGAGAGGCGCTGCGGGTATGGGCGGCGGACCGGGAGGCGGATTTCCTGGCGGCTTTTCTTCCATGGAAGAGGCGCTGCGCACATTTATGGGCGCCTTTGGCGGCGGTCGCGGAGGAGGCGAATCGATCTTCGATTCATTCTTTGGCGGCGGCGGCCCTCAGGAAGAGGAGAGCGCGCGCAAAGGGACTAGCAAGAAAGCGACGATCAAAGTCACTTTCGAAGAGGCGGCGCGAGGAACAGAAAAAGAGCTTGCGGTCAACAACTACATCGCCTGCGAAACCTGTGGCGGAAGCGGCGCCAAATCGCGCAACGCGGTGAAAACTTGCTCCACCTGCCAAGGCAAAGGGCAAATCTACCAGAGCCGCGGCTTCTTTAGCATGTCATCGATTTGTCCCCACTGCGGTGGCGCAGGGCAGATCATCACTGATCCATGCCGCACCTGCGCTGGCGCCGGGCGGATCAAAGAGAAGCAGCGGATCAAAGTGCGCATTCCTGCCGGCGTCGACAATGGCATGCGGCTCAAAATGACCGGCTATGGCGATGCTGGCGAAGCGGGCGGCCCGCCTGGCGATCTCTTTGTATACATCGAAGTGGAACCCCACGAAGCCTTCACCCGTGAAGGCGACGACGTCTACCTCGAAGTCCCCATCACCTTCCCCGAAGCTGCCCTCGGTTGCAAAAAGGAGGTCCCCACGCCTCTAGGCGAGCAGGCTCGCATCCAAATTCCCGAAGGGACCCAATCGGGCAAGCTCTTTCGCATCAGCGGCAAAGGCTTTCCCAACGTTCACGGACAAGGGCAAGGCGATCTTCTCATCCGCATCTCCGTCGAAACCCCCGTCAAACTCTCCGAAAAGCAAAAAGAGCTCCTCCACTCCTTCGAGCAGATCGAATCGCCCCAAAACCACCCGCGAAAAAAGACCTTCCTCGAAAAGCTCAAGGTTTTTTTTTCGGGATAATCAGTTCGTTAGTTAGAACCTAATAAGGATTTTTTTAATTCTAGCATTATTTCAAATAAAAGCAGTATAATCGTTCGCATGATTATCGTAGTAGCAAGACAGAATCCCTATTTACAAAGGATCAATCAGGAATTGGTGCGCCGTTTGATGGTTCAGCAAATCATGCATCAATTGATCACTCAGCTCTTTCTGGCCGCCGTATTTAGAAACTTCCACCAGCAACCCTTTTCCCCTCAGCAGAGATCCTTCCAACCCAGAGAAACAACTGGAGATAGATTTACCGACGACGTAGCTCGCTACAACGACGATGTTCGCGGCCACGCAAGGGCGACTAACCAAGATGGAGGAGACTTCCTAAGAGCGATCATCGCGAAGCAAGATTCATCCTTCCGGGCTAAAGTGGCAGAAGCCGACCCAGAAATTTTCGCATCCAGTGGATTACCAGCCCTGGCCGTGGATCAGTTGATTGCCAGCCGAAACCCGCTGACGAGATTTAATACACCTAAATTTGCGCATGCCCACTTAAGAGAACTCGAGGAGTTGCGCAAAAATCCTTCGAACAAACATCTAAAAGATGACATTGCGACAGCGCTCTCTCGCGAAGCAGCTTTCATCGCAGCCGTCCAAAACGCCTCCTAACCTGATTTTTGGGTTTAGTTGTCCCTGAGATTCAAGGAGATTTCGAGCCTATTTTTGCATTTTGGAGCCGAGAGCCATATCGGGACGAGAATCTTGCCGAGGGGAAAAAGCAAAAAGAGGCCGAAAGAACTTGAAGATCAGGCAAATAACCCCAAAATTCAGGTTCTCAACCTATAGACTTTTTTGCCTTATCTAGGTCGGCTTTGAGTTTGTCGAGAGTGTCTGGATCTTTCGGAAATTTCTGGAAGGTAGCGTAGTCCTTGGCGATCTGATCGTTGTTTTTCAAGAGTTCCTTGCGAAGCAGTTCGCTGGCCGTTTCATTCATCACTCTTAAAGCCCGGTCCATCACCTGCTTAAACTCATTTTGCTGATAGCCGTTTTCCGCTTTGGAGTATTGATCTAAAGCACGCTGAAACAGATCTGCTCCATGCTTATACTCCTGCTCATACATCTTTTTTTCGCGAGGTCCTATTGGGCCAACATCTGTCATACGCTCCTCCGTTTCTTCTTCTCTTGCCAAAAAATAGGGAAAAGATAAATAAATTTATGCAAGAGGTACATCTCCTATGCGAAAACTTTTGTTTCTTTTGCTCTTACCTGTAATTCTTTGCGCTCAAGATGAAATGGAGCCGCCACACGAAACTCCGGAACAGATTCAAGCAGAATTGAATGCAGCAGAGAACCGGTTTCAAAGAGCCCAGAAGATGTTCAATCCTTGGTATGCAGGCCCGTTGGTAACGCCCTCTGCATCGATGATGCCTCCAGGAAGCGCCAACATTCAGCCCTATCTTTTCATCAATGCGAAATATGCTGCCTTCAATGAGGATCGCAAAGCCGTCTCGCTGCCTCATAACGCTTACCAGTTATTGATCACGCCCCCGATGCAAATAGGCGTCACAGAGTCGACCGATATTGTCATTGCTACTGCCGTTAAGGCCAACTGGCAAGATAACCATTCTGGCGGAGGCTTTGCAGACTTAGGCGTTACCTACGGATTCAAAATACAAAAAGAAAGCCTCTATATTCCCAAATTCAAGTTCACCGTTGCAGAGACGTTTCCCACTGGGAAATATAAACATCTAAAGCCAACCGGTTTGGATGGCACAGGCAGCGGTTCATACCAGACACAGTTTGGTTTTGCCGCCGGCAAAGTGGTCTGGTGGACCTATCCGCACCCGATGAATACCCGTCTTTTTATCGGCTATACCATTGCCGCTACCGTGCATGTCTCTGGCTTCAACGCCTACGGAGGCGGCTTTGGCTGCCATGGGAAAGTGAGACCTGGCAATACCCTCACTGTCGACTTTGGCTATGAAATTAGCATTAACCAGCCCTGGGTATTTGCCCTTGACGTTGTCTATGTCGCTCAAAATAGCACCAAGTTCCATGGGTTTCCCGGAACCTTGTCCGACGGGACGCTCTCTTCCGTATCAAGTGGCTTTAATGACAATCTGAGCCTGGCGCCTGCCTTTGAATACAACTTCACTGATAGCTTGGCCATTTTATGGGGCGTTCAATTCTCCGTCTACGGGCGCAATAGCGCCGACTTCGTAAACGGCCAATTCAGCGTGGAGTACACCTGGTAGCATCATTGAGGGCAGTCATTAGATCTTTGCCGCTGAAGACACGAGTCATGTCGACGTAGCCCTTGCCCGATTCGATCGGAATGCTTTTTCCAATCGCGGCCACATTGAAATTCAGTTTCTTCAGATCGATCATTTTAAGACAGAGATCTTTGTACGACCGGAAGTAGAAGATCTTGTTGGAGAGATCTTTGATCACGACCCATTGAGTATAGTCGCCTTTAGTCTGATCGGGACTTCGGATTTCTCCGAGAGGGATATCGACCGAATTGAGGAGGTGTTCTGCCAGATTCACTCCATCGCCTGCATTGGCGGGCTGAGTTGCGAAGCGGAGCATCGTCGATATCCTGACAAAGCGCGAAGGCGGTGTCCAATCGCCTGGGAGGCCTACCATTCCGCTCCCCTGGCCTGGCGGCGTTAGTGTTACGCCATTGAATGAAACCGGCTCTGCATTGAGCGCATTTAGATTGAGAAAATTGGACAAGTTCGTCATTTGCCAATCAAAGGAAGGCGAGTTTGTAAGGACGCTATTGGGATTATCGTATACCCTTATCTCCCCTTGAATGAACTCAACGACCAGGTTGTTCCCTTTTGCATCGTGAATGGCAACATGGAGAGGCGGAATTCCCTCTAAAGGAGGAACTGGATGGCCCCAAATGCTCACATCTCTTAGGGCCGCCTTGACCTCTTGCACCGAAGCAAAATTGCCCAAAACCCAAGCGCCCACATCGACAAAGTCGAGAGCCCTCTTCATATCCGCAGGAGGGACGGTGGGATATTGCGTAATAGCCGGCAGCCACAAAGCACCGTAGGAGAGCCCCATTTCGTTGAGCCCATCGAAAGAGAAATTTTGTCCAAAAGCAGTTAGCCCGAGAAATCCATACTTAGAGACCCAGCTCAACCCTTTTTTCCGGTCGGGCGATTGGGAAGTCATTTTCTGATTGCGGGGGAAGAGTTTAATCTTGGCCTGCAGATCGGTGTCAAACTCCAACGATCTTCCATTGACATAGGTTCCATCTTTGGCCTGAACAACAAAATCGGTGCATCCAAACGCCAAAGAGCAACAAGAGAGAAACAAAAACCACCGCATAGACCCTCAAATCCCCTCCATATATCTTCTCCCTGGCGAATGTCAATCCAAAATTTGTTGCTTTTTAATACCTGCCTGGGATAAGCTGCTCTACACAAAAATTGGGTCTATTGGGAGTTGTTATGGCAAATTTAGAAAAAATCGTTAAAGGTGCAGATGCGGTTCTCAACTGTATTCCTATCGTAAACACAGTCAACTGCGCCGCTCAGGCTCTCTATAGATTAGCTCATAAAGTCGATGCCCACAATCCCGTCGCTCCCGGCCTGAAAACAAGTATCAAAATCCATGTTCTAAGCCAAGAGAAGTGGAGACTTGTGGCTATGTCCCTTCCGATCATCGGGAACATGATCGCACTTTGGGAACTTATCAAATCTATTTTTCACGGTTTCAGGGATGATTTATCAACAGCGGTATGTCAGAACAATAAAGAACTTGTCCGCCTCTGCCTAGCAAACAACGCACTGAGCGATCCGGAGAGAGCGACTCGAGTTTTGCGCCTTGCTGGCAGCGCTTCAAGCAATGAGGTATTCAACCTGATTCTGCAGGACCGAAAAGAATGGAGCTCTGAAAGCTTATTGGAAGCTCTAGGAAGTTGCTTGATAGGCGAAGAAAACGCCAATACTATTTTAGACTACTGGGAGGACCACAAATTGGGTTATTGCGACGCGCAAGATGGGTCCCGTGTGCTATTCAATTTCTTAGAATACGGCAAAACAGATCTTGCAGACCGTGTTATCGGACTTCTCCCAGAGACCCTCCCCTACGCAAGTTTAGAAAAAATTCTACTGAATTTCTCATGCGCTCAATACGATGGCGATAATCAAGTGAAGAAAACGGGTGTTTTGACTAGGGCCCAAAGGCTTGAGCTCATTGAAATGAGCGAAAAACCTACTTTAAAACAGTTAAAGGAATCTTACGACTGCGTCGGATTCCTACTCAAAAACGGCAACACAGCTGCAGATTTTCGTTCGGTTCATCTTGACACGCTGCGTCAATTACTGCACAAAGCGGAGCTTAGTGATAGGGAAATAGGGGACTTTATCGCCTCGACTCTCGTTTATGATGAACTTGATTTCACCGAAGCCCTAGTCAGTGAACACGAAAAGCGTCTCCCGCCAGAATCAAAAATGAAGATATTGCATGGACTGCTCCCTTCCGACCGGGTCAAAAATGAGCACCACTTTAGAAGATGCACCCTGTATGTTGAGTGGTTGTTAAGAAAATGGAGGAGGGATTTTTCTCCGGCACAGGCTCAAGAACTATATGCCCGCGTTTCCGCCTCCTGCGATCGGAATATAGAGGTAGCCAAGATCCGTGCTGAGATCCCTGGCGCTGGCATCAAGGAGGGTTTCCCAACCGTTGAGGACCTTGAGGCTGTAGCCGCTGTATTCAAGGAGAATCTTAAGATAGCTTTCCCTCGTTGTGATCAGGCCCCTGTACAAGCAGCCGGCTAAATTTTGGTATTATACCGAAACAACCTGAACAATCGGTTTCTGGCTCCGCCCCTTCCCCAATTA
>CAYWKW010000086.1:0-7804 GCA_964458995.1 uncultured bacterium | reverse complement strand
GTTGCCCCGACTAGAACCTGAATCTAGCGCGTCTGCCAGTTCCGCCATGGCCGCAGAAGAAGTATGAGATTATAGATGCGATGGGGATTCTTTGTCATTTGGAAAAAAAATCTTTTCGCGCTAAACTGGAAGATAAAACGAGGTATGCTATGTCCGAAAAAGGTCTGATTAAACATTTTACTGATAACGAATTCGAAAAGGAAATCAAAAGCGGCGTCACCCTGGTCGACTTCTATGCCAACTGGTGCGGCCCTTGCAGAACTTTGGGGCCAGTATTGGAACAGGTAGCCAAAGACGTAAAGGGTAAGGCCGTGGTCGGTAAAGTCGATATCGATAATGAACAAAAAACGGCCACCCAGTTCCAAATCACCTCCGTTCCCACCATGATCCTGTTCAAAAATGGGAAAGAAGTGGGCCGCCTGATTGGACTAAGATCCGCCGACGCCGTAAAAGATTTTATCAATTCGGCTTTATGAGTCAGTTCCTCGGGTTCGCCATCTTTTTAATCGTCGCTAATGGCCTGGTGCTCCACGCAGGCCTCGAATTGCCCGCCTTCTTAGAATGGGTGGGCAAATTGCCCGGCGACTTAATCATCAAGAAAGAGGGGATGGTGATCTATGTTCCCCTCACTTCTTCAGCTCTCATCAGCGCCGCTATTTCAGTTCTGTTTTCAGCTCTCTTTAATAAAAAGGAATAAAAAGCTGGATCCAAAAGTTGTATGATCTTGTACTTTTGAGCGGAAACAGTTCTGCAATAAATGATGAAAGCTTCGGTGAGGAAAATTCTTAATTCTTTCGTTATACGTGGAAAGGCTTCTAGTAGTTTTTGAACGCGGTCTACATCCGATGTTCGAACAGCTTCATCGAGGAGATGTTCTACGGCGAATTTCACTTGAGAATAACGGTATTGGCGTGCAAAGCAGACAAACATTTTGAAAACAATCGTTTCATTAGAAGGCTGAACCAATTCTTCTAATAAAATTTGGAGGGTTTTGTAAATAAAGAAGAAGCTGTTTTGGTCTGAAAACGGAGGGAGAGAAGAAAAAACAGTCCAGTCTCTGACTTTCAGCGATTCCCAATAGAGGCGAAAATAGATAGGGTCCATGTCTTGCCGTGCACCAGGCAGTGAAAGCATACCGAAGACTAGTTGTGTTACATACCTTAAGCTTCCTATAGTTGCTTCGGGCCATTTCCGATTTTGGAGACAGTTTTCAAGAGCACTAAGATCGCGGGTCTGGACAATTTCTGCGATTGTAGGCTGCAATGCACGGGCGGAGGGTTGGGAAAGGCTTCCAACAACTGATGACATAATGGCTCCTTTTTGGGGAGGGAAGAATAGATCTGTAAATTATTTTTAGCAAGGAAAAGTGAATTGGGTTTGCCGCAAGGCCTCGTAAAGCACAATGGCGGCGCTGGTGGCCAGATTGAGACAGCGTGTGTTCGGAACCATCGGGATGGTATAAAATTGGCCGGGCCACTTTGCTTTGAAATGGGAAGGAAGGCCCGCTGTTTCGGAACCAAAGATGAGAAGAGAGTGGGGATCGTAGGCGGCCTTAGTGTAGGATTGAGCACTTTTGCTGGAAAAAAAGAAGAAAGAATGGGGCGTGGTGTCTAGGTAGGCCTCCAGGTTCTCGATTTCTTGAACGGAGACCCCCTCCCAATAGTCGAGCCCCGCCCGCTTGAGGTGGCGGCTCTGGGTGCTGAAACCGAGGGGATGCACGAGGATCAGGCCGGTTGCTGTGGCCGAACAGGTGCGGACAATGTTACCTGTATTTTGAGGAATCTGGGGTTGGTAGAGGACTATCTTCATGGATTTCATCGCCGTTGGAAACGGCATCGGCCTGTTTCAGTTCGGTTTCTATGGTGGCTGAGATTTTTTCTTCTTGCAATTGCGCAATGGCTTGCACACATTCGTCGTCGTTTAGGGGCGAGTTTTTCCCTTCCGATTCTTCTTTGAGCCCTTTCACAATGGCATCGAGGTCGAAGTCGAGTCCGAGCGATTGCAAGTTCTTCCCAATGATGTGCCCCATGGCTTCTGATACCTTCGCTACATCGAGCGCTTCATCGGAAAATCCGGTGAGTGCGATGCCGAGGAGAAGGGATGTTTTAAGCATGGGAGAGCTCCTTTATAGTGGGCAAGAGTTGATCTAGGCGGACTTCGCGCTGCTCGCGCGTGTGCAGGTTTTTGAGCTGCAGAGAGCCTTTTTGCAGCTCGTCACTGCCAATGATGGCGCAATAGGTGGCTTCGATTCGTACGGCATTTTGAATGGCTGCTTGCATTTTTTTCGCATTGAGCTCGATGTCGGCGGAAATGTGATGGCGCCGACATTGCGTGACGAGAGAAAAACAGGTCTCTTTCGCTTCATCTCCCATCGGGATGAAGTAGACGAGGGGGCGGCGCCCTTTGGGAACAGATCCCTTCTGAGCCAACATCACTTGAATCGCGCGCTCGAGGCCAGCAGCAAAGCCAACGGCAGGCAGGTCGGGGCCGCCAAAGCTCGCGATTAGGCCATCAAATCTTCCGCCGCCGCCGAGTGTGTTCTGAGCGCCAAGGTCGGAGGTCAAAACCTCAAAAACGGTCTTGTTGTAGTAGTCGAGACCTCGAACAATCCGGTCATCGACTTTGTAGGAAATTTGGATTTGATCCAAGAGGGATAAAAGCTTTTGAAAGTGGGCCTGCGCTTCAGGAGTTAGGTAGTTGAGGATGGAGGGGGCCTTTTGCACGATCTCTTTATCTTTCGGGTCTTTCGAATCGAGAATGCGGAGCGGGTTTTTTTCAAAGCGGGTCTTACTCTCTTCAGAGAGCTCGGCGAAATAGGGCTTTAAATAATCGAGAAGGGCGGTTTTAAAATTCTTTCGCGATTCGAGGTCGCCCACCGTGTTCACGTGGACGCGGAGGTTTTTTAGGCCGAGGCGGTGGTAAAATTGGCAGAGGAGGTCGATGACTTCCGCATCCTGTTCGGGGCCGGCGTTGCCAATGGCTTCAATGCCGAACTGGTGGTGCTGGCGATAGCGGCCGGATTGGGGCCTTTCATAGCGGAACATGGGGCCAATATAGAAGAATTTGTGGACAGCGCCTAAGCTGGGCAGCCGGTTTTCCAGGAAAGCGCGCATGACGCTGGCTGTATTCTCGGGGCGCAAGGTGATCGACCGGCCCGCTTTGTCTTGGAAAGTAAACATCTCTTTCGAGACGATATCGGATGTCTCTCCAATGCCCCGATCAAAAAGAGAGGTCGATTCGTAGATGGGTGTCCTAATTTCGCGATAGTCGTAATCGCAGGTTAAGTTCCGGGCGGTTTCTTCGACAAATTGCCACAGATCAGAGAGGCGCCAAGCCTCATCCGTTCCATAAGGCAAAATGTCAAAAGTCCCTTTGGGTATCTGGTGTTCCATGCTGATAGAAGATTATACCGGAGAGTTACTGGACTTGCAAGAGCGCAACGAGTTCGTCGATGCGGATGGACCAAGAAGCGAGGGGACTGACAGTGGGGTTTTTCTCATGGTCCTTATGGATCTTTTGAATGAGTTCCATGTAGGGAAAAGGGATCCATTTTTGCCCAGCGTATTCGGAGAGATAGTAGCCCAAAGTATGGGGTTGATTTTCTGGATAGTGCTGGATGACCCGGATGAGGTCTCTGAACTTCAGAGACGTTTCGTCTTTTTTAAAGTGGATGGCATCTTCGAGAAGATGGAGCCAAATTTGGGAAAGACCATTGAGAAATTGGGCATCTTGGCTCCGGTCTTCCTTCTTTAATGTTTCGAGGGCCTCTTTGAATAGAAGGAGATTTTCTCTAGCTCCTTTTTCGACCGATTTGGCGGCCTCCTTGGATTCAACAAAAAAATCGACGACGTCGCGAAAAACCTCCAGAAGAAAGGCAGCCACTCCCAACTTTTCGGTGGGGACCTCTTTTCCAGGAGTTCTCTCTTTTTGGTCCTTTGTGAGTTTCTCCTCATCCACGCGCTCCACCCGGAATTCTTTTTCGAAAGGCTTTTGCGGGCCAATGGGAGTGCTCATAAAAATTATTTGATTGGTTAGATTCACAGTAGACGAAAGACCTTTTTGTTGACAGAAGGGAATGAGTTCTTTACCCTTAATTCTTTAAATTGGGAGGCGACGTGTCCATTCTAGATGTATTTAGACCTGCTCCTCCGGTGACGGAAATACAAGACCCCGAACTGGTCAAAAAAAATTATAAGTACTGGCGGATACGCACGTTTTATGCGATGTGGGCTGGGTACGCTTTCTTCTACTTCACGCGCAAAAGTTTTACCTTTGCCATGCCTGTCATGCAAAGCGAGCTGGGGCTTGGAAAATTCGAGCTCGGCCTTTTGGGGAGCATCCTCTACATCACTTATGGCGCGAGCAAGTTTTTAAGCGGAATGTTAGGCGATAAATCAAATCCCCGCTACTTCATGTCCGTCGGGCTTATCTTAACGGGGGTTTTCAATATCCTCTTTGGGATGTCCTCTTTTTTTTGGGCTTTTGCCGTATTTTGGGGGCTCAATGGGCTTTTTCAGGGCTGGGGATGGCCTGGGTGCGCTAAACTGCTCACCCACTGGTATTCTCAGTCGGAGAGGGGCCGCTGGTGGAGCGTTTGGAACACTTCCCATAACATTGGGGGCGCCCTGATTCCGATTATTGGAGCCGCCTGCGCTGAATACTACGGTTGGCGCTATGCCATGTATGCTCCGGGGCTGATCTGTATTTTCGCCGGCTTTTTTGTCATGAACCGGTTGAGGGATACGCCCCAATCGCTAGGCTTGCCCCCGATTGAAAAGTTTCGCAATGATTACTCAAACGCCTCCTCTAAAAAAGAGAAAAGCGGCCTTTCTACCAAAGAGATTCTTTGGGAATATGTTATCCGCAATAAGCTGATCTGGTTTTTGGCCGCTAGCTATTTTCTCATTTACATCATACGCACTGCTGTCAACGACTGGAGCATGCTCTATTTGATCGAGGTGAAAAACTATACGAATATGGAAGCGGGCCTCTGCATGTGTTGGTTTGAGGTGGGGGGATTTTTTGGAAGTCTCGCCGCCGGCTGGGCCTCCGATCTGATTTTTGAGGGCAAAAGAAATCCGATCAACGTCTTGTTTACTGTTGTTATCCTGTTCCTCATTGCTGCTTTCAAATTCGTCAACTATCCTTGGCCTGTTCTCGATGCGGCCTTCATTTTCCTGTTTGGATTCTTTATCTTTGGACCGCAAATGCTCATCGGCATGGCCGCTGCAGAACTTTCGCACAAGAAGGCGGCAGCGACGGCGACCGGTTTTATCGGCTGTTTTGCCTACTTGGGCGCGGCCGCTGCGGGCGGACCTCTGGGAGCCATTACCAAAGTTTGGGGCTGGGACGTCTACTTAATGACTCTCTTTGTTTGCGCCTTTTTGGGAGTTCTCTTACTCATTCCCCTTTGGTCGGTTAAAACGAATCCAAAAGAGGCGGTTGCTGCTGCGGGCTAATCAGCGAATGGATTGTGTTAAAGCAGTCGGCTAGAAGATCGACTTCTTTCGGATCGAGGCCCAAGGTGAGGCGAATGGTGGAGCTGTCCTTCCCAAAAAGAAGCCCAAAGTTCAGATGGTAAAAGCCGAGACTCCTCCGGTAAAAGATGGGGAAGCCGTTTTCTAAACAGTGTAAGTAGAAATAACCCCCAATTAAGGCCGCAGATCGAAGTTGATGAAAGGGGCCGTAAATGTGCAGGTCGATAAAAGAGGGATCTGCCCCCGCTTCGATGGGGATCACGCGGTACTTGCTTTGAAGGTCGTAGAGCTTGGAGGGGATTTTATCGAGTAGATGGCGGGTATTTTCGAAGATCTGCCTGCGGTAGAGGTCCAATTGAGGCGCAGCCTGCGAGTAAGCTAAGCAAAACCAGTTGAGGCTTAAGCGGTCCGTTTGGAGTAGAGGATCTGACAATAGAGCATCAAAATGGGTCCACTTACAATCTCGGTTGTGAATCATGTAAATAGGAGCTCCAGAATAGTTATCCATCCCAAAGAGATCGAATTTCAACCCGCTTCGATAGCAAACGATATTGAGAATCCCCTCTTGAATGGCCTCTTGGAACTCTTCTAATAATTGGCCGACTCGATTTGAATTGATTAAATCTAGAGTGCAATCCAACGCCAATGTGAGAGGTTTGCTAGATCTACTCCTTAAAGTTTTGCGCAAGATTGCGGCGATATTTTCTACCTTATATTCCTCAAGATCGCTCCTTTTCCAGACCGGATTAAACTGGGCAAAGATCAGATCGACCTCTTTCCAATCCTCTTCTTTTGCCTCTGTAATGGAGGACGATTGGGCCGCCATATCGGCTGCTTTTATGCATTCAAAGTAGGTGTTTTCTCCATAAAGAACTCGGGGTCTCCTCGTTACTGTTTTTTCAACTGCTTTAAAAATCCCCGCTACGCTGGTCATTCCCGATGCGTGCAGCCCGCAAGAGAGATGCGTTTTGAGGGAGATGGGAATGATTGTTAGAAGCGAGCGATAAATATTGGGAAAATCGTCATACGAAAAGGGAGACATGATTTCCAGAAGGGAGGAGAGATTGGCGTGGATCTGTTCTACGTGGGAAACCGTGTTAAAAAAAGGGCCCTCATCCCTGGCGATTTGTTCCAGTTCTTCCCTGATTTTATAAAGGGAGAGCTGTTCGATCGAGGAACGAGTGGGGCAATCCATTGCCTCGCTTTTTGAAAGAAGCCCATCGAGCAACTGCAGAGTGCCCTGAACCATGAGATTTTTTTGAGGATGGTCTGTTTTCCAATTTTGGGAAAAATGTTCTAAATAGGAGGTGAATTTTTCCAAAGAAAGGGCAGGAGGTTTTGAAGAGGGTAGGACCGACTCATTGAAGACGGGCCACCGGTCGATTTCGATCGGCGTCGCAGCAAGCCCAAAGCAAGAAATCCATTCTAGGAGATAAGGGCAATGATCTTCGCAACTTATGGGAAGAATGCGGATCCCCCCGATTTCTTCTTGTTTCAGCCGCTCGATGCAAATGAATTTTCCAGCGGCAACATTCTCCCTTTCACAAATTTGTAAAAATTTGGAACGGTACTGTTCCCACATGCTAAGCCACTCATCTCGATCTCCTCCCATTTGCCCGGTTAAATCGACGATCGCTTTTTCAACGCCCTTCCCCCTTTCTACCGTTTTTTCAATCGACTCGCCTCTAAGAACAGGAAGGAGAAAGTAGTCTTTCAAATCGTGGGGGCGAGTCAAGATTAAAGGATAGTCAACCGGGTGGGGAAGAACCTCTTTCCAAGCATTCATTCGATTTTCATAAGCTTTTGATAGTTTGGTATTTGGATCTCTCGCATTGGAAGTGGCGGGGATTTGGGAGAGGTGCGATCGATTTCTGGACCAGGAAGAATGGGGAGCGGCTCCTTCTTGAGCAGCAAAGGCTTGCAATAAAAAGTGGCGGGATCCCAAAGAACAAATATGTCTCAATAGTTGGAACTCACTGCGATTTACCGGGAAGCAAGGAGAGAGGGCCGAACCCACTTTGGCTAAGCCCCCTAGGCTTCCCAGAATGGTTCCGAGACCCGCATTGAGAATTCTGTCAATGTTACAATTTAGAATCAGGATTGCGATTATTAAAAGGATCTTCTTCACAATTTCGGCATTATCAAATCGCCCTCAATCTGTCAATATCTCAATGCTGTGCAGTCACAATACAAGATCCGGCGCGCAAGCAAAAGAAAGGGACATGATTCGGCTCAGTGCTGCAGGATGAAATGAGAACAAGGAAATCAGCAACTGCGATGCTGTTGTTCGCTTCGCTCACGCCCGGTGTTTCCTTGACGCTTCGCGA
>CAYWKW010000085.1:2676-7808 GCA_964458995.1 uncultured bacterium | reverse complement strand
GCGATGCAGGCGGATCTCAAATTCAGTGGCTGTCCGACGCAAGCCTAGGGGCCCCCGATTGACGTTTCGTCAATTGGGGAAAAGGCGTGGGCAGAACCCAACTCTTGAGTTTACTTGGGTATATGACTCTTTCGAAAGGAAAAAATCATGAGCCAAAAGAAGCGCATTCTGTTAATTGAAGATGAAGAAGACATTGCAGCCCTGATCAAACTTCAAGCCGAACTATCCGGTTACAAGCTGCACGTTGAAGTAGATGGGATCAATGGCTATCGCGCGATCGAAAGAGAGAAGCCCGACTTAGTGATTCTCGACATTATGCTGCCTGGTGAAAACGGCCTCGATGTTTGTCGCAGAATGAAGGGCAACCCCGATTTGAAAAACATACCCGTGCTGATTCTCTCTGCCAGAGGGGAAGAGCTCGATATCGTTTTGGGGCTTGAATTGGGAGCCGACGACTATGTCCAAAAGCCATTCTCGCCCAAAATCCTCTTTTCGCGCATCAAAGCTATTTTACGCCGCGGCAAAGAGCCTGAAAAAGTAGCCAAAACCGTTAAATTTAGCGATTTTATCCTCGACATCGACCGCTACATTTTGCGCAAAGGGGAAAAAATCATCCCGCTCACCCTTTCAGAATTTGGCATTTTGCGCCGTCTGGTGACCAACCGGGGCAAAGTTCTCACTCGCAACCAGCTCCTCGACGACATTAACAACGATGACGCCTTCATTGTGGATCGCAACATCGACGTGCACATCGCCTCTCTTCGTAAAAAGCTCGGCCCCACCTTCGACTGGATTGAAACAGTCCGCGGAGTGGGCTACCGGTTCCGCGAAGACGCAGCGATGATAGAAAGATAGAGTTTTTCATAGACATTAATTGCTTTTCAGACTAATTGAAAACTAATAAACAGTCTGAGGAATTCATGAAGCACTCTACAAAACTTTTATTTATTGCATCCATTTTAGCAAGTTGCGCTACCAATACAGGCACCGGCGTGATTAGCGGCGGTGTGATTGGGGGCGGCGCGGGGGGCCTAGCCGGAGGCGCAAGGGGGGGCTTGATTGGGAGTGCTGCGGGCGTCATTGCGGGCGGTCTGCTTGGAGCGGCCCTCGATGAGCAAGACCGGCGCGTGATGGAGCGGGCCAGTCCCCGAACCGTCGACCGGATGGACCGGGGCGAAGCGCTCACCATCAACGACGTGATCAAATTGAGCCAAGGCGGCGTTAGCGATGATACGATCATGCGCTACATGCGCGACACGACCAGCAGCTACAATTTGAGCCAAGCGCAAATCCGTCGTCTGCAAGATGCGGGAGTCAGTCAGCGAGTCATTAATGACATGGTCGATTCGGGAAGATAAATGTTGATCAAAAAGCCGGAAAGAGTTACACGGTATGGGTCAACGGGAAATTCCAAGCCGGCGAGGAAAATGTCCACACAAACTGAAAACGAACGTGCATTCGACGATGCTTTTTTTCAACACAACCTGCCTCAATATTACCGAGCGATTTTGCGCGAATTTAGGCGTGTGACCCACTCTTTTGTGTCGTTTAACCTCCTCTTTCTTGTCCTTTTTTCCAGCGAGCTTTTTCTCTTCTTCTTTTTCCTCCCATTTTTGAGCAGATCGGCCATTTTTGCCTTTGCATTAGGAGGCCTTTTTCTGACTGCGTTTTCCTATTTTGTCCTCCTCTTTTATTTTCAGGCGAAAAAGCCGGAACAACTCATTCAGTTAAGAGACCATTTCCTCCAATCGTGCCGCCAAGTTCTTTCCCTTCCTCCGGGAGAGGCGCAGCACCATCTCTCATTAGCTGAAGCCCTTTCTAAACTTTCCTCCTATCTGCATGATTTTGAGTGGAACTTTTACAAAGTGCCCAAGTACCTGAATTTGTTTTCGAAGACCATTTCCCGCTTCTCTGCCTATTGCTATGGGGAAGACGTCTTTAAGATGAAAGTTCTTCTCCTCCAAGCGGCCGTCGATGAGCACCTGAAGCAAATCAGGATCACGCCAACCGACCTGGAAGTGCACGCCTCATTGGCCAACACCTATGTTTCCCTCTCCAAGATCTACAAAGGGCCCGAATTTGAGGAAAAGTACCGGACTCTGGCTCGCCTAGCCATCGAAGAGTTTAGCATCCTCAGCCAATACGCCCCCAACGATCCTTGGGTTCACGAGCAGTTGGCTGTGGGCTATCGCGATCTCGGCATGCCTCAAGAAGAGATGCGCGAGGTGGAAACCCTCCTTAAATTGAGAGCCAACGACCGGGAGATACTCTATCGACTGGGCAGCCTCTATTTTAAGCAGGGGATGAACGCCAAGGGACTCCAAATCTACGAGGAGTTAAAGCGGGCGAATTTCAAGAAAGCAGAAGACCTGATCGCCTCCTACGGCAGCTCCTAGCGCGACTTCCCCGCTGGCTCAAATTCAGGGCGCCTCCTTGCCATATTCCCGATTCTTCAAGTAGTTTCGGTATACGCCCGCCTACGGCGGACTACAGGAAATTATCCCCCCCCCCTCCCATCCTTTTCATCATGTTCCTGTTATTTAACTTCTTGCGAACCCGTTTGATGCGCCAGACCCTAAGTTGCAGACCACCCGTCGAACGGTAAATTTCTGGCTTTTTTCACTATTTTGAAAAAAATGCAAATTCCCCTTTCTAATTAAATCGACATGCTTCTAATCTTAATGCTCAGATTAGCAAAGATTGCATGCTACCGAGACAAAAGCATTCACTCATCGCCCTCTACCTAGCCTACTTTGCAGACTATTTTAGTTGGGGGGCGGCTGTTTCTTTCTTGGCCGTTTACATAACCACCGATACGACCCCGTTCCACCACTTCATCTTGGACCCCCAGTTTTCTTTGGGGATTGCCTACGCTGCCTTTCCGATTGGCGAGGTGGTGGGCTCCCCAATCCTGGGAGACCTTTCCGACTGGATTGGAAGGAAGAAAGTGTTGATCTGGGGTTTTTGGGGCTCCGTCCTCAGCATGATCATTTGCGCCGTAGCGATCTGGATAGGCAATTTTCTCCTCTTTCTCTCAGCGCAGTTTTTGGTTGGCTTCTTTTCCGGCAAGCAGGCGATGGCACAAGCTGCCATTGTTGAAATCCAGGGAGGGACGAAGGGGCAAAAACTCGCCTTCCTTTCGGTCTTGGGCGGGGCAGCCTGGGTAACGGGGCCCCTATTGGGCGCCATCCTCATGAAAGACCCCTTCATGAACCACGGCGGCTACATTTGGCCGAGCATCCTGGGGTGCCTTGTCTTTCTCGTTACCCTGGTTTGCACCCAACTCTTTTTCACCGACAACTACGAACCGACCCATCGTCCCATCACCCCCCTCAAATTTGCGAAAAGCGTCGGCGATGTGATGATCTTAACCTGGAAAGAGAGACTCTTCTTCATCTTCCTCCTCAATCTCCTCGGGTGGTACCTACTGATCGTTTCCCTCTCCGACTTTTTGATTAACCGGTTCCACCTCTCCGATGCGGAAATTGGGATCTACAATAGTTATTTTAGCCTCTGTTTTACTTTGGGGGGCATCATAGGCACGGCAGTGATTCTAAAACGGTGGAAGGCCAAAAACGTCCTTTTCTGGTCCCTACTCGTCGGATCCGTCGGCCTCTTTTTCCTTTCAGGAGCCGATCGAGTGATCGAGCTTTGGACCTACCTGGCCCTCCCCACCTTTACGGAAGCGTGGATCTATCCCGCCTATCAGACGGTCCTCTCCGATCATACCAGCGAAAGAAATCAAGGTAAGTTGTTTGGACTGATAGGAGCGACCAATGGCGCCTGCCAATTTGTCGCCTCGCTGATCTTAGGCGGGATCGCCAGCTACTATTCGATCCTCTTTTCCGCCCTATTTTTCCTCTGTAGCGCGGCCCTTTTGCCTATCTTTATGCGGAAACGAAAACCAGCCAGTTAAAGAAGTTCGACCTGACCCGTACCCAGGTGATAATAGCCCCCTACCACCCTGACTTTCCCTCTTGAGATCAGATCCTTAACGACAGGCGTCTCCTTCAACTTGGACACAATCCAGCGGACATTGGCCTTGGTGGCCTGTTCGACATTCTTAATATTCTTAATAGCCGGCCGGATCAGCGCGGCCACATCCTCAATGTCCTCAGTTTTTCCCTTCAGGACAGCCGTAACCGCCCCGCAAGCTTCGTGGCCCAGAACCACGACAAGATTAGACCCAAGATGTTCGACAGAATAATCGATGCTATCGAGTTCCACTGGGCCGACGACATTCCCCGCCACTCTCACGATGAATAGATCTCCCAGTCCCTGATCAAAAATGATTTCAGGCGAAACCCGAGAATCGGAACAGCCGACAATCGTAGCAAAGGGACTTTGACCCGATACAATTTCCTCTCTCCGATCCATAGAGTTATTGGGATGGAGCAGCTGATCTTTCATGTAGCGATCGTTTCCTTCCTTCAGCCGCTCGAGGGCTTCAGAAGGTTCGATTGCAAAACCGGCGGCGACCAGACAAATCAGCAAGAGTCTCATATCTTGCCCTATAACGCCCCGCCGCTTTTTAATCTAGCGACGGGGATTTAACTCCGCCAACCTCTCTCGAAGAAACCCAAGAGCTGTGTCAACTTTTTCAGCGTCGCTTTGTCGATTGGAAGGCAACACATTTATGTGAGTAGTTGGGAGCCTATTTTTGAAAGAAAACCGTGCAGTGGACGCCCCATCGGACCTAGTTTTCGACACATAAACATCCAATTCGCCATCACTTGAAAGAATCACCTGAACCCCATCCTGTGGATTGAGATTGTATGTACTACATCGAACATCGTCTAAACCAATTTTCCAATTTCTTAAATTGGCACCCAAAAAGGGCATCAACACTTCGATAACCTTCTGAGGCAAGTGTTGTTCACAAACACTTTCTGGACTTGCATGAATCCTCATAGGGGCTGAATTATAAGAACTCGCACTTCGAGCAGCAGCAACAGCAGCCATAAACACTCCTTTGAAAAATTGATGGAAGGTTTTATCAACTCCCTCCTTTTTTTGCAAATGTAAAGCGGCAATACACAACCCCAAAAAACGAGGCGTTTTTCGGGGACCCCGAAGTAAATGTAAAGCGGCAATACACAACCCCAAAAAACGAGGCGTTTTTCGGGGACCCC
>CAYWKW010000085.1:0-2576 GCA_964458995.1 uncultured bacterium | reverse complement strand
GAAGTAAATGTAAAGCGGCTTTACATTTGGAAGCCCCTAAACTCCGCTTGACGGACCCGCTCCAAAAATTTATGATCGCTTCTTTTGTGAGGTTTTTGTGCGATCACTATTCTTCCTTTGGGCCATTCAGGGATTTGCAGCTTTCAATCTAACGTGGGGCATCCCTGCTGTGAGTTTGGATACCAACCCCGCCTCCGGCGATACCGATGTAAATGCAACAATTGCCATAGATCCAGATGGTAATGGCGTTGCAACTTGGGGCAGAACAGATGGAAAAAGCGCCACGGAGGATATCTGGGCCGCTTGCTACAACCACTCCGTAAGAGTCTGGACTGGCGCTATGAAAATTTCAGGGGGCGGCAGCGCCTCAAATTCGCAAGTGGCCATGGATGCAGCTGGCAATGCGATCGTCGTTTGGGAAGAGGGGTTTCCCACTCAAATCTTGTTTCGAACGTTGAACTCTTCGGGTGTATGGTCGCCCCCTCTTTCATTGCCTCCCGGGGTTGTGCAAGAGTCCCCCAATGCGCAAACACGGCCGCAAATTGCCATCGACTCCGATGGAAACGCTCTCTGCATATGGATGGAACTATCCGGCGGGATTGAGCACCTCTTTTCAGCGAAAAGGCCATCTGGATTAGGGTGGATCGATTTAGGTAAAATCAATTTGACAACGAATACAACCCTCATTCGGCCCAAAGCCCTCTCAATGAACGCAAAAGGGGATGCAATCGCCGTTTGGCAGGAAACTGATCAGGCAAACGAAGTGTACGGAGCCCGTTTCGTAAATGGAGCCTGGCTCCCACCGATTCTGGTTGCAGCCGGTCAAACTCCCGCTGCTGGCATAGACGATCAAAGCAACGCCGTGATTGTTTGGAATCAAGGCGATGTCATTTATGGCAAAACGATCATCAATGGGTTCTTATCTGCCAATGCAGTGACCCTTTCGAATCCGAATTACGCTTCGAAACGGCCCGATGTGGGTGTGGATGCTTCGGGCAACGCCGTTGCCGTTTTTGAAAGATACGATTCGATGAATAAATTCATTTGCGGGGCCACCCTTCCCTTCAAAGCGAATTCCTGGTCTTTGCAAGCCGACATTTCGGGTCCCAGCCTCATGTCTTCCGCAGGCGCCGGTTATCCTGTGTTGTCTCTCAATTCGATCGGCGACGGGGTGGTCATTTGGAAAGAATATAATGGCGATAATATGATCATTCAAGGCGCCGGCTTCTCACTAGGAACCTGGTCCTTCACCAAAACTCTTTCAAAGCTGAACGATAATGCGGGCGCGCCCTATCCCGCTTACGATATCGATGTGATCGTAAATAATGCAGGAAATATCGTAGCTATTTGGCCGGAAGATCCGAGCGGAAATGGAGCCCAACAAATCAAAGCCACTACAGGTGTTGGACTAGCTAACGCGGCGCCGCTGCCACCCGCCATAGATCCGAGCAGCCTAAAAAGCGGCATTGCAACGGGGACGCAAATTTACCACCGCTTTCCCGCTCATGGCGATCTAATCAATATGTTTGCTTGGACAGCCCCCGGCGGCGTGGCTCACTATAATATTTACCGGGGCAGCCTTTCAAACTTGATTGGAACCTCTACCGATCCCCATTTTGAGGACCACCAAAGAACCCCTAAACAAAAAGAAACTTACTTAATTACCTCTGTGGATAGCCACGGACAAGAGAGTTGCCCCGCGACGATTGTCGTCCATCCGCTTTAGAACCGGATCCCCAAGCCGAGACCCACGCTGAGGCCGCTCACATCGACATCGAAATCGGTGCTGCTGATCTCATCTTCTTCGATGCCCATTTTCTTCCAAGAGTAGTCGGCAAATAGGTCTAAAAAGAAATCCTTCCAATACGGAACGGGAAAGAACCAGAGTCCCCCGTTAAAACCGGCGCCGATGCCAAACGCATTATCTTCGCCTCTAACAAACGGGGAGTCATTTTTCATCATCATCATGAAGAGCCTTGGCCCCGCACCCGCATAAACGGCTGCATAATCATTGAAATAATAGATCGTCTTGAGTCCCAAAGTGATCGATGCCAATTTGAGTTCAACTTTTTCAGTGCCCCCCAAAGCATGTCCCGATTTCTGGAAGTAACTCGCATCGACCCACACAATGAAAGGTTTCCAAAACCGGTATCCGAATTCCCCCCTAGCCGTGAACCCCCCGTTGTCAAAAAATTGACGCATCGTCTTATCGGTCAGATAGTAATAGCCGGGTCTAGCGGAAAAATACCACCCCTTCCCGCACCAAACAGGCTCATCAACCCTTTCGCAACACACACTTTGAGGCTCCATTTCCGGCTGTCCCTCAATCCCATCCTCTACAACAATCTCAGGGCTAGTTTCTTGGACCACACTATCTTCTGCTTTTGGATCGCAGCTCACCTCGACACCATTGGCTGGTTTCGATTCTTGAACTATTTCTTGGCTCGGCTTCTCTTCGCTTTTAGTTACTTCCTGAACAGGAAGGGGTTCTGGGGCCTTTTGAACGATTGCTTCGATCTTCTTTTCCTCAACCTTTTCCTGAACAGGAAGGGGTTCTGGGGCCTTTTGAACGATTG
>CAYWKW010000084.1:0-7865 GCA_964458995.1 uncultured bacterium | reverse complement strand
ATGGAGCGACAAATGGCAATTAGAAACTAATCCCAAAGGAACCAGTGAGAGAGAGAAGGGGGGTCGCTTGAATCTGAAAAAATTGAAGCCCGTTCCCCGAGTTGAATTGGTAGCCGAGAGTGATGGGGACGTTAATCCAAGGTTGAATTAATCCGCTGCTTCCCCAAGGATAAATCGATCCGTCAAAGTGTAGCATGGCTCCTGTTACGCCGGCGCCGAAATAGGGTCCCCATGACTTGGTGGGAAAGTAAAGAAGGGAGGCTTGCCCATACAGCATTTGGTAGTGAGCTTGAATGGCGGAACCAATACAGCCATCTAGTGCTATGTGTCTGTCGAGCGCACGTAGGCCAAAGGCAACGTCCGCTGCGGAAAGTTCAAGTACATTGGGAACAGCTACAAGTCCCATTGAGAAATATCTAAAAGATTTTTGTGCGGGAACTTCGAGCGCTTCCTCCGGAAGAGGCCTGGGCCGGTATTCAGTAAACTCATAAGCTGTAAGGGTGGCGGCGAAGAGGAGGGTTGTAATGAATTTCATAAGAACTTCCTTAGGTAAGAGAATGATTTTAAGGTAGATCGCTTTTGTTGGGAAAGGGATATTTTCGGGTTGAGGGACTTCACTGTCAGTGAATTTTTTAATAGGTGGCGAAGAATGGAAGAGGGGGGTATCATGTTAGCCGCATGACTGAGCTGTCTAAAAGCAAACAGATGGGTTGGGCCCTAGTATGGACCAACTTACTCACCGAACCTCTTTTTACCTTGTATAGCTTTTTGGTCTTTATCTTGTATAAGGACCTGGGCGCGAGCGCTTTCCAAATTGCTTTGCTGACGATGCTGAAGCCGGTAGTAACGATTTTGTCGTTCTATTGGAGCGCTGGGTTGAAGGGGAAGGCGAAGAAGCTCAAGTCGAATGTTCTGTGGGCTGGGTTTTTCATGCGGGCGCCGTTCTTGCTGTGCCCTTGGGTCGACTCGGCTTGGTTTGTCATCGCAGCAGCAGCGAATTATATGTTTTTCTATCGAGCGGGGCTGCCAGCTTGGCTCGAAATCATCAAACGCAACATGGGCGATGGACGGGGGAGGATATTCTCGATCAGCTCGGCTTTGGGCTATGCGGAAGGGGTCGTTCTGGCTTTGGCTTGCGGCGGGTTGTTGGATAAAGATCCGGGGCTGTGGAAGGTGATGTTCTTCGGGGCGGCTGTGGTGGGATTGATGTCGCTGGCGGTGCAGTCGAGGATCGAGGTGGAAGGGGAAGATCTGGTCGAAGAGAGGCCTTCGCTGAGAGAATTGGTGGTGAGGCCATGGCGCGATAGCTATCAGTTGATCAAAAGAAGGCCCGATTTCTCGAGATTCCAGTGGGGCTTTATGGTGAGCGGATTCGGTTTGATGCTGATTCAGCCGGCGCTGCCTCTGTTTGCGGTCGATATTTTGGGTGTTTCCTATTTGGAGATGGCCGGAGCGATCTCGATTGCCAAAGGACTGGGGTTTGCCCTCTCATCGCCTTTGTGGGCCCGATGGATCGATCGAGCCAATGTGTTGAAGATGGCGAGTCTGGTGTTTTTCTCATTCGGTATTTTTACTGCCTTTTTGAGTTTATCTTTGTGGGGCATTTTCTGGTTTTATTTGGCCTATTTCCTGTACGGTGTGGGACAGGGAGGAAGCCATCTGGTGTGGAATATGTCGGGGCCCATCTTCGCCGGCAAAGATGAGAGCTCAAGGTACACGGGCGTCAATGTTGCTTTGGCCGGGTTGCGGGGGGCCGTGGCGCCGCCTTTGGGGGGTTGGCTGGCGGTTTTGTGCGGGCCTGTGCAGGTGCTCATGATGGGTGGCGCGCTCTGCGTCTACAGCAGTGTCCGGATGCTCCAAAGCAAGTTCGCAAAAGATTCTTTGTCGATAAAAGTTTGATGTGTATATAGGGGTTTAAAGGACCCTGAAAATGCGCGTCGTTCAATGCAGTGCTGTAGTCTTTTCGATTTTCTTTGCAGGTCTTTTTGCGACTGACGAGCAAACCGCATCGAACCATGTAGGGGTCACGTTAACTCGCAGCGATAGCATCCCCCAAGAAGTACAAACCGCTACCGACCCCTACTTCGAGGGGTATATCCAAGCCCTGATCGACACGACCTACGCTGAATACCGGATCATTGCCATGGTCAAAAACCATAAGGTTTGGCTGGCCAATATGCCCAATAACAAGATGCTCTCCCACAGTATTGTCTCCTTTGTGAAAGATGTCCCGGGCGTTGAAGAAGTGTTTGTCTTGGATGGCGTGCCACCGGCGGATGAAGCTTTACGAGAGAAATATGTGGAGAGGCCAACCATTAAGGGAATCTGGTTCCCGCAAATGACGGAGCTCTTCCTCCCTCTGATCGCCGATCCTCGCGCCGCGACCTACAGCTTAGGATGGCGCAGCGGAGATCGCGTTTGCGGAGATAGATGTGTAGGCGTATCTCTCGGTGATGATTTTGCTATCTATCGTTGGCTCGATGCTTTTTGGGGTGGCGATATCCAAATCGGTATCGAAGCGGCCATTTGGTCTGTTTTCAACATGGACCCCAATCCCAACTTCGCCAATGGAACCGCAGAGTTGGTGAATACCGACTTTTATGGGGGGATTCCGATCACGTTTGCAACTGGGCCTTGGTCGTTCCGCCTGAGGGGGTACCATATTTCCGGGCACTTGGGAGATGAATACATCATCGATCATCCTGGCGTCGACCGGTTGAACCCCAGTATCGAAGCTGTCGATTTCTTTGTTTCCTATCAGGCGACAGAGGCCATCCGCCTCTATGCAGGACCTGGAGTGTATGTTCACAGCGATCCCACATTTAAGTGGAAACCGCTCTATCTCGAATATGGAGCGGAAGCGCGGTTTTTGGGCAGCAAGTTCTATTGCCAGCGTCTTTACGGCACCTGTTTTCTTGCCTTTCTTTGGCGCAATTTGGAGCAGCTCGATTACGATTTTGATGGCACCTATCGAGCGGGCTATGAGTTCAGCAAGCTGCAAGGCATTGGGCGCAAGTTCCGGGTCTACGTGGGCTATCACCATGGCTACTCTCTGGAAGGCCAATTCGCGAAAGAGCGAACCCACTATTTTGAATACAACATGAATTACGGCTTCTAGTATTATCACAGCATGAAGTTTTTGCTGGCGATTGCACTCGAGCTCTTCTTTGACTATTTCCCTCCAAGTACGCCTGTAGAGCAGTACTTGCCCCGAGAAGTGGTCTCCGTGTTGGAAGAAAAAGGGTGGGACATTGGCCCCTGGGAGAAAAAGGAAGAGAATATCTGGGTCTTTTGGAATCTGGGGCCGAAGGCGGAGTTTGGCGAGAGGCCGCGAGATAAAATGGTTCTGTTCACGTGGGAGCCGCCGACGACTCAGGGGAAGATGTATGAGAGGCTGGATGAGTTCGGCAAAGTCTTTACCTGGGATGACGATTTGGTCGATGGGAAAAAGTTCTTCAAGTTCTATTACCCAGTTTTAAGGCAGAGAGGAGAAGTAGTCCCCTTCGAGAAGAAAAAGTTTTGCACGATGATTGCAAGACGGTTGAGCAGTTCCCATCCAAAACAGCTCTATAAAGAACGGGAAAATACGATCCGCTTCTTTGAAAAAAAGAGAGGGGAATTCGATCTGTATGGGATGTATTGGGAAAAGAGAAAGTTCAAGAATTGGCGCGGGCCTGTAGATGATAAGATGGCGGTTCTGAAGAATTATAAGTTCTCCATCTGCTATGAAAATATGGGTGATGTGAAGGGATACATCACGGAGAAGATTTTCGATTGCTTTGGGGCCGGGGTTGTGCCGGTATATTGGGGCGCGAGTAATGTAACTGATTATATTCCTGGGGATTGCTTTATTGATCGGAGGAAGTTTAAAGACAATGAGGAGATGTACCGGTTTTTAAAGGGGATGAAGAAGGAGGAGTATGAGGGCTATTTGGAGAGGGCGGGAGCTTTTCTGAAGAGCGAAAAGGCAAGACTGTTTACGGCAGAGAACTTAGCTAAGGCCTTTTTGGAGATCATTCGGTGATGCAGAAGCCGTCGTCGTAGATGGGTCCCTCTTTGCCGATTTTGAGCTTGTTTTCAAAAAATTGTCGCAGGACCCAAAGACCTTGCTCGGCTGTTTGGATGCAATAGAAGCAATTGCTGACCCACTCTGAGCCTTTAATGGTGCCTGTCTCGCGATTGAGCTTAAAGCGCGAGGAGACTTTGCGGCGCCAATAATCGGGGGAGCCAAAAAGGAGGGCCGGATTGGGCGGAGCGCTTCCTGTTTTGCGCCGCACCTCTTCCAGACAATACTCAAAATCCATTCCGATGCCTCCGGGAAGGAAGATCGGAATATCGAGGAAGAATTCGGCTTGCCTTTCTACGAGGCGGTCGAGGCGATAGGTCATTTTGGCGTCGATGTAGGGGTTTTCCCTTTGTTCATTGACGATGGAGTGGTCGGTGGCGCGGAAGTCGACGATATTGCCGCAGGAGAGAATGCCGAGCTCTTTTGCCACGCGATTGCCCACTTCCATGGCGCCGGGGCCGCCGCCAGTGAGGAGGGCAAGGGGCTGGTCGGGCTTTAGCTTCATGACGCCCTGCAAAAGTTCGTGAAGTTCTTTTTCAAAATTGCCCTCTTGGAGATTCGATCCATAGACTCCAAAGAAGAAGGCTTTCCGAAAGGTTTCTACTTGATCTAGGGGGACAAAAAGCCCCACATCTTTATCGGGCTTTAAAACATACTGCAAGATTTTATCATCGACCCAATAGACGGGAATCCCAAACTTAGCCAGGTCGACAAGCACAGCGCGATCTTCGTGGGAAAAGAAGCCATTGTGGGAATTGGAAGGGTATTGGAAATAGATCCGCTTTAGACACCGTTGAACCAGGTCATTGAGGAGCATTCGTTTGAGGAATGGGGTTGGGAAGTGGCGGCAAAGGAGGATCCCCTGCGAAGTGATGAGGCCATCTTCAATCGCTTTGAGGAACGGGAAAGCGGGTTGATATTCGACATATCTCTCGACGATTTGCGCTTGCCTTGCCGGGTGCGCAAGACCTGGAAAATCGTATTTATAAGGCTCTCGCACGATCCAATCTTTCTCTTCGAGGGCTTTCATTTGAGAGCCTTTCACGATGAAGACAGCCGCCAGCAGTTGTTTGGGCTCAGGCGCAGTTGCGAAGGCGTCAAAGAGGCTTTTTGGATCATCGATTGAGGCCTGAAGTTGATCGCGATCTTGGAAAAAGACGTGTTCGCGGTGGGGCTCCAAAGTATAAAATTCGAGCGGGATGTCATCGACGATTTGATTGCTGGTTCCGAAGAGTTCGTAAATGTCGCCTGAGGCCGCTGTGTCGGGTTGCAGAAAATCGGCTGTGGTGTGGTGGATCCCTTGCGGCAAAAGATAATCGACCACGTGGGCATAGACGGTACGGATGTGTAGAGGCGCTGTGCGGACGAGGAGCATTTCGTTGGGATGGACAATGCGGGGAACCCCTTTTTCCCAATGTTGATGCAAATGCAATAGTTGCCGCGTGTGGGACATATTTTTGCAAAGAGCCTTCACCAAAGTGGGGAGAAATCCATAGACATTGGTCTCGTAGGTCATGATACCATCGAGTAGTGAAAGAAAGGCGATGGTCCGCCCCTCCACTTTTTCCAAAATGAGCGCTCCGCTTCCTTCGAGTCCGCCCAATGAGAGAAGGGGCCTTCCTCTTCTGTCCGAGCGGCCAAACATTCTCATCAAATAATCGGGATCGCGGACGCGGCGGCGCTCATCAGCGGCAAACAGCTTGCCAATATAAGCCCCTTCGGTTAGTAATTTCAGCATGGCGATCCCTAAATGGCCGATCCCGACCAGCTCTACTTTGACAAACGCCGAATTGGTTTTCCTCTCGAAATGGAATTCTCTTCCGATGCCATTGAGGCCCACTTGGGCCAGCGTGCTTTTTAGATTGAAGGTGATGAGTTTTTGATCGATTTCATAACCGACAAAAGCGGGGGATATATCTTCTATCTTGACGGTGGCCATAGACCGTTTTGCATCGATGGAATAGAGTTCGGTGATTTTCCCATCTGGCGTGACCAGATCGTAGTGATGCGGAGTTAGATAACTTTCCATTAGTTGGGTTAATATCCCTTTCCTTGTTCGTAGCGGCCCATCAACTGGCACTGGGCGATGATGTGGCCTTGCATGGCCTTCTCCACTTCTTTTTTGGTGGCGCCCGGCTGGAGGGCGAGCATAGTGTCGAGTGCGTAAAGCTTGAAAAAGTAACGGTGTTCTCGGTCGGGAGGACAGGGGCCGACGTATTCATTCTTCCCGTTGGTGCTTTTGCCGAGGAGGCCGGGCGGGGTGCCGTTTTCAGCGATGTGGCGAGTGGCCGGAGGTAGGTTGAAAATGACCCAGTGATCATACATCCCGTCAGGACGGCGAGATTTAGGAACATCGGGATCGTCAGCGAGTAAGACTAGGCTCTTGGCGTTTGGAGGGACATGGCTGATTTCAAGGGGCGGGTTGATCCCTTTTCCTTCACATGTATAGACGGAAGGGATGATGCCCCCTTCTTTAAAGGCCGAGCTCGTGAGTTTCATGTTGACTCTCGTGTTGAACAGAGGATAAACTGGTACGGAAAAAAATGGAACCTAGAAGTTTAGGAACTCACGACGGCTCTTTTCATGCGGATGAGGTAACGGCTTGCTCGCTATTGCTCCTCTTTGACCGGATTGATCGTGATAAAATTTACCGGACTAGGGACGAGCGGCGGATCGAAAAATGCGACTATGTTTGCGATGTGGGAGGGCGGTATGACCCTGGTAGGCGCCGGTTCGATCACCACCAGATCGATTATCAGGGAGGCATGAGCAGCGCCGGGATGGTCCTATTGTATCTGAAAGAACAGGGTTTGATAGAGCCCCACCTGTACGAATACTACAATCGGGCCTTGATCATGGGCGTCGATGCACATGACAATGGCGTTGCCAAATTGGAACCCGGGACGGCCTCTTTTTCTCAAGTAATCTCAAACTTCTTGCCCATCGAATACGACGTTTCGGCTGAAGCGATGAAAGGGGCTTTTTTTCAGGCTGTCGATTTCGCCATCGGCCACCTCGAACGGCTTAAGAAACGCCACTTCTATACTTTGCAATGTAGAGCCGCTGTGAAAAAGGCGATGATTCAGGGAGCCAATGCGCTCATTTTTGAGGAGTCGCTTCCCTGGCTGGAAAACTTTTTTGATCTGGGCGGAGAGGTTCATCCAGCTCAATTTGTAATCATGCCTTCAGGACCTCATTGGAAATTGAGGGGCATCCCGCCAAGTCTGTCCGAGAGGATGAAGGTGAGAAAACAGCTTCCCGAAGAGTGGGCGGGACTGCATGAGGAAGATTTAAGAAAAGTAAGCGGGATAAAGGGCGCTGTTTTTTGCCATAAAGGGCGTTTTATCTCGATTTGGGAAACAAAAGAAGACGCACTTAAAGCGCTCCATTTAATAATGAGGCATTGATGAGCACAGTATTTGGATTGATCATTAAGGGAAAGATTCCTTCGAAAAAAGTGTTTGAAAATGAACGGATTTTGGCCATTGAAGATATTCATCCCGTGGCGCCAGTCCACATTCTCATCATGCCAAAGAAAGAGATTCCCAATCTGCAAGCCCTAGAGCCTCACGATTTTCCTCTGCTCGGTGAAATTGTCCAAGTGGCGCAGCAGTTGGCCGAGGAAAAGGGGATCACCGATGGCTACCGCCTGTTAACGAATAGCGGCTCCGAGTCGGGCCAAACGATCTTCCATCTCCATTTTCATCTCATCGGCGGAAAAGTTTTGAGCAAATTGATCTAACTCTAGCTGAACTCCGCTTAAGATGGCCTTCCCTTTCCCAACCGAACACTCAATGAT
>CAYWKW010000083.1:0-7951 GCA_964458995.1 uncultured bacterium | reverse complement strand
CCAGGGGCAGCGGGGGAGTGGAGCGGTAGCGTAACTCGCCCGACTGTCTATATCTAAATCACTTCTCTCTTCAACAACTAACTGAAAATTTCTAAGGAAAGAAATTTTTCGTTGTGTCAGAGTGACAATATGAACTCTCTGGTTAGACAATTTTATACAGAAAACAAAGAACGCTCGTTTAAGGAAGTTCTTTTCCTGAGCGAAGAAGCGGGGGACAGTTGGGAAGAGATCAGTAAAAAGGCTCCCGATTTGCCGAGAGGCTGGTTTGAACTTTCAAGAGTTGCAAGTCAGGATCGGGTCGAATTTACACGCGACTTCTGGCTGGACAGAATTCCCTACCACCCGAATGCCCACCCAGCCTTCTTTGAGTTCTTTGATACGCTCGACGATGTCTCCGTTGTTTTGACCCGAATGGACGAAGATGAACCGATGAATCCAGAACTCATTTATAGCTTAGCAGACAATAGCAGCTTTTTTCGCGGAAAACCACCTTGCAAGGAATTGGATATCCACGAATTAAAAAGTGAAATTCAGGTGAATTTACCGCGCGATTTCTTTGCTTTCGTAAAAATTCATAATGGATTTGGAAAGTTATCTGAAATGGGTTTGTTGGAGATTCAAGAAATAGCCCACGCCAGGCGCAGAGTCATGGACCTTTTACTGCAAACCGAAAAAAGGGTAAAATCGGGTGATACAGATATAGACCCGGGTTCTTTGATCCCTTTTTATGAGGCATTAGGATTGTCTTCCTTTCAATGTTTTTATACAGATTGGCATCCTGGAAGCGAAATGGGTAATGTATATTTATCGGGAATCGATTATACATTATCAGATGTGTCGGATAAAAAAGCGTGGGTGGAGAACCTCGCTTTTCCCACTTTTTCCGAGTGGTTGACCTACTATCTCCAAGGGATGAATTTGTGTACTTAGTCCAGCACTTGTATGAGCAGCACGGAAAGTACCTAGGCCTCATCCTGATCGCGGGAGTTGCAGGCCTGCCGCGCCGCATCAATAAAGCCGAAGTGCACCGTCCCGGGTTGAGTCTGACTGGCTATTTAAAAGGGTTCGTATCGGCTCGCATTTTAGTCATCGGAAAACAAGAAATTGAGTTTTTACGGGAACTCGACCCCAAAGTGCGCACCCAACGCCTTCAGGCCATTTTAACCCCATCGACGCCTGCTGTGATCGTCGCGCGCGGTTTTGTTCCGCCCAAAGAGCTCGTGGCCCTTTGCGAAAAGAACAAGATTCCACTTTTCCGCGCCACCTCCACAGCCACCAATCTCCTCAGCCGCATCACCTTCCTCCTTCTCGAAGAATTTTGCCCCAGCGTGACGCTCCACGGCACCTTGGTGGAGGTCTTCGGAGTAGGCGTTTTGATTCAGGGAGAGTCCTCCGTTGGAAAAAGCGAGGCGGCGCTCGGCCTTATCGAACGGGGCCACCGTCTCATTTCTGATGATGTGGTTCGAGTCAAAAAGAAAGAGGGCTCATATCTCGTGGGCTCAGGTCCTGAACTCACTCGCCACCTAATGGAAATACGAGGCATCGGGATCATCAATGTGGCCCATCTTTACGGCGCCGTTTGCGTTCGGCCCGACAAAGGGATCGATATCGTGGTGAAACTCGAAGAATGGGATGATCAACATTTCTACGACCGAGTAGGACTCGATGAAAAATTCATCGATATTTTAGGCGTGAGCGTTCCCTATCATGTCCTTCCTGTTAAACCGGGACGCGATGTAGTGCTCCTTTTGGAAACGATCGCACTCAATCACCGATTAAAAGATATGGGATATAATTCGGCAAAAGAATTTAATGCAAAATTATTAGAAACGATAGCAAGAAGACAGAAAAAGAGGTTGACACGTGAAAATCGTGCGTAAAATCAAGGTTAAAAATTCTCTCGGATTACATACGCGGCCAGCTGCAACCATTGTAAAATTGCTTCAACCTCGAAAATCATCCGTGTTTTTTACGCATAAAAATGAGACAATTAATGCGAGGAGCATTATGAGTATTTTAATGTTAGCGGCAAAAAAAAATTCAGTGATCGAAATAACGGTAGAAGGAGAAGATGCTGAAGTGACAATGCAGCATCTTTTGAGTGCCTTCGATTTGGAATTTGGAGAAAAGTGATGCCTCCTGAGAGGTCTTCTGGCGGCGAAGAGGTCATTTTGCGCGGGATTCCCATTAGCAAGGGGATTGGCATTGGCTTTCCCGTTTTCTTTGTCAGCGCTGAAGATCAAATACCCGAGATAGCCATTCCGAAAAAAGAGATCGATGTAGAAATCGACCGGTACCGGCGCGCGCTCGATCTGAGCCGCAAAGATGTCGAAACGCTCCAACGGCTCTCTCTCAACGAAGGGCCTCCTGAAATTGTCTCGATTCTCGGCACCCATCTCGAGATGATGCAAGATCCTCTCCTCACAAGCGTCATCGAAGACCGGATCCGCGACATGCAGCGCAACACCGAATCGATCTTCCACCATCTCATCGAAGAGTATAAGCAGCGCTTCAGCACGCTTCAAGACCACTATTTCCAAGAAAGAGTGCGCGATATTGTCGACGTCTCCCGCCGCATTCTCGGCCATCTGCGCCCCCTCGAGCGGATCAAGATGGGAGAGATACCCCACAATTCGATCATCCTCACTCACGAACTTGTCCCTTCCGAAACGGTGGAGGCCAACGCCTCTCTCGTAAGCGCCTTTGTCACCTCAGCCGGCGGCATCACCTCCCACGCAGCCATTATCGCCCGCGCCAAAGGGATCCCTTACGTAGCCAATGTCGACATCAAACACCTGAAAAAAATCGAAGTTCACTCCCTCATCGTCGACGGGTCTCAGGGTCTTGTCATTCTCAATCCCACGCGGCAGACCCTCAAAAAATACCAAGAGATCCAGAGGAGTCATCATCAAAGCTACAAAATGTTAAAGAGCGCCTCCCACCTGAAAGGGGAGACGATTGATGGGTACGAAGTGCGCATCTTTGCCAATTTAGAGAACCCCAAAGAGATCGATCAACTGATCAAAGCGGGCGCCAGCGGAATTGGTCTTTTCCGTTCCGAATATCTCTTCCTCTCGCGCAAAGCATTTCCGCCCGAAGAGGAGCAATTTGCCATCTACAAGCGGATGGTGAAATCGCTCAAAGGGCGCCCCCTTGTTATCCGTGTTTTTGATGTGGGCGGCGACAAGAAAGTCGACCTCTCGCCCAACAACCCCCACTCGAAGTACTTCACCTCCATCGGCCCCGAGCTCAATCCGGCCCTTGGCTGCCGCGCCATCCGCTTTCTTCTCCGCTACCCGGAAATTCTCCATGCCCAACTGCGCGCCATCCTTCGCGCCAGCTACTTTGGCGAAATCCACATTCTCATTCCGATGGTCTCCGACCTCTCCGAAGTGCGCATCGTCCGTCAAAAAGTGCAAGAAATCCAAGAAGAGCTGCATAAAAAGGGGATTAAAACCGCCAAGAACATCCCCATCGGCTGTATGATTGAGGTCCCCTCCACAGCTATCATGTGCGATGCTCTCGCTGACGAGGTTGACTTCCTCTCGATTGGCACCAATGACCTTGTTCAATATGTTCTTGCAGCCGACCGCTCCAATTCCCACACCTCCGACCTCTACTTCTCCACCCATCCATCTATCTTACGGCTCATCCGCATGGTCGTCGCCTCGGCCAACCGGGCCCACAAGCCGGTCATCCTCTGCGGCGAATGCGCCGCCGACCCCTCCATGATCCCGCTTCTCATCGGGCTCGGCATCCGTGAATTCTCCGTCGCCGCCCGCCACATTCCGCTCGTCAAGCACACCATCCGCAAATGGCGCATCCTCGAAGCCTGCCGCCTTGCCGAGGGAGCTCTTGAATACCCTTCAGCCCAAGAACTCAAAGAGTTCCTAGCCGCCGAGACTGTTCGTTAAGCCTTCTTCAGAGCATCCTGAAGAGCGCAAACGATATTGTTTTCGCAGTTCTTACAATTTTGACTACTTATCAATTTTAACGTACAACTTTTGAAAGAAGGGATTCGTAGATTTAGAATTTAATTTTTTCTCTGTGTGCTCTGTGAACTCTGTGGTAAAAAACCCAACGAGTGTTGGCAACAACTAGATTTTTAGCCGATTCTTCAAGTAGTTTCGGTATATATACACTATTGATCTCTCGTTTCTTTTAGCGAATTGGAAATATGGTTTTTTTTTCAATCACATTACCCTTAATAAGCAAATCGTTTCTTAGGTCTCTGTTGATGATATAATGGAGTATTCTGTTGAGAAATACTGTTAAATCTTTCTTCTTTGCCCCTTTCGCATGCTCTAAATAGAGTGTCGAGGCGTGCTGAAAGCATAAATCATCTAGTTGCTTGGTCGTGTAGGTGCCCGGCTGGAGATGCTTAGCGATCTGCACTGCGATGGCTGGGATGAGGATTGTTCCGGGTAGGTCCATGCCAAGAGCTTCGCCTATGATCTCTTTAATGTCGCTATCCGTCAGAATCAAGTCGTGTAAATTTTTTGCTGGGGATTTTATTTTACTACCGAAAACTTGACGCCACAAGATTTGCGGCTTTGCCAACGAAGGACCGACGACAGGAGATTCCGAGTTCGAGGTGACTTGCACAACAGCAGGACGTACCAAATGAGACGACTTCATTGCACGGCGACAAGATTTTACTAGGGCCGCCCTCAGTTTTGTTATCTTCTCATTGCTAAGAGGAACCTGCATTGTGTTGCCGTGTTTTCTTTTACGATTGACCTTCAGGTCGGGTAGAGCCGGAAGAGGAGGTAGAGGCGGAAGGGGTGGAATTGTATAAATAGGAGGTAATACTGGCGCCATAGGCCAATTAGTATATACTAATTCGGAATTCAAATAAAGCCTTATATTATCATGAAATAAAGGGGCCGCCTGATAGCGGCCCTTATCTGTTAATAGCTGAAGATGGCGTTGAAGTGAATATGGGGATTACGGTTGTCCTTTTCAACTGCTAGGAGGGGGAATCCAACGTCGAAGCGGCTGGTGAAGTAGGAGGCGACCGAGTAGCGGAGGCCTGGCCCAACGCCAAGAAGGGCTTGATCAAGGGGCGCATCGGGAATAGCTTGCCGATACCAGGCATAGCCCGCATCAACGAATCCGAGAAATTGGAGCGAATCTCCCAACTTGGGGAACCAAGGCCCCGCTGGGGAGAATTCAGGCGTCTTCACTTCGAAATTCGCACAAAGGGAATTGTCGCCATTGACCACCTTCTCTTCATATCCTCGAACGGTGTTGTATCCACCGAGAGAGAATTGTTCGGAGGGGATCAAGTTAGAGGCGGAAAACTGTCCTCTTCCTTGCGCAAAGAGTTTCCAATTATTGGCCAATTTCTGATCGTATGCAACGGTCATGCGGGAATAGAAATAGACAGGCGTTGCACCCAGTCTCAAGTTGTTAAAATCGGTCTCTGTTTGGTGAGGGAGTATTCTCGCAGGAGAGCCGATGAAATCGACGCTGGCTGAAATTTTGCCGTCATTTCGATTCCGTTGTGCGTTCACGCTGCCGGCAAATTGACCGACGAAAGCCAATCTTTTTTCCACTGGAGCCGCATCGTCTTCGAAGAGAATGTTTGTGTTCGTCCCTTTGAAATCGAAGCCCGCTTCAAAGGAGAGCTGATCGATCCAGTCATTCGAAGCAAACCATTGCGGAATTTGATAGCGGCCCGATGCTTGGAAGGTCTCGCGGTGCTTTCTGGGGAAGTCGGCTCGATGGGGGAAGGTCCCTGTGTACGATCCAGAAACACGCACCGTGTTGCGCCAGGGGAGCGGCGCCGTATACTGAGCTGAATAATTTCGATATTCAGAGAAATGGTTGGAATGGGTCGCTTGAAAGTTGAGGGTGTGGTCCGTAAAGATAAAGTCGTTGTAGTTCACGCCCGCAAAAACCCGGGTAGGGCCAATGGGATTGGTCCCTGTATTTTCAACACCTGTGGTGACTTTCCAATTTTTCTTGTCTGATACGACTAGGTTGACGTCGGTCACTCCAGGTTGACTGCCAGGTTGATAAGAGATGTTCACGTTTCGGAAGGGATTGGAATTGATCCAGCCCACATCTTGTGTCAGGAGTTTTTCATTGATCGCATCGCTTGTTTCGAGGCGAACCCACTTTTTGAGCGTTTCGGGTTTTGTGTACCGGTTTTCTGTAATGTTTACATTTCCGAGCCGCTCTGGCATCACCACGAGTTGCAATGTGCCTTCAGATCGGTTTTGATCGGGGATCGATACGCTGACGCGGAGATTTTCGGTTTCACGGTAATGGTTTGCAATGGCTTCGCACAATTGATTGGCTCCATCTGCTGAGAAAGGGAATTCAGAAACCAACTTCTCTTCGAGAGATTCATTTTCAATCCCATCAAATTGAATTCCTTTGATTTGATCGAGGCGTTCTTCTCTCACTTTTGAGGAATCATCCACAATTAAGATTCCTTTTAGAGAGGCGATTTCGTCAGTTGCAAAAGCAAAAGATCCAAGTAGCGAAAACAAAATACTGATTTTTAGCATGGGTACTCCAGATGTAAGCACACTAGTTTGCCAAACAGGGAAATTTAGCTCAAGACTATTTGTCTGGGGTGTAGATGAAGTCGGTGATTTGGTCGGGGCTCGCAATTAAAAAATAGGGCTGGGGAAATAGAGAGTTTTGAAGGTTATAGGTGATAAATAATTCCGTGCCATTCGAAGAGCCTGTAAAGCCGACGGGACAGGCAGAACTGGGCGGCGAGAGGGAGACGCACTGGACGTAACGGATGACTCCGCTGGGCAGGTTGGCTGGGAAGCTGCCATTTAATGTGGTGTGAAAGGAAACAGATGAGCGTCCCGATGTGTACCTAAAAAGGCTCTCATTGGCCTGAATGATCGGAATGATGTTTGCTATGTCGGTTGCCCGCTGCGAGATATTCACAGGAAAAATGGGGAGCACGCCGCTCGCTTGAGAGCTCGTAAAAGTGGCGTTGGAGGCCAGGGATCCATAGGGAGAAAAAATGACATCCACAATCTGCTCCACCGGGAGGATGTAATAGGTGAGGTAAGTGGGATTGTAGTTCCCTGTCCTTCCAGATGAACCGATCAATAAAATTGTATAGTTGGGGGTCGGTTTTATGTTCGGAAAGGCTGTTGTATTGATTACATTATGAATTAAGCCCTTGGTGGTTTGAATGGCGATTTCAGCAATGTTGATTCCATTTCCCAGAGCGCTCGCCGAAAGATTAGTGATGTAATTGTAGATGTCGAGGCCCCTTTGCATCGGATCGTAAGGGAAAACCGCAGTGCCGCTCGAAGCGGCCAGAAGAGGAGCTGCAAGAATGCTGACCGTTGTGCTTTGAGAAGAGAGAGCAAAGATGGCAGAGAGAAAAAGAATCAACTTCTGGAACATAGGGCCCCTTTCTTAAAAAGAGAAGAGGATATCAAATCTTTGAATTTAATTCCAAGGCATATTGCCAGACATTCCAGGAATGGGGCTCTGTTTTTCCAGTTTTGAATGGGCGTCTTCAAATGCGCCAAGAATGAGATCTTGCAAACCTTCCACGTCGTCTGTGCACTCAGGTTTAATGACGATTTTTTTCAGAGCCTTGCTCCCATTGAGCGTTACCGTGACAAGACCGTTGCCTGCGCTTCCTTCGACGACGGTGCTTTCCATCGTGCTCTTGGCTTGGCTAAATTGCTCCTGCATCATTCTCGCTTGCTTCTTCATCTTCGAAAAACCACTGCCCATAAATCTCCAATTTAATTTTTTATCGTGCCTTCCAGCTCAATGGCCGCAAACCGCATGAGAGTATCATAATGGCTCGGATGTTTATTCGGAATGGATGGCGTAAGTGGTTGAGGCTTATGGAGGTACGGGTTGAATGGGACGGGGAGGAGGGAGGGGGGGAGAGGGGGAGGGGCGGACTCGGACACGGACCGGGGGTAGGCGTCGGAGGTGGGTTGGGGTGTGGGGG
>CAYWKW010000082.1:0-8002 GCA_964458995.1 uncultured bacterium | reverse complement strand
TAAAGTCTTTACACAAAGGTTAAAATCAGAGGGGGATAATTTTCTACCCTTCGCTTTACGCGAAGGGAAGTTCTTCCGTGAGCTCAGCAGCCTCCCAGGAGAACTGGTCGAGATGTTGAAATACTTCCGAGGTGGAAGCCGATTTATTCAGCTTGACCCGCAGCTCTTTGACCCCTTTGAGCCTTTTGAGATACCAACAACCGACGCGACGCATGTCGAGAAGGGATTGCCTCTCAGGCTGGTATCGAACGATATGGGCAAAGTGCTCTAAGAGATGCTCCCGTATGTCGGTTACCGTTCTTTGGGGGACAGACTCGCCGGCGAGGGCTGCGAGAATATCGGCCGCGATCCAAGGCTGTCCCATCGTTCCCCGAGAGACTAAAACCGCATCACAACCAGTATGGGAGAACATCCGCAGGGCGCTTTCTACATCGAAGACATCGCCGTTGCCGATGACAAGAATTTTCTTTGACGCCTGCTTACAGGCTTTAATATGGTCCCAGTTGGCTTTCCCCTTGTAGGCCTGCTCCCGGGTCCGCCCGTGAATGGTGATCGCCCTTGCCCCCGCTTTTTCGGCAATCTGCGTAACCTCCGTCGCATTGATGTTCTTTTCATCCCAGCCGGTTCGGATTTTGACGGTAACGGGGATTTTTACGGCGGCTATAATTTCCGAGAGAACCTCTCCGATGAGATCGGGAGTTTTGAGCATGCCAGAACCGCTTCCGTCTTTGGTCACCTTATCGACGGGGCAGCCGCAATTGAAATCGATCACATCAAAGCCGAGATCTTCGACGATCCGAGCGGCGGCGGCGGCCACTTTGGGTTTGCTTCCACAAAGCTGAGCCCCTATTGGGTGCATGTCGGCATCGTAATCAAGGAGGCGGTACGTATTCGGATCGTTCCGGACGAGGGCATCGATTTTCACCATCTCGCAATAGACAATCCCCGGACGATACCGGCAGGACATACGGCGGAAGGGAAGATCGGAACAGCCTGCCAGAGGGGCGTAAAGAATTTTATTGGGAAGCTTAGCGGTGCCTATATAAAAGGGGTCGCGATTCATTGGACTAAACTCAACAGAATCATTTCAATCAGCCGCAAGACAAAGAAAGCGAGAATCGGGCTTATATCGAGAACCCCTCCGAGGGGTGGCAAGAGACGGCGGAAAAGGTTTAAATAAGGATCCGTATAAAAGGCCACAAAACGGACCAAATGGTGCCCTTGATAGGCGGGGAACCACGAACTGACAATCCGGAGAAAAATAAGAATTGTATAGGTAACAAACAAAAGGTGGATGATATAGACCAAGCTCATGCTCTCCTATTTTAAAGAGATTGCTCATTTTCGTCAGCACTCTCTCGTAGGAAATCCCCCTTCTAGGTTAAAATAGAAATATTTCGAAGGATCAAAATATTTATGCTTATCCTCGGCCTTTATTTAGACCCACCTTTTATTCGGGAGGCCTTGATCTTCAAAAGGCGTAACGGGATTGAAGTCCGTTCTTTACAGACGAGTTTTCTAGACGAAGAGCTGCCATTGGCTCCCCCAAATGTAAAGCCGCAATACAGTACCCCAACCGACGAGACGTCGTTTGGGGGCCCCAAAACAAATGTAAAGCCGCTTTACATTGGCGGTTTCCGAGGGAAAATCGTCACTGGTCTTTCCGCCAAAGATTCGTTAATCCGTTCGATGGAATTTAAGGTCGCCAACCAAAAGCACCGGGAAGAAATCATCGCTTTTCAGGCAGAAGCGACAAGTCATTTTAATCCGGCCGATATTCTCACTGTTCCTCTTTTTTCTTCCAAGAAAGAGGGGGGCGAGGCTCTCCTTTTTACCGTTCCGAGAAAAGCTATCCAATCTCATCTTGACGAATGGGGAAAACGAGCTGTTGATCCCGATGCGGTGGGCTCTTTTCCCGAAGCTCTTTGCCAATTTGTCCGCTGGAAAATTCCTTCGCTTACAGATGCGTTTATCGTCAACTTGGGATGGACCGAATGCACTTGCGCCTGGATGGAAAAAGGGCAGCTGAAAAAAGCGCACGCCCTTTCTGGCGGTATCGAATCTCTACTGGCCAACCTTTTGGAAGACCGAAAACGGGTTCTTTTGAAGAAAGAGATCAAAGCAGCGGCTAAACAAATCGATCTGTTGTTGCTAAAAAGCGGGCTCAATCCCAATCTAACGGGGAAATTGAACGAACTGCGCCAAGAACTCGTTAAAGTACGGCAGTCCTTTGAGCGAGGCTCTGAAAAAAAACCGCTTCTTTTTACCGGTCGAACCGATGCGTTTATCCATTTGCCTGAATTTTTGGTCGAAGATCAGAACCTGCTTCAAGAAAACAAATGGTCATTAACAGTGGAGGAGCAAAAATTTGCCATTCCGATTGGTTTAGCCTTGAGCCAATGCAACGCAACGCCTCTTCAATTCCGCAGAGAGGAATTTTTTCCCCAGAAAAACTGGAAAACCATGGGACGCAATGCGCTCTTCCTCCTCGCGACCAGTTTGATGGTGAGCGGCGCCTTTCTTTTTTTAGGATTGCAGTCCATGCAACAGCGCAAGCAAGAGATGCTCTCCTCGCTTCACGCCTCTTCAGCCAAGAGAAAACTCCACTTGGACGAAGGTTCTATAGAGGAAAAAATCGACCGGTGGATTGCCGCCGTTGAAACCAACAACAAAGAGTATCCGTATATCCTTCAAGCTCCAAAAGTCGCCGAGGTATTGGCCTGGCTCTCTTCCCATCCTTTGTTGGAGGAACTACAGAGAGAGGGAGATCCCATTGAAATACGAGAGGTCTCTTATCAACTGGTAAAGCTTCCCAAAATCGGGTCGACAAAAGAGCCCTATTTGGCCAAAGTAGACCTCGACTTTACCTTTAAGAGCGCGATGAATGCACGAAGGCTGCACGAAGAGTTGAGAAAAGGGGACGACTTGATCGACTCGTCTCAAGAAATCCACTGGAATCCTTTGAGTCAAGGATACCGAGTCTCCTTTTTCTTAAAAAATAGGAGTCGCCATGTCCTCTGATGATCTTTTGCAGCGGTGCGGGAAGCTATTTTTTTCCCAGATTCGGCCGCTCTTTTTCTTTCTCTTCATCACTCTTCCCGTTTTGGGGGCTGCCTTTTTCCTGTTTTTGGCTCAGGCCAAACTCGAAGAACTGGAAGCGAGATTCGCCAAAGCGGCCCGAAAAGAGAAAATCTCTTTTGAGAGAAAAGCTAAGCGGGAGAGATTTATCCAGCGCTACTCGCAAGCTAACCCCTATTTCCTCGATCAACAAATCGAATCGTTGCCCCTTTTGCAACGGGAAAAAGAGCGGTTAGAAGCGCTCCTTCACCACCCGGCTTTTCCCGACTCGAGAGATCTGAAAGGAAGACTCCAGTTTATTCAGGAAAATCGGCTTTTCTTTACCGAAGAAAATATCCGGACGGCCACCCATCTTAAAGAAACCGATGAAAAGCAAAGGCATCCGGTCCAAATGGATGAAAACGACCTGCAAAAGGTCCTCTCTCTCATCGAAGATGTCCCGGTAGGGGCTCACCTTCCCGCTCCTGCCAGACCGCAGCTTATTGTCCAAGAAATGCGGATTAGAAAAACAGAAACCCCTCTTCACACTGAAGTGTTTGAGGTAGAGATGGACCTCCTAAAAAGGGAATTTAATAAATCATGAAGCGTTTTCTTTTTCTTTTAGTCTTAGCGGCTACTGCCTGTCACCGAGCGGCTAGCCAAGACCCCTTGACCGCCATCCAAATTCAAGATCGCAATGGGCTGACTGAAACGATTAGCAATCCAGACCGACTGGTTGCTTATGAATCGGCCAACTTTCTCTCCGCTCAGCCCTATAAAAAAGTGCTGCGCGTCTATAAAGCAGAGGGGAAAAACCATTCCAAAATTACGACCTACCACCCAAATGGGATGATTTGGCAATACTTAGAAGCTCGGGAGATGAGAGCCCACGGTCCTTATCGCGAATGGTTCTCGAATGGACAGCTTAAAATTGACGCTTACGTGGTGGGCGGAACGGCCGATGTAGCCCCGGGAACCCAAAACGATTGGCTTTTTGATGGAATTAGCCAAGTGTGGGATGATCAAGGGAACCTCATTGCCAAGATCTCGTACGATAAGGGCTCGCTAGAAGGGCCTAGTCTCTATTTCTTTCCCGATGGTAGCGTTGAGCGAGAAATTCCCTTTGTAAAGAACCGAATGGAAGGAATCGCTACTGAATTTTACCTAGAAGGGCAGCTTAAATCCAAAGTCGCTTATCAAAGAGGGGCCAAAGAGGGAGAGAGTTTGGTCTTTTTCGAAAACGGACAAATAGCCCGCAGCGAAGAGTATAAAGAAGGGTTGCTGCTCAAAGGGACCTATTATAATCCTCTCGGCAAAGAGATTTCGGCCGTGGATAACGGGGGAGGATTCCAAGCTATTTATGAGAATAACGCATTGACAGTCTTCGAGTTCCGGATGGGTAAACCCGACGGAACCGTTAAGAAACTCACCCCTTCCGGAGAATTGCAAAGAGTCTACTCCTTAAAAAACGGACGAAAACAGGGGGAAGACGTTGAATATTACCTCCCTTCTGAACTCGATACCTCTCTGGACAAAGATCGCCCCCTGCCCAAGCTTTCCCTCCATTGGAATGAAAATACCGTGCATGGCGCCGTAAAAACCTGGTATCCCAATGGAATGCGTCAAAGCGAGCGGGAATACTGCCGCAACAAAAAGCAAGGGGCCGCTTTGGCCTGGTACCGAGATGGATCGCTCATGTTGGTCGAAGAATATGAGGGAGACCGCCTCGTCAAAGGGCAATATTACAAAATGAGTGGAAAAGAACCTGTTTCTGCTGTCGTAAATGGCAATGGAATTGCTCTTTTGTACGACGAGCAAGGCTCTTTTCTGAAAAAAGTGGCCTATTCCAAAGGGAAACCCGTTGATCTCGAAGAGTGAGTGGCGTAAAAACTGCCTTGAACTGCGTAAGAAGATCCCCGCCCAAAGACGGCAAGAGGCCTCAGTTCGCCTATGCGAAACGCTTAAAAAACTGGAGGGGAATATTCTCTCCTTTACCCCGATCGGCTCAGAAATCGATGCAGGACAGCTAAACCAGCTCTTCGCTACGGAAAATCGTCTTTTCCTCGTGCCCTACCGGATCGATACTCTGGTCGAAATTGACTTGACCCACGTCGATTGTATCTTGGTGCCTGGCTTGGCCTTTGATCGGGAGCACTACCGCCTTGGCTACGGACAAGGATATTATGACCGCCTCCTGAAAAATACGGGTTCGATAAAAACGATTGGAGTGGGCTTTCGAGAACAGCTCTGCGAGGGTCTACTGCCCCGCGACACTTGGGATATGCCTGTCCAAGAGTTACTTCTTTTTTAGCGTAGAGGCGGGAATAGGCAATTCTTTTTTCTCCTCTTTTTTGGGAGCGCAGAAATGAGTTCCCTGTCCCCAGGTAGCTCTCACGTAAGATCCCGGCTGAACGCCGATCTGAACGGAAAAAATCCCCTCGGAAGGGCACTGCCAAATCACCGTATAGGGCGTCAAAGAGACATCCGGAGTCCCGGGACGAACATAATTCGTCGGAGCGAGGTTAGTCGTAAAATTTCTCTGCTGACCAGGCTGCACGGAAAACTGTCCGAGATAACTCCCGTCCGAAGCCTGGATCACCGCCGTTAAAATGAGGGTGGAATCATTGTGAAGAAGAATAGTGCCATCATTCGTCCCCGCGCGGGCCGCCAGAGGCAGCCAAAAGAAAAAACAGAAAATCGCAAGTCGCATTTGAACCTATCTACGAGAGGGGTTTTCAGCCTCTAGATGCGCCCAACGGAAATCGATCTGTCCCAAGGGAGAGAGCGCCACCCCGTCTAAGCTATCGCTTTGCAGATAATTCAAGGCATAGTGAAAGAGGGGTATGATCGGCATCTGCTCCATCAAGATCTGTTCCGCTTCACGCAAGAGTCCTTTTCTCTCTTCATTATCTCTACATAAAGCAGACTGATTTAAAAGATCAATGTATTTGCTGTTTTCCCAATTCGTGTTATTGGTGCTCGCCTCTTTATATTTAAAAACCTCGAGAAAATTGATCGGATCGTTGAAATCAGCCGTCCAGGAGCCAGCGGCTAATTGATACTCTTTTTGAGAGATCCGCTGAAAGAAAATCTTCGGCTCAACCGCCTCCAATTCAACCCGAATAGCAAGACTCTCTTCCCATTGTTTTTGCAGCGCCTGAGCAATCGAAGCGCTTCTCTCACTGCTGCTATAGCTCACTTTGATCGGCTCTAGCCTTTCGAGAGGGATATCGAGCTCGAGAAGAGCCTCAGAAAGCAAGGAGCGGGCCCTTTCTCGATGATCATCGTGAAAATAACCCTTTTCGGAAAGACCCATTTCAGGAGGAGTGAGACTTCTGGCCGGAGTTTGTCCCCCTTGTAAAATATGATCGGTGATCTGTTTCCGGTTCAGGCTAATCGCTAATGCCTTTCTAAACGCAGCGCTCGATAAGGGATTCTTTTTTTCTTTCATTTTCTCTGCCGTATTGACCCGAAAAAAATAGGTCGCTGAAAACGGGTTGACACGCAATTTATGGCTTTGTTGCAGAGTTTTTATTGCATCGACAGGAATAGTGGAAAGGGGAGAACCAGCCCAATCCAATTTTCCCTCTTCAAACATCCTCAGCTCCGTATCGCCAGATATCATGTATAAATCGATCTGAGGAAGACTCACTTTTTTCTCCTCCCAATAACGCCCATTCTTGACGACCTGTATTTGATCGGCATGCTGCCACGATTTAATCTTAAAGGGACCATTACCCACATGCGTTTCCGCAGCTAAGGCCCAATTTTCATTGGCTTGCACTACTTTCTCTGGAATGGGAAAAAAAGAAGGCATAGAGACCAATTTTAAAAAGTAGGCGACCGGCTGCTCCAATTTGACGACCAAGGTGTTGGGATCGGGCGTTTGAATGCCGACTTCTTCTAGACTTATCTCTCCCGCTTTCGCCTTTTTTCCATTTTTAATTACATAGAGTTGGTAGGCGATATCGGTGGGAAAACGGGGATCTAAAATCGATTTCCAACTCGCCGAAAAATCAGACGACGTGACCGGATCGCCATTCGACCAAAAAGATTTGCGCAACTGAAACGTATATTCTGTGCCATCGTCTGAAACAACCACCTCTTTTGCAAGCCCCATCTCCAGCTCGCCATCGGCAGAGGTTCTCGTCAACCCCTCAAAGAGCATGCGGCTGAGCGTCGACGCTGTCAAATCGCGCGCTTTACGCGGATCGAGTGTTTGCGGATCTCCCTCTATATTAATCCGCACCGCCTTTTGGCAAGGAGAAGAGGGAGATTGATGGCATCCTGCTAAAACGAGAAGAAAGAAAAGAACCGCACGCTTCATAACAAACCTCTTTGAGTAGGAAAAATAACACAGCTCCGATTTGGCGCAAAAATAAAGACGTAACAAATTTAAATTGTGTAAGTTACAAAAATGGGTTGATTCCATTGCCAGCCTCGCCTATGAGAGAGAAAAGGCAATGAAAATCTAAGGAGCGGCCATGTTGCAAGACAACTCGTTTTTCTCCTTCCCAGTGACCTATTTTGGTTCTCCCCACGAGATCGAAGAAGAAGAAGAACAAGACGAGTGGACCTTTGCCGATCTGATCCGAATTTCGACAACCGCCCCATTTCTTTACCATCAGCAACCCCGAATCGGGCTCTTCATTCATTGGTGCGACGTAGGAGATCCTCCTCAATAAAACCAAAGTCTTTTCGCTGAGCAAATCGCATTTTTCTTGATTTAATTTTGAATTTGAGTTTAACATCCAAAATGTAAACTTGAATCGGCTGTGATGAACGATAGTCTGACATCGATTCAACAAATACGGATGGCAACGCTACGAAAATTCTTAGCGAAAGCTAAACAACCTAACTATTCGTCCAAAATGGAGAGCAAAAAATGCTGAATTTACTGACAAAAACTAAGCCATGGATGGTAGCATCGCTTCTCGTTGCTACT
>CAYWKW010000081.1:0-8075 GCA_964458995.1 uncultured bacterium | reverse complement strand
GACTCGGACTCGGACTCGGACTCGGACTCGGACTCGGACTCGGACTCGGACTCGGTTAGAGGAAGGGGGCGGGAGAGGAGAAATGTTGGGTTTCGTGGGTGACGGGATGGGTGAAGGCGAGTTCGGCGCAGTGCAGGTGGATCGAGAGTCCGTCACCGGTTTTGCTCCCATACTTCCGGTCGCCCAAAATGGGATGCCCAATGGCGCCAAATTGCGCCCGAATTTGATGGTACCGCCCCGTTTCTAGATCAATTTGCACAAGTGTAGTGTGCTGCTGGAAACGAAGAACCTCAAATTCGAGTCTCGCATGCTTGGCCTCTTTATCGGTTCGCTTCGCTATAGTGGCTCGATGCTCAGCATGAATCAGATAGTGTTCCAGTCTCCCCCGCTTCTGGGACAGAATTCCATCCAGTTCGGCTATGTAGGAACGTTGTATCCCCATCGTGCGGCTCAATTCGTTGAGGCGAGTGAGAGCTTTGCTCGTGCGAGCAAAGAGGACAAGGCCGCTGACAGGCTTGTCCAGGCGATGGATGGCATGGAGAAAGACATTGCCGGGCTTCTGATATTCTTGCTTTACCCACGCTTTGGCAAAGGCCTCTAAGGAGGGACTTCCCGCTTCGTCAGGCTGGGTCAGCAGGCCAGAGGGCTTGCTGGCGACGAGGAGGTGGTTATCGCAATAGATGACTTCGCTGTCGGACAACTTCATAGAGGAGTAGGGTGGTTGCGGATGCGACATTGAGCGAATCGGCAACGCCAAACATCGGAATACGGACGGATATATCCGCACTCTTCATCCATTTTTCTGATAAACCATATTGCTCAGTCCCCACAACAATAGCAAGCGGCACTTTCAAATCGGCTTGCGTAAATTCGAGCTTTGCATGGGGGGTGGCCGCAACAATGGCAATGCCGTTCTTTTTCAAAAAGTCAAAGGTTGCATTTGTGTCTGCCTCGAGGACGGGTAGAGTAAATAGGGTCCCGACACTGGAGCGGACCACGTTGGGATTGTGAATGTCGGTTGTGGGATCGCAAACAATCACCCCATCAACGCCCGCCGCATCGCACGAACGGAGGATTGTGCCGAGGTTTCCCGGTTTTTCTATACTTTCGGCAATGACCAAAAAGGGGACCTTTTTGAGTGGTAGACCGCTCAGTTTTAGATGAAGCTGCGGGGCGATGGCCAAGAGTCCATCGGGACGATCGCGATAGGAAATCTTCTTGAAAACTTCGGGAGTACATTTCAAATGTAAAGCGGCTTTACATTTGGCCTTTAGGCTCTCTTCATTGGATCCTAAAAAGAGTTCGGGGCAGTAGAAGAGGGTCTCAATCTTGCGGCCCGCATCGAGGGCCCGTTTGAGCTCCCGGTAGCCTTCAATGAGAAAAAGGCCACTCTCTTCACGGGGACGCCTGTCGCGAAGCTTTACCACTTCTTTGACTTTCGGATTTTGTAGGCTAGTGATTAGGGGGTCCATTTTGCAAAACTGCCGCTTGGGATCGAAATTGTTCCTGAAGAGTGGAGGGCCATTTCCCCCGCTTCAATTTCTCCTTTGGGCATCGTTTGGCCCAGGAGATGGCGCATGCCAAGAGGAGTAAAACCGGGCGTATGGCACGAAAAAATAACAAAAAGGGGCTTCTTGGAGAGGAGCTCGCTGCACAGTTCGAGAAGAGGGATAATATCTCTTTCGATTTTAAAGACTTCCCCTTTGCTTCCTCGGCCAAATGTGGGTGGATCGAGTATAATTCCATCATAAAAAGATTGCCGCTTCTTTTCTCGGTTTAAAAACTTGATCGCATCGTCGACAATCCACCGGATGGGGGCTTTTTCCAATTGGTTGAGGGCGGCATTTTCCCGAGCCCAGTCGACCATCCCTTTTGAGGCGTCCAAATGGCAAACTTCAGCCCCTTCCTGCGCCGCTGCCAGGGTTACGCCACCTGAGTAGGCAAACAGGTTGAGAACGCGGGAGTCCTTCTTGATTTTGGTTCGCATCCATTCCCAAAGATCGGCATGCTCGGGAAAAAGACCGAGGTGGCCAAAATCGGTGGGCTGAATTTTAAACTCAACGCCGCCGTGCAGGATATTCCAGCTCTTGGGCAATTTCTTGTGGTAGGCCCACTTCTCCTCACGAGTGAAGATCGCATCGGCTGCTTGCTTGATCGAGGGGCGCCAGACCGCCTGCGCGCAGGGGCGAATGAGCGTATAGTCTCCAAACCGCTCCAATTTATGCCCGTCGCCGCTGTCGAGTAGTTGGTAATCTTTCATGAAAATGTCACCGCGTTGTGTACGAGTCTGCGCCAAAGAGCGCCCATGGCCAAATGGACCGCGAGATCGATCGCGCCGATCCGGTCGGGAGGCGCATGGACAACTCCCGCATCGATTTTTTGCCCTCTGTATCCAATGGCAATGTAAATCGTTCCCACGGGCTTCTCCTTGCTGCCGCCGCTAGGCCCTGCGATGCCAGAAATGGCCGCAGCATAATCGGCATCCGTTTCATTAAATAATCCTTGCACCATTTCGGTGACCACTTCGCGGCTCACAGCCCCTTTTTGCTTCAAGGTGGTGCGGGAAACTTGTAAAAAGCGCTCTTTCCAGGCGTTGGAATAGGCGACAATCGAACCGAGCAGATACTTCGATGAATCGGGAACGGTAACCAGTTTTGCGGCCAAAGCGCCTCCCGTACAACTCTCGGCTAAAGCCAATGTCTTCTTTCGCAGGGCAAATTCCCGCTGCAAAACTTCCTCCATCCTCCCCTCCCCGTAAAAAAAGCTGGGAAACTTCTCTTGCACTTTTTCGATGAGAAGATCGACGGGCGTGGTTTCACTTTCAAACATGATTTGCAATGTGCCGGGCGCGGGAAAAAGGGCCATTTCAACTTGGGGATGGCTCTTCTTGAGCTCCTGCAAAAAGGGGGCCACCTCTTTTTCATTGAGAAGGCAGAGGGAACACTTTCGGATATACTCAGTTTGCATAGACACTCAGTTTCTTCAATTGCGGGTGGGACCCAATCCATGGGAAACAATTCTTGCCTAAGCGAATGGGCACATTGGTCTTTTTCCCCTCAACGACAAAAGGAGTGGGCAGTGTATGGTTGCGCACCCACTGCCTTGTCGTTTGAAAGAGCTCTGTATTGGGGGAATCTTCCACCTCCCTGAACTCCATCGTCTTTGGCTCTTGATAAATCTGCGGATAGCTCAATTGCAATCCCCAAAAAATACTCTCCAGCCCCATCGTCATCGGCCTAAACACTCCATCAATGGGCGAATAGGTAAAAAAGTGGGCTTGCACCTGCACAACAGGCTTAGAAATTTTCACGATATATTTTTTTCCTGGCACTTCTTGTTTCCAGATGGCTTCATCTTCGGCGCTGAATGCGCATGCCAAAATGCGGCGCAGCTCTGCGTCGCTAGGTACGCGTCCCTGTTTCAATCCTTCAATCCACGATCCATATTCGTTCAAAAAGGCACTTTTTTCGATCGGCTCTCCATCGACAAGACCGGTCAATGGATAGATCCGAAATGGGGTTTGGAATAACTGGCTCAACTCCTCTGCATCGCAGAGTACTTGGAATTTCAAATACTTGGCAGCCTGGTAGACTCCTTCTTGATCTGGCGTAGAAGTTCTAATCATAAAGGGGCTGTTTGCTTGACCTTTCTAGAAAAGAAAAGGAGGCTGAGGACTCCCATCGTAATGCAAGAATCGGCGATGTTGAAAACCGGAAAGGAGTAGCCCCAAAAGGTGAAATGGAAAAAGTCAATCACATGCCCATAGAGGCAAAAGTCGATCGCGTTTCCAATTGCGCCCGTGAGGACCAGCCAAATGGGAAATCGTTTGGGGACAAAGAACAGAAGCCCTAAAACAATCAGGATGCGCACCGCAAAAAGGAGTCCCGAGTGGCCCGCAAACACACCCCAAGCCGCCCCCGTATTGACGATATAATTGAGAGAGAAGGTGACCCCACCTAGAGAGAAGATGCCAAAGCCCCCAAACGGGTATTCCCCATAATGAACCGGCGGGATGAACTGGATCGCCAAGATCTTGGAGATGACATCTAAAGCGAGAAGAGAAAACAGGAGCGGCCACCACCAGCGCATTTAAATCAGCCCTTTTTCAAATTTGTCCTGAGCTTTTACGGTCATCGTCGCGTAAGGGACGGCTTCGAGCCGTTTGAGGGGAATTTCTTCGCCCGTAATATCGCAAATTCCGTACGTCCCCTCTTCGATCTTTTCCAAAGCGCGGTCGATTTGACGGATGAGGCCAAATTCTTTATTGGTGACTTCCAGATTGATGTTTTTGACAAAATCGTCGGTCCCCTCATCTGCTGAATGTTGGGAATAGCCCTTGGCCTCATCAGGCTGAGTGACAGCTTCCTTAGTTCCTTGGACAGCTCTCATCACCTCAGCGCGAAGCTCTTCGAGTCTTTTCTTAAAATGGGCAATTTCATTTTTCTTCAGCGGCATGAATCGTTTCCTCATTTTTCAGTTCTTGGATTGCCTCGAGCAATTCACGAACATCTTTAAACCGTTTATAAACGCAAGCAAAGCGGATGTAGGCGACAACATCTGTCTCCTTCAACTGGCGAATCACGATGTCTCCCAATTCCTGGCTCGAGATTTCCCGAATCCCTTTCGCCATCAAATCAGATTTTATCTTATACGCCAATGCCCGCACCTGATCATGGCTCACACGGGTGTGCCTGCAAGCAGCATCCATGCCATGGATCAGTTTTTCCTGCTGGAAATCTTCAAAAGTTCCGTCCCTTTTCTTCACCTGCAAGCTCAAATCCACCGTTTCAAACGTGGTGAATCTCTTCATGCATTGGCAGCACTCCCGCCTTCTGCGAATAGCGTTGATCTCCATTGCATCGCGTGAATCTGTCACTTTCGACTCTTCGTGACTACAAAAAGGGCATCTCACAAGAACTCCTGGGACACTCTTGCCTATTTAGGCTGTTAAAAGATTTTTGTGAACCTCTTTCTTAGCGCCGCCGGCGAATATACCAGAATGAGAAATTGAAAAAAAGGCTGAAAAATGCCAGTAGAAAAAATTCGATTGATAAAAAAAGGAAAAAAAGTTTATTGTTCTTTACTCAATTTTAAAAAAGGGAGAGTGGGTATGGCCTCGGTAGACACGACAAATGCAGCAAGTAGAATCATTCTTATGAGCGTTGTTGAAGCGACGGCTTATTCGCTGGCCGCCGCCGCGATGAGTCCCATTGGAGCTCTTGGAGGAGTCCTTTTTGGAGCCGTCCGGTTCGTTGCTCAAATTCCTTTAATAATGATTGGACAAAACTGCTTGAATTCCGCTCATCCATGTGCTTCATCAGCAGCAAAAGCGCTGGCAAAAGCCCTTCAATTTTTTGGAAGCATTGCCGCCGCCTGGGCCGCCCTTGCCCTAGCCGGCTTTTCTCTGGGTCTTTCCCACATAGTCATTCTTACTCTGGTGGGGATCGTCTATGAGCTGATGCTCGCCCTATTTTTAAACTGCATGGGCATGGACCACATTTTTGCTACGGCGAACTAGGCTGCCGGATTCTTGCCTTGGAGATTCTGTCATTGCCAATCTCAACGACTCTTTGTAGAAGCTCGTTTGCTCTTCCGTTCTTGCTTGCGAATTCGATCTTACCCAATTGGGCAGCAAAAGGATCATTAGCTTCAACCGCTTTTTTCTTTAAATCATCCAGATCTGATTCGTCATTGCCTGAACAGATGATCACATGAGGGAAAGGCAATTTTCTTTCTCTCGCCATCTCAAAAATTTTTCGAGCTGCTTTCCAACCCGCCTCTTCATCATCCCTCTTCTCTCCCGGATTTGGCATTCGCATATCCAAAATGACGACTTCATAATAGGCTTTATTAAATGCCTCAACAGCTGCGGGGCCAGAATCGAGCAGATTGACAGAAAACAGGTCATCTTTCTCGTAGTTAGTGACAAGATTCCCCAAGATGGTTCGCGATTGTCTGTTATCTTCCGCATAAAGGATTAATAATTGGGTGTTAGGCGGTACGGCTTTTGAATATTTGGGAGTTTTGGGAGAATCAACAAAGCCCGAGCTTGGTCTCTCCTTCGGCAGAGGCCGTAGAGGCAAATCAAAATAAAATGTTGTTCCCTTGCCGGCTTCTGTAACAAATTGTATTGGGCCTCCATCCAGAAGTGTACATAGAGTTGCACTAATATAAAGACCTTGACCTGAGGTTTCTGAAGCTGAGTCACGTTGACTCTGATCTCCCTGAGTATACGGCCGGAATAGATTAACCTGCACTGCAGGTGGAATTCCCGGTCCCTTATCCTTTACGCTAAAGCGATATTTAGTTTTGTCCTCCACCTTCACCTTCTCAATATCAACTTCAACCTTTCCTCCGGTATCAGTAAAAGTGAGGGCATTACAGATGAGATTATTTAAAATCTGTACTATTTTTGTAAGATCCCCCTTGAATCCACAATGTTCATCGAGGTTCTTCAGTTCAACAACAACTTGAACTCCCTGCTTGCGCTGAGAAGTCAACCCCATAACGCGAAGTTTCAATTCTCCCATTGTAAACTTTTGTTTCTGAGAGCCTCCATTCAATTCGTCTAAAGTATCATAACATCCCGTTAGAGTTTCTATCATGAAACTCGGGTCCTTGCACGTCCTTAAACAATTGAGTATCGTACTAAGGGGGTTACGGAAGTCATGAACTAGCTCACCAGGTCGAAATTTGACCACTTTTGCAGCTTCTCGGGGATGCTCCTCCGCGCCTTTTACTTCCACTGCAGCTCGGCCCAGTTCTTGATATAGAGCCTTACTGAATTTCATATACCCGTTCACCAACGCCAACATTTTGTCTGCTCTCGATGCCAAAACTTCCACAAGTACATCTCTTCTCTTTGGATTGGCCAGATTGGGATTTGCTTCTAATTCTTCACCAAAAAGATTCCTGCTTCCTCGTAAAAGAGGAGTAAACTCTTTCAGCAATTCTTTTTCTTTATCTGCCAATCGACGGCTCGGGGAGTGAACCAACATCCCTGTTGTTCTGGGGCTTTTGTCTGTTTCCGCGGCGGCGGCCACAGGCGCCGAAGCCGCAGCGGCAGCTGCTGCTCCTGCAGGATTAATGGGACTAATTAAAGAAGGTATTCGTGGCGCCATAATTCTCTCTATATTTATTAATTTAATTTCACAATATTATAGCACACATTTTAATTTAACAAACCAAAAACCAATTATCCCAATATAAAATTTGACATCTTTTTGGTTTTTGCGGTATTGAGTGGTTTATGCAAAAAAAAGACCCCAAAAAGAAGCCCCCCAAACAACTCAGCTCAGAGCTGAAGCCCTCAGAGATTAAAGCCCATGAAGAATTGGCTCATGAAGATCGAGACCCTATTTATCCCATTGACCCGATCGTAGATTTCAACAAAATCAAGAAGAGAGGAAGTTAATCGACAGTTGGATCCCTTCTTCCGAGCCTCCAAGTCGATCCCGGTAACCTTTCCCTCACGGGCGTGATATCAACCGCTAGATACGATTGACCCGGAATATGAGCGACTTGCCTAAACCCTGTCCAACCATTTTCGCGAATGTGCTCCGCTATGCTACGAGCTGCGTCAGTCCTTGCATTCGAATGGTTTCCATACTTCCAGTAGGCGCCCATAATAGCACCTGCACTCACCCACGTACGAAAGTAAGTGGCTGACCAAGAGATCCCAAGAGGCCCACATACACATGCACATACGGCTAGACTGATGAACGTGCATGCGCAGGCGCAGGCTATTGGCGCCTCCATTCGCTCGCACATCGTAGTCGTCCCATTGTATTCACGAAACCACCTTCCCTCCAAGATGCCCGAAGGGACCATGTAACGATTGTTCCGCTTATCGTAAAATCCAAAAATAGTCATAACAAAAAAGCCGGAGAGAGAGAGATGCCCTCTCGCGCGAGCTTCGCTCGTTGCTACCGGGCCGGCGATTCGCGGCGGTCAAACGCCGCTTCATTCGAATCCCACACGCGACCCAATCAATTGGGTCTCTTCTCTTCCTTCGCTGCGCTCGGAGAGAGTGGGATTCGAACCCACGATACACTTTCATGTATACACGCTTTCCA
>CAYWKW010000080.1:0-8079 GCA_964458995.1 uncultured bacterium | reverse complement strand
CGAGGGGAATCAGTTGCCGTGTCGCCGTGGCCGGGGAAGTGTTTTACGCAGGCCATCGTGCCCTCAGCCTGCAGGCCCTTCGCAAAGGCCAAAACACGTTCGGCCACCCGTGCCGGATCTTCGCCAAAAGAGCGCATGTGGATGATCGGATTGTTGGGATTGCTGTTCACATCGGCCACGGGCGCCAGATTCATATGCACGCCTACCCACTTCGCCTGCCTGCCAATTTCCTCTCCGAGCTGCTCGATCAAACTCAAATCATGCACAGCTCCGAGCGTCATATTTCTGGGGAAAGCGATCGTATCGCTCATCCGCATGGCCAGGCCCCATTCGGCATCGGCTGCGATCAGCAGGGGCAATTCACTCTCCGCCTGCAGACGATTTAGGAACTGGACTTGGCTCACGGGGTCTGACTGTTTCATGATCGCGTTGCCCACATGATACTCTTTCAAAAGGCGCTGCCAATCGGCCCAATGATCATCCCCTCGTAACGGGCAGGCGGGGGCCATAAACAGCTGACCGACTTTTTGATCCAGGGTCATCTTAGCTAAGACTTCTTCAGCCCAATCGGCAAACAGCATCACTGGTAAAAGCAAAGCAACAAATCGCATCATCCACCTCAATTTTTCATGGAAAGGAACAGGATGGACAAGATGTTAAGGATAGACAGGAAAAAAAAGAAATGATTTTCCCTTCCTTCCCATCCTTTTTATCGTGTTCATCCTGTTCCTTTCTCTTATTAGAAGAACTTGCTGAAGAGGCGCGAGATGTCGTTGTAGGTGACGAAGATGAAGAAGCCAATGAGGAGCACGATGAATGGAATAATGAGCCGCTCCATGGTCTTCGCCCGCATCGGTCTGCGCGTGATCATCTCGATGAGCGAAAAGAGAATGTGCCCGCCATCGAGTACGGGGAGGGGCAGAAGGTTGATGATGCCGAGGTTGAGGCTGATGAGGGCCATCCAGAAGAGGGCCTCTTTGGCGCCGAGAAGCCAGCTTTGGTGGACGATTTGCACAATGCCAACGGGGCCGGCAACATACTTGGGATTGGCCGCGCCCGTGATGAGGCTGAGAAGCGTCCGGTAGGTGTCCCGAAACACTTCGACAAATTGCTGCTGCGGATTGGGATTGTAGCGCACTTCGCGGTCGATGAGCGGCAGGCCGAGAACGAGCTTGTGCTGCGTTTGCTCTAGCTGCTGGATGGCTTCATTCCGCTTTTCAGGATCTTTGATGGTGTCGATCTCTTTCTTCGATTGGGCGAGTTCTTGGGCCAGCTGGGCTTTTTGGGTTTCGGTGAATTGGAAGTCGTTGAGGGGTTTGGGCAGAATGGGGCGGAGTAAACGGAGGTTGCCTAGATCATTGAGGGGATGGTCGGTTCCAATAGAGGAGACTATTTTTTCCAGGTCGGTTGTGTTGAACTGGTCGAATTGCTCATCGGCTAGGGTCGAAGAGACTTTTTCAGAGAGGGCCGGATTGCGTTCGACAATGAGGAGGACGCGCCGGTTTTGCAATTCGTTGAGGAGCTCGTAGGGAGTTTGGATTTGCTTCCCGTCAATGGCAAGGATCTGGTCGCCCTCTTGGAGGGGATGGAAATAGGTGCAGCGCTGGCAGGGTTGGAAGGCCTTGGCTTGGTCCTCTTCATCGATGAAGTTGAGGCGCCCTTCCACAGCCACGGTGGGAGAGAGGTTGTAGGGAATGAAGTAGAGGTCTTGGAAACGGGCTTTGAGGCCAGCTTCATGCTGCCAATCGTCGATCTCTCCCCGCTCGGGTGGGGTGAGCTTAAGGTCGGAGAGCTGGATGCGCGGCACTTTGGTTTGGAAAATCTGATCGCCCCGCTGCACGGTCAAAAAGGCGCTCGATTCGTTGGTCAAGGAGCTGAGCTGCTGATGGGAAAAAACAATTTCGCCATCGACCCAGAGAACGCGATCCATAGCTTGGATGCCGCTGCCGATCATGGGCGAACTCGCGAGAAGGTTTTGCCCGCCAAAAATCAGATAGCGGGCCGGAGAAAGGACTCCAATGGTATTGAATTTGTCTTTGCCTCGGAGCTCCGGATTTTCATACGTTTTCAGCGTATAGTTGAAATGGCTTTTTTGGCCGGTGAGATAATCGATTTTCGTCCCTTCAATCTGGGTCGAATCGTCTCGCATGATGGAGGCGATGAGCAGGTCCTTAAATCCAGTGAAGGGGCGATCGTCATACCGTTCAATGATGTCGCCAGGGCGCACTCCCCGTTCATAGAGCGTCGACTTGGGATCGACCCACCCGATGCGATGGGTAAACTCGGTGAATTGCTTGTCCCGCCCGCCAGAGGCCCAAAGAATGAAGAAGACGACCAGGGCGAAAACAATATTGACTAAGGGACCGGCTAGCGCGACTTGGATCCGCTGCCATGGTTTCTTCCCGTAAAATCCGTCGGGGATTTCTGAAGGCTCGAGGTTGCCTTCTTTCTGCATGCCGGCAATTTTGACGTAGCCGCCGAAAGGCAAAAGACAAATGTGCCACTTAACGCCATTCCTCTCCCAAGTGAAAATCGGCTTGCCAAATCCGATGGCAAAGGCTTCCACTCTCATCCCCTGTCTGCGAGCGACCCAAAAATGGCCAAGCTCGTGAATGAATACGAGAAAACCCAAACCCAAGATTGCTAGGAGAATGTAAACTATTGTCAAACACAACTCGCTTTTTTACGGGCTAAGCTATCCACTTCAAGAATTGCCTCTAAGGTTAGCAGATTTTGCGGCTCATGTGAAGAGATTAATTTTTCGAGCTTCACTCCGATTTCGATCCAAGAGATTTTTTTGTTCAAAAATCGATCGACGAGAACTTCGTTGGCCGCATTGAGAAAACAGGGATAGCTTCGGCCGGCTCTCATGGCGTCGATCGAAAGCTTTAAACAGCGAAACTTTTCCTTGTCGGGAGGGAAAAAGGTCAAAGTCCCGTTTTTTATAAAGTCATATGGGGGCATCAATCCGGGTCTTCTTTCCGGATAGGTGAGCGCATACTGAATGGGGAGGATCATGTCGGGGTCCGACATTTGCGCCAACATCGAACCGTCAATGAATTCTACGCAGCTATGGATGCGGCTTTGCGGGTGGATCACCGCTTCAATGCGGGCGGGATCAATGTCAAAAAGCCACCGCGCTTCGATCATCTCAAAGCCTTTATTGATGAGCGTGGAACTATCGATCGTTACTTTGGGTCCCATGCGCCAATTTGGGTGGGCCAAAGCCTGTTCGGGAGTGATCCGGCTCAAATCACTTTCAGTTCGAAAAGGACCCCCTGAAGCGGTCAATATCAGGCGCCGCACCTGCCCCATTTTTTCCCCTTTCAAGCACTGAAACAGGGCGCTGTGCTCGCTATCGACGGGGAGCAGTTCGACCCCTTTTTGCCGCGCGAGGCCGCTCACCAGCTCTCCTGCGGAAACGAGCACTTCTTTATTGGCGAGGCCAATTTGCTTCCCGGCTCCAATCGCCGCCAGGGCGGGCTCGAGTCCGGCGCTTCCTGTCATGGCTAGCATGGCGAAATCGGCCCCTGAAAATGAGGCGACCGCCTTGAGCCCGTCCACGCCTGCAAGTACTGGAATATGGGGAATTCTCTTTTGCAGCTGCAAAGCTGCGCCCTCGTCAAAAACGGCGACGACTTTAGGGCTAAACTCTTTGGCCTGCTTTTCTAAGAGATCGATGTTCGATTTGGCCGCAAGAGCGGCGATCTCCAATTCGCCATTCAGATGGCGCACGACTTGAAGAGCGCTGGTTCCAATCGATCCTGTGCTGCCTAAGAGCGCAATTCTTTTTCGCATGCCCGCGATTTTAACAAAAAGGCGGCAATATAAAAAAGCCCAATCAGCGTTGCGACGATTCCGCCAGTGGAAAGAGCCAATCCAAAGACCTCCAAGAAAAGTCTCGATGTTAAAACGCCCGTTACGGAAGCGATCACGCCGATCAGAGGAGTCCAAAACAGGAGCCAGGGCAGCCGATGGGAAAAGAGACGGGCGATCAAATAGGGGCCTACCAAAAAGGCGAGCACTAAGAGCACTCCCACCGCGCGAAAGGCGCCGACGCAGGTCGTTGCCGCGAGCAGCAGCAGCAGAAAATGGAAAAATGAGGCGGGAATTTTCAATGCCTTCGCTAGGTTTTGATCAAAACTGATCAACTGAAATTGTTTATAAAAAAAGAGCACGGCAAACAGGTTTAATGCAACGAGAGAACCGGCCAATTTCAGATCGGAGAGTTGGAGAACATCTGCATTGCCCATCACGGCTTCCAGTCCCAAATGCGCGTCGCGCGTATACAGAGTCACCACAGTGATGCCCAAAGCGAAAAGAGCTGTAAAAACAAGGCCGATGCTCGCGTCTTCCTGCAGCCGGAAAAAGCGGACCAATCCCCCCGTTAAAAAGGCGGTCATGATCGCTGCTAAAAAGGCCCCGATCAGAAGATTGGAGAGATCCAGTAGCGCGCCGCCCGTCACGAGGAAAGCGAGAGCAATGCCCAGCAAAATCGTGTGGGAGAGGGAATTGGCAAACAGGGTCATTCGCTTCAACACGAGAAACGGGCCAATGAGCCCGCAAGAGATCGCTATCGCACTGAGAACGGCCATTTGAATTAAATCGGTCATAGGCTTTTCTCAGGGATGGGTTGGTGGTGGGGATCGTGTTTTGGGTTTTCCAAAAGCTTCGTGAGGGTCACTTCCATTTCGGGTGTTAAAATATGCTCCATTTCTTCCGCTGTCCGGTGCACTTTTTCCACTTGGAATCCGAGTCTTTGCGTCAAGTAGAGTTCCCAAAGCCGGTGGAGGCGCACGATGGCCGCCGCCTTGAGCTTTCCATCGCGCGTCAATTCCAGTTGATCGCTGAGCCACCCTTCCCTCTTCAATCTCCAAAGCGCTGTCCTCACAATCAGCGAAGACTTTTCAGAAAACCTCCCCTTTTTCCAAATCCCTTTTAAAATATTTTCCTCGAGACAGCGGAGGCGGAAAAGGAGAATGCGCACAAATCGGAAGAGGAGCCCCCTTTTGGGAGCAAAAAGGAGGGCAAAAAGGGCAATCGCAGTGGCCACTAAAACAATCATCGGCCCTGTCGGCAAATTGGCCAAAACCGATAGATAATTTCCGACGAGGCCGCTTAGGCCGCCAAAAATGGCGGCCAGGAGAAAAATCAATTGCAGCCGGTCGGTGAATTGCCGCGCGGCCACAGCGGGAGCGATCACCATGCCCGACATCAACACGACGCCGACGCTGCGGATCCCCACAATGAGGGAGAGAAGGAGAAGCCAAAATTGGATCCGCTCCAAAGCGGCTATAGGAATCTTCGCGCTCAGGCAAAAATCGCGATCAAAGAGGGCGGCTTGCAGGGGACGGAAAGTGAAAAAGAGAAAAAAAGCCACAACAACCGCAAGAGAGCCATAGATCCAAATGTGCATATCGCTCATGGTGGCGGCTTGGCCAAAAAGGAGCATTTGGATTTGTTTGTACCAGGCGGGCAACTCAGATTGCATTCCACTCGCAATGACCACGCCGAAACCAAAAAATACGGATAAAACAAAACAGAGAGCCGCATCCGTTTTTACGGTTTTCTCGAGATGTTGAATCGCCTTGAGACCCAGCATGGAGGAGAGAAAGGCTCCGCCTAAAACGGCCAAAAATGTCCACTCTTCTTGCTGTGGAAAAAGGAGAGCGAATAAACAGACTCCGAGACAGGCGCCCGGGTAAGCTGCGTGGGAAAGGGACTCGCTCAATAGAGATCTTTTGCGCAGGAAAATCAGAACGCCCATCAACGAGGAGGCGATGCACATGAAAATGCATCCCCAAGTAGGCGCTCGTAAAACGGGATCTGTAAAAAAGTTCATAAAATCCCGCTGATGCTTTTTGCGGAGAGGTCGGCCGCCTCGTCAAAAAGGGATTGGCTTTTTCCAAAAGCTTGGGCCAAGTTTTCTCTCGTAAAAACCTCTTTCACAGGCCCACAGCCTAAAAGGCGTGTATTCAGTAGGAGCGTCCAATCAAAGTACTCTTCAACACTTGGGAGATCGTGGTGGACAATCAAGATTGTTTTTCCCTCCTCTTTTTGTTTGCGCAAGAGAGCCATGATCGCTTTTTCCGTGGCGAGATCGACCCCCGCAAAGGGCTCATCGAGGAGGAAGAGGTCGGCGTTTTGCACGAGGGCGCGGGCGATGAACAGCCGTTGCTGCTGGCCGCCCGAGAGCTGGCTGATTTGCCGGCGCGCGAAGGGGCTCATCCCCACCTGCTCTAGCGCAGCGGCGGCCGCTTCCCGATCGGCCTTGCGGGGCCTTCCAAACAGCCCGAGGCGCCCATAGCGGCCCATGAGGACAACTTCTTCCGCAGTGATCGGAAAATCCCAGTCGACCGATTCTCTCTGCGGAACATAGGCCACATTTCCTGAGAGGGAAATTTTTCCCGAAAGGGGTTTAATTAAGCCGAGCGCCGCCTTGAGAAGAGTGCTTTTCCCAGCGCCATTCGGTCCAATGATGCCGACGAGGAGCCCTTTTGGAATTCGAAAACACAAATCCCAAAGAATGGAAACTTTTCCGTAATTAATGTGGAGCTCTTCAGCTTCTATCGCATGGTCCATAAGTACTTCTTTATTGTTTCTGCATTGCTGCGCATCATTTCTAAATAAGTGAGCCCACTCATCGCATCTCCATAGAGCGGTTCGGAACAAATGCGAATTTCAAGTCCCAGCTCCTTGCCCGCGGTGGCAATTTTTCGGATCGAATCACGGCTGACATTCGACTCAGGAAAAAGGACCGAAATTTTTTTCACTTTCAGATAGTCGATGATCTTTTGGATATCTCGCGGATTGAGTTGGGCTTCGGGAGCCAAACCCTCGGGAGCGGCAAAGCGATCGGCCCAATTGGCTTCATCGGGATCGGACAGGTAGCTGCGAGTGAAATAGTGGAAGGCGTCGTGGCTTGTCACAAGATACCGCTTTTCAGAGGGAACTTGTTGCAGAAGCGCGCGCACTTCGGCGTGAACGAGGTTCATTTCTTGTTTAAGCAGCTCTCCCCGAAATTGATAGTAGGAAGCCCCCGCCGGATCGAGATTGCTTAAAGCATCCACAATGGGTTCGACCCCTTTTTGCCAGAGAGAAATATCCATCCATATATGGGGGTCGATAACATCGCCTTTCTTTAACATTTTCTCGGGGTGAGCCAATAAAATTTTTTCTCCAATCGCAGTCGCTTTGTTCGAGGTGCGCAATAGGGAGGATAAGCTAGCTCCATGCTCCAGACCGAGGCCATTGTAGAAGATCAGATCTGCCCGAGCGATTTTTTCTCCATCGCCTTTGACAATCTCATAACTATGGGGATCCAAATCGCCGCGAATGAGAACCTGACTGTCGACCCGCTCTCCCCCAATCGAAGAGACCAAATCGGCAATCTGGGCCGTCGTTGAAAGAACTTTTACTCGATTTGTCTCGTTTTGAGGGGCCGAACACCCAGCCATAAGCAGTGGGAGAAAAAGGCTCAAAATAACTTTTTTTAATCCATTCATAATATATCAATTCCCGAGAAGAATACAGATTAGAATGTTCCAAAAAAGAAAAAAAGAGAAATCGTAGTTTCTTGCACAAAATGAACGGAACTCATATAATCCCCAATTAATTTAGATAAAACCTCTCGCGAGGTAAAAAGAAAGATTGCAAACATATTCCAGGATGGGATAAACCAAGCAATCTACTTTTGAAAGAAAGTTTTGAAAAAAAATCCTTAAATTAGCATCAGGACGGTACCAATGGTGGCAACAAAAGAAGAAATGGAAACAAAACCCGCAAAAGGCTTTAAAGAAGTTGAGGAAGTCATTGCGAAAGCGATCAAGAAGCTCGGCGCCAAGAAGGAGAACGAACTCTGTAAATATCTTCCTATGAAGACAGGTGGGTATATGCACCACTTCACTTTGAGAAAAATGAAGTATAAGCAACCTCAAGAATTATCTAGTATTATTGAGCGTTTCGTTGTGAACGCCGACAGGCCCGTTGTCATTGCTCCTAAGCAGCGCGCAGCCCGCGGATCGCGCAAACGCCGCGACCACATGAACTTTACCCGCATCCAACTCGAGCGCATGCTGA
>CAYWKW010000079.1:0-8162 GCA_964458995.1 uncultured bacterium | reverse complement strand
TCAAAGCCTGGTCAGGAAGGAGTTTCAACAGGTCTACATGTCCTTGATGAGAGGGAGTTAAATCCTCAACATGGCCCTCCAAATCCACTTGAAACAAATGGTTATTTTCGTCCCCTTTTTCATCGTAAGAATAGAGAAGGTGGGCGCTATCCTTTTGCCACTGGAAATTCAAAACGCCTCTCCTCTCACCAGTCACAACCCTGCCGTCCACCCAAATATTGAGAGCTCCCCGAGCATCCGGAGCTAAGTAGGCCAAGTGTTGCTCATCGGGTGAATATTTGGGAGAGTCATATGTATCGGGAAGATGCGGCGCAGTCTCCTGAACGGAAACAAGAGCCGCAATTGCTGCCAGAAAAGAAACGAAAGCCATACAACCTCAAAAAAACGGAAACATAGTATTTTTTCTAAAAATTTTCGTCAACCTCTTTCTTGTGTTTAATTAGAATGCTGGAGTATCATCGCTCCTTTTCTAATCGGGAGTCATTTATGAGTTCATTTGTTGAGCCGTCTTCCTCTTATTGGGGAATGATGAGAGAATATCCAAAGACAGCAGCGGCCTGTCTCACCTCTCTAGCAGGAAGCGTAGCGGCCTATACGTTCTTTCCTCCATTATTAGGGGGGGTAGCGGGGGCAACGATGGCTGTGCCCGTGTTCACAGGACTAATAGGCTGGTACGAATGGCAATTAAAACAAGAGGGGGCGCAGGCCCATCCTCTCCAGGCAACGAGAACATGGAAACACTACGTTGCAGGGGCAGTCGTTGCTGCCGCTGTCTCGGCTATTGGATGTACGGGTTATCAAATCGCTATTGACACCGCTGATATGGACAACCACAATCGTCTCATTGCCGTTTTGGGTTACGTAGCATGGGTAAGTGGCCCGCTCTTCGGCTTGGCTGCAACCTATTATGAAGCGCTAAATCCGAGACGATGCTGGTCGCAAAGGTCCGCTCAAGAAACACCGCTCCTAAGTGTGGCCGCAACTCAGCCGGCATACGGTAGCGCAGCCGCACCTCCTCCGGTAGCAGGGAGTATGGTTCGGTTGTTTTAGAAAGAGGCAGCTCACTTCTGCCTTGCGTTTAAAAAAGATGTTTCAGTACCATTGTTCCTCTTTTACTCGAGTGTCATTATGAGGGCAGCAGCTGTAGAATCTCGGTTCTGCTGGACAAGAATGAGAGATCACCCGTGTGTGGTTTCTGCCGCAGCTTGTTTGGGAAGTGTGGTGGCGCTTGCGTTTCTACCTTCATTTGTATCTGGAGCATTGATGAGCACCGCCATTCACTGGGCCGCAATGGCCAATAATGGACACTCTTCTTTGTCGATGAGAACTTGTGAACAAATCGCCAAAGGGACGCTGCTTTCTGCGATTGGCGGAGGGGTTGGATATTCAATGTGGGGGGGCGCCAGCTGGACTAGACCTGGTGTCTGTTATTTGGGTCTGATTACGCAGTTAGCCGGAGGTATCCTTGGCCTGGTGACAACCTATCCAGAACTGCCCCAGTTGTGGCTAGGCGGGCTGCCGCCAACTCATGCGACCTCAGAACCGCACGTACATGTGGTCGTCGACCGGGGAGCAGGAGGCGGCTGACCGCTCCTACCTAGGGCGTCAGCTCGTCATCGAATTTGTTCATCGCCTTTTCGATGGCATCGACAAACTTTTGAAAATGATCTTTATTCCATGGATCGACGGCTCCCACGATCCCTTCCAGTTCGGAGAAAATTTTCCCCAATTCTGCTTTTAGGAGTGTCAATTTTGCGTGGGAATAGTTGTAGGGATCTTGATTGAGAAGCTCAATTTGCTGCAGCATCCCCTTCCGAAGATTCAGAATTTGATTGTGATGCTCTTTGAGGTATTTCAAGTCCTTAGGCTTGTCTTCCAGGCGGGCCATAAAACTCTGGATGTTTTGCAAATCTTGCACCAGCTTGTCCATGGGGTCGTAGGCTGGGCCGTGCCTTTCGGCAGGTTGAATCGTAGGAGGCTGCTTCATGACAATGATTTTAGCACGGAAATGATTTAAAAAGTGAGTAAAAATTCGCTTGGGTGTACCATGTCCTGGCTAAAATGGAAGGAAAACGATGTCCGCTGTTCAACCCGGGTCCTGTTGTTCTCATACGCATCACGCTCACGCGCAATCGACAAGCGATAAGCTCTTTTATTTATTGGAGAAGGTGAGTGCGGTTGCTTTGGGGATTTTTGCTGCCTACGCAAACTTTCAGCTCTTCTTGCCTTTCTTCTTGATAGGAACGGCTGTGGGGCTCTACCAGTACTTCTCTGGAGAGCGTGCCCAGGCGGTAAAAGCGGGAAGTTCGTGTTCTCAAGGGTTTTTGGAGCAGGTGACGGGAGTCAAATTGCCGCCGCTTCTCTCCTTCGGAGCCAACCTCGCGATGACCTGGTGCCATATCGATCACCACACAACGATTTTTGTTCCCATCGTAGGCGTCTCACTAGGAGCTTGGGCAGGACAAAGCTTAGCCCACCTCGCCTCAAGAATTCGAGGGTTGAGCTAAACGATTTCTTTGGCTAATCAGTTTATGCAGAGCGGTTTCTAAAGTATCGATGTCGGATTTATATCTACTGATTCTTCTTTGATAAGATTCAGAATAAATTGTTGAGAGGCGTGTTTTCCTCTGCATTTTATCAAATAATCCCATTGCAACATTAAGTTTTTCCGTGAGAGTTCTGATAGATTTCTTCAATTCAGCCAGGGAAGTTAAATCTTTCATTTCAACGCTTTGCTCAGGATCAGGGGATGTAGATCTGCTTGAGTTCCCTGAACTTGTAGAAGGTGATCCATATGTAGTCATATTATTCCTATAATTAATGTATAAATTTTACATTATTAATTATATTAATTCAATATAAAAAATATTTTATATTAGGATAAAAATTCTTTATTATAATGGAAGACAGAAATGGCCGTTTTCGGTATAGAAAAATTTTATGGAGCTAAGCGAAGTTCAAGAGGCAAGAGAGAAGATTCAACCCTATTTGCAAAAAACGCCTCTGGTTCAGATCCCTTCGACGCGATTCTATCTCAAATGCGAACACTTGCAAGTCACCAATAGCTTTAAAACGAGACCCGCCTTTAATACCCTTTTAAACGTGAAAGGTGGGGTGATCACCCGATCGCCGGGTAATTTTGGCAAAGCGCTGGCTTGCGCAGGACAAGCGCTCAATGTGCCTGTGACGATTGTCATGCCCACAACGGCTCCTCAAGTGAAAAAAGAGGGGGTCAAAAGTTTTGGAGCCAGGCTCGTTTTGCACGGAACAACGCACGCGGAGGGGCAGGCCAAAGTGCACGAGATCGCTGAGCAAGAGGGGCTAACGGTATTGTCTCCCTACGATTATGCAGATGTCATTGTGGGCGATGCCACTTTAGCGCTAGAAATCAGGGACGAACTTCCGTCCATTAAGCACTTCGTCGCCCCGATCGGCGGCGGCGGCTTATTGAGCGGAACCGCTTTTGTATTCAAAACACTCGATTCAAATATTGAAACCATTGGCGTTGAACCAGAAGGGGCAGGCGATTATTTTCTGTCTTGCAAAGAGGGAAAAAGGGTGACTCTGCAGGCCCCAAAGTCGATTGCCGATGGGTTGCTGGCTCCCACTGTGGGAGATCTCAACTGGCCCCTCTTGCAGGCTCATGTCGATCGCTCTCTCTTGGTCACTGAGCAGGAGATCGTCGACGCGATGCGCTACCTTTACACCGAATTGGGGATGATTGTGGAACCTTCAGGAGCAGTCTCTGTAGCGGCCCTTTTATCCCATCCTGAGCTGCAATTGAAGGGAGACACCGTGGCCGTGGTCTCGGGCGGGAATGTCGATTTAAACAAGTTTTACGATTGGATAAAGTAGCTTTCAACGGGAACGGGTTGGAGGGCTCTTTTTTGGGGTGAGGTATTTTTTCTTTTGGACAAATAGAGAAGATATATATAAAAAAATCGAGGAGATTGTGCAATGAGATGGTTATTTCTATTGGTTTTTACTGCCTTGTTCGCCGCAGAAGACATCAGCGGATACTGGAAAAGCTACAATGATGAGGGACGGCCGCAATGCATATTCGGGGTCTACGAACATAAGGGGCTCTACTATGGCCGAATTATCGGAACCTTCAACGATGCTGGGAAAATGAACGATACGATCTACAAGCCTCATGGAAGGGCTGCAGGAGTCATCGGCAATCCCTACACTTGCGGGCTCGATATTATTTACGATTTGCAGGATAATGGTTCCCGTTTTGCAGGGAAAATCCTCGATCCGTCAAAAGGGAAGGTCTATAATTGCGAGCTCTGGCGCGAATTGGACGGAACTTTGGTTGTTCGAGGCAAGCTGTTTATTTTTGGAAAAAACATCACTTGGTACCCCGTCTCCAAAGACGATTTTCCCCAAGGGTTTAAAATGCCAGATATGAAGAAGTTTGTTCCCGAAGTTCCGAACGTGTATTATTAATCTATAGATGGCAAAAAAGTACGACGAAAGCACCGTTTTATCGCTCGATGCGCTAGCCCATATCCGGCTGCGCCCGGGGATGTACATCGGCAGGCTGGGAGATGGTTCCCACCCCGACGATGGGATCTACGTCATGATCAAAGAGGTGATCGATAACGCCATCGATGAATACATCATGGGCTTCGGCAAGAAAATCGATATCGACCTTCAGGACAAGACGGTGTCGGTTCGAGACTATGGCCGGGGCATTCCTCTGGGCAAAGTGATTGAGTGCGTGAGCCAAATCAATACGGGCGCCAAGTACAACGACGATGTCTTCCAGTTTTCGGTGGGTTTGAACGGGGTGGGAACAAAGGCTGTCAATGCCCTCTCGTCGAAATTCACCGTCCGCAGCATTCGCGACGGGGAGTTTGTCGAGGCCCAATTTGCAAAAGGGGTTTTGAAAGAGAAGAAAAAGGGAAAAACCAAAGAACCCAATGGCACTTGGGTCGAGTTCACTCCTGATGCAGAGGTCTTTAAGAAATTCGCGTTTCAAAAAGAGCTGATCCTCAAGCGCCTTTGGCACTACGCCTACCTAAATACGGGGCTAACCCTCGTTTTTAACAAGCAAGAGATCTATTCCAAAAATGGCCTTTTGGATCTTCTCAATGAAGAGGTTAAAGAGGATCGCCTCTATGAACCGCTCCATTACAAGGGAAAAGGGCTCGAATTTGCTTTTCTCCACTCGTCGAGTTATGGGGAGACCTACTTTTCTTTCGTCAACGGTCAATATACCCAAGATGGGGGAACACATCTCTCCGCTTTCCGGGAAGGGATTTTGAAAGGGGTCAACGATTTCGCTAAGAAAAGCTTTCAAGGCATCGACGTGCGTGAAGGGATCGTGGGAGCGATTCTCATCAAAGTCAAAGATCCCGTTTTTGAATCGCAAACCAAAAACAAACTCTCCAATAGCGAAATCCGGGGCCCTGTTGTTCAAGAGGTGAAAGATGCGGTTCAAAATCTCCTCTACAAGAATGAAGAGACGGGCAAAAAAATCGTCGATCGGGTCCATTTCAATGAACGGTTGAGAAAAGAGTTAGCCGCTGTCAAAAAAGATGCGAAAGAGAAGCAAAAAAAGATCTCCTTCAAGATCCCCAAATTGCGCGATTCGAAATTTCACCTGGGCGATGGGAGCAAGGAGGGGGAAAATTCGGTGATTTTCCTCACAGAAGGGGAGTCGGCTTCCGCTTCCATTGTGATGAGCCGCGATCCTCTAACGCAGGCCGTCTTTTCGCTGCGCGGCAAGCCGCTCAATGTGCATGGAATGAAGCTCGATCAGCTCTACAAAAATGAAGAGATGTACAACTTGATGTCGGCGCTCAACATCGAAGAAGACCTCGCAGACTTGCGCTACAACAAAGTGATCCTAGCCACCGATGCCGATGTCGACGGAATGCATATCCGCAATCTGTTGGTGACCTTCTTTCTAACCTATTTTGAAGGGCTTGTTTTGCACGAACACCTCTATATCCTCGAGACGCCCCTATTCAAAGTGAGAAACAAGGAAAAGACGATCTACTGCTATTCTGAAGAGGAGAAAGAGAAGGCGGCCCAAGAACTGAAAAGGGGGATCGAAATCACCCGCTTCAAAGGGCTTGGCGAAATCTCGCCGAACGAGTTTAAACAGTTTATTTCCAAAGAGATCCGTCTGCTTCCGGTGATCATCCAAAATCTTTCGGATGTAAAGCCGACTCTCGAGTTTTACATGGGAAAAAATACGCCAGCGCGCAAAATATTTATTATGGAAAACCTGGTGAGCGAAAATGGATGATATGAAGCAACAAATGCGAGAGCATTTCATCCAATATGCTTCCTACGTCATTCTCGATCGCGCCATTCCGAATGTGGTTGATGGGTTGAAACCGGTCCAAAGGCGCATCCTCGAAACCTTATGGAGGCAAAGTGACGAGAAGCTCCATAAAGTGGCCAATATTGTTGGCCAAACGATGCAGCTCCACCCGCATGGCGACGCTCCCATCTATGAAGCCCTTGTGAATCTCGCCAATAAAGGCTACCTTCTCGATAAACAGGGAAACTTTGGAAGCCTTTACACAGGCGATCCGGCGGCGGCCGCCCGCTACATTGAGACGCGCCTCTCTCCACTAGCGCGCGAAACTCTTTTCAACCCCGACATCACCGAAAAAATCCCCTCTTATGATGGGAGGAATGCCGAACCGGTCACCTTGCCAGCTAAAATTCCTCTCCTACTCATGCAAGGAGCGGAAGGGATTGCCGTCGGAATGGCGACCCGCATTTTGCCCCACAATTTTACAGAGCTCCTAGAAGCTGAAATCGCCTTTCTCGAGGGGCGGAACTTCAAGGTCTTCCCCGATTTCCCCACTGGCGGCATCATGGACAAGAGCCAGTATGACAAAGGGCAGGGCAAGGTCAAGCTCCGCGCCAAAATCGAAGTGAAAGATCCCAAAACGCTCCTCATTCGGGAGATCTGTTACGGAACCACTACGGAGAGCCTCATTCGCTCCATTGATGAAGCGGCCAAAAAAGGGAAAATCAAGATCGATGAAATTAACGATTACACCGCTGAAAATGTCGAAATTGAAATCAAGCTGCCGCGCGGCCAATATGCTGAAGAGATCCTCGATGCGCTCTACGGCTTTACCGAATGCGAAGTGACCCTCAATTCACAGATCATGGTGATCAAAGAGGGGCTGCCTTGGGAAACGAACGTCCATGAGATCATCGGCTACAATGCCACCAAAGTCGTTGAATTCCTCCGCAGAGAGCTCGAAATTGAGCGCGACCGGCTTCTTGAAAAGATTTTCTACAAAACCCTTGAGCGGATCTTCATTGAAAACCGTCTCTATAAGAAAATCGAAACGGTGAAAACCCTCGAAGGGATCCATGAAACGCTAGCCAATTCTCTCAAGCCGTTCCGAAAAAAACTCCTTCGCGAACCCACTCATGAAGACCGGGAAAAGCTCCTCCAAATTCCCATCCGGCGTATTTCCCAATTCGACATTGATAAAAACAAGGAAGAGATCGCCCTCCTCGAAGAGACATTGCAAACAGTCGAAAAAAACCTCAGAAATGTCAAAAAATATACCATCAATTATCTCAAAGCCCTCATCGAAAAGTTTGGGAAGGATTTTCCCCGCAGAACAAAAGTCAAAGCCATTGAGGAGATTGACCGGCGCGCCATCGAGACGAAAGAGATCAAAGTGGGCTTCGATCCCGACACAGGGTTTGTGGGGACGAAAGTCTCAGGCGAAGTCCAATTCCACTGCACCAACTTTGATAAACTCCTGATTTTCCACAAAGATGGGACCTATAAAGTGGTCAATATCCCTGAAAAGCAGTACTTTGAAAACGCCACTTGGGTGGGCGTTGCCGACAAGAAAACCGTCATGAGTGTCCTCTACAAAAACAAAGAGACCAAGCAGCTCTGGGCCAAGCGGTTTATCGTCGATAAATTCATTCTCGATAAGGCCTATCCCTATTTTGAACAAGGAGAACTCCTCCTCCTGACACCGAAACACGATCTCTCCATTGAAGTCCAATACACACCAGGCCAAAAAAAGGCCAGAGAGACCTTCTCTCTGGCCGATGTCCCCATCAAAGGGTCGTCTACCCGGGGCGTCCGTCTTTCCCTCCTTAAAGTCAAAAAGATAAAATAAATTTTTATACCCAAGTAAACTCAAAAATTGGTTTTTGCC
>CAYWKW010000078.1:0-8324 GCA_964458995.1 uncultured bacterium | reverse complement strand
CTAATTATCGCCTCGATAATTGGGGAAGGGGCGGAGCCAGAAACCGATTGTTCAGTTTGTTTTGGTATACTTGAGATGGCCGATCAAATACAAGCAAAAGTTGCCCTTCCACGTAGACAAAGAAGTTGACAATGTCATAGAATGAGGAAAGGCTCATGTGAAAATGGGGTCGGTTTTCCTCTTATGGATCATCAACCTGAATTTGTGAAAGAGTATCGGAAAGATGCAGAGTCGCTCGTTGGAGCGGGCGCTGTGGGCGAACCGATCTTTTCCAAAGGAACGTATCAGATTGAGGTTCAAGAGAAAGGAAAAAAGAAAGCCTTTCCCTTCATCCAAATGAGGGATGACGGGGAGGTGACCGACTCCTTTTGCAGCTGCAAAGTTTCTGAATCGGGCCATGGTTGCCCCCATCTGGCGGCTGCCTATCTGCGGATTTTCAACGGAACGGGCGAGCCTCTCCATGTCCGCTATCGGAGGTCGCTCTGGAACCGCCTCTTCCAAATGGCGAGCAAAAGGCACGGCTACGATACCGACTGCCTGAGGATGGAAGAGGGAAAGTATACTTGTGAATCAAAGACTAAAAAACCCCTCTTTTCGATTGAAGCGACGAGTCCAAAGGCCAAAAAGAAGTTGGAAACGATTGTCTCTGAAAGGCCTGTAGAGACGGAAGAGACTTCGATCAAGTTCTCCAATTTGTCCGCTGAGGAGATCGCGCAGTACCGCGCGGGCAAGGCGGGCCATAGTTTGCGCTTTGAGCTCTCTTTCTGGTCCGATTTGGCTAAATGGCTGATGTTCTTAGATGATCAAAAAGAGCCTTATGAAATCGTCTTTGATGGAAAGCCTCTGCCCCATGAAATGGTTCTCAAATTCCCGGGCTTAGGCATCTGGTTCTACATTTCCGACGTCAATTGGCCCTGGATCATTCCCGCTCTTTCCACCGTTCAGTCGCCCCTGAAAGTGTTCGATGCCGAAGATGAGACGATCGAATCGATTATTTATGACGAGGTGAATCGCTCCCTGCTCATTCAACACAAAGGGAAAAAACCGTCGGGCGAGAGCGACTTTGTGGGCGTGCCCATTGGAGATTGGCTCTATGTGGAGGGAAAAGGGTTTTACCGGCGCCGCTACGACCCCATCCTTTCAGAAGATGTGATTGGCTCCGAAAAAATGGGGGCTGCTCTCTCGCAATCAACCAAGGCTCTGCAGCACTTTTTATCCATCCACCCTGAAAAAAGAAATGGCCAATATCAATTGAAGTTTGATAAGGAGGGGAATCTGCATGTCGGACTCTATGTTTTAGAACCGGGCGATTTGCAATCAGAACGGGCTGCCATTTTTGTTCCCTGGGCTTATGTTCCCGACAAAGGGTTTTATCTTCTCGAGGAGTGGCTTTTTGAGGGAAAAGAAAAAATCGTGCCCAAGGCTGAAGTGGCCGAATTCGTCAACCATCACCGTCTTTGGCTTCACAATTTCCCCGGTTTTCAGACCCATTTAGGCAGTCTTGAATCGCATCTCACCTACAACTTAAGTCCCGAAGGCGATCTCTCTTTTGACGCAGAGCTGAATTTTCCTGAAGATTATGAGGAGACGCACCACTTTGACGAATGGGTCTACATCAAAGGGCAGGGCTTCTACATGAAAAAAGAGGCTCGAGGCCGCTTGCCCCTTCACCCGGGGCTGCACATTCCCAAAGAGGAGATCTCTTCGTTTATCTCATCGCACAAGGAGGAACTCGAACAGGTACAAAAGTTTTACAATTCCGATCTTCCGATTTTAAAAATGGGGCTTGATGTAACGGTCAATGAACAGGGGCTTATCGCCATTTTGCCCAAAATGGAATATGCGCCCGGCGTGGATCCAGCCGCCCTGAAGCGTTTTGGCGATTTTATCTACGTGGAGGGGAAAGGATTTTCTGAAATTCCTCCCGCCTCCCGTCTCCCTGAGCGTTACCAACAACCCTTCGTGATTCAACAGCCGCAAGAGTCGGCCTTCCTTGCCTTTGAACTGGAACCATTGAAGCCCTACATCCTAAAAATCGATCCACGGCTTGTCGAACAAAAAAACCTCAAACTGAAGATCCGCCGCATTATCCCCACAAAGAAAAAACGGGGCAAAGAGTGGCTCCTCGATCTTGCCTATACATCTGAATCGGGGACCGTCGATATTTTTGCCATTTGGGAGGCCTTTCAAAATAAAAAAAGACACCTCTTTTCGTCTGCAGGACTTCTCTACCTCAAAGAACCCCGATTCAATTGGATCCGGCAGCTTCCCAAAAAACGCCTCGATCCCAAGAAAGGGCTTATCCGCCTCAATACTCTCGAATGGATCCGTCTCACGGTCTTTGAACCTATCGAAGAACCTGAAGATCCTGAAACACGCCATTTCCTCGATGAACTCAGTCGCCTGGAATCGGATCGCATTCTCGACGTCTCCCGCCTCAAAGCGACTCTCCGTCCCTATCAAGAGCAGGGACTTCATTGGCTCTGGTTTCTCTATTGCCACGGTCTTTCGGGCCTCCTTTGCGACGATATGGGCCTTGGAAAAACCCACCAGACGATGGCGCTCCTCGCTGCCGTCATCAATGAAGATGAAGAAAAATCGAATAAATATCTCGTTGTTTGCCCCACGTCTGTGATCTACCACTGGCAAGAACTTCTCAGACGATTCCTTCCTGAAATCCGCGTCTGCACCTACTACGGCCTCGAGCGCACTCTCGAAGATTTTGAAGAAAACTACGATCTGATTCTCACTTCCTACGGCATTCTTCGCACAGGAAAAGAGAACCTAAAAGCGCACCGCTTTGAAGTAGCCATCTTTGATGAGATCCAAATTGCCAAGAACCATGCCTCCCAAACGCACAAAGCTCTACGCAGCTTGAACGCGCAGATGCGCCTCGGTCTTACAGGAACGCCCATTGAAAATCGCATTCGCGAACTCAAATCGCTCATCGACATCGTCCTTCCCTCCTACATGCCTCCCGATCCCGTCTTTCGCGAAATTTTCATTAATCCGATCGAAAAGCAACAAGATGCGGAAAAAAAGGCGCTTCTTGGCAAACTCGTCAAACCCTTCATTCTCCGCCGTAAAAAAAGCGAAGTGCTCCCAGATCTTCCCGAAAAAATTGAAGAGATCGCCTATTGCGATCTGAGTCCAGAACAAAAAGAGCTCTACAAAGAAGTGGCTTTCAAAATGAGAGACACTGTCTATCAAGACCTCAGAGACACCGCCAAACCGGTCTCTTTCGTTCACGTATTCTCCGCCCTTTCGACTCTCAAACAGATTTGCGACCACCCTTCCCTCATCCTCAACGACGTCAAAAACTACCATGCCCACCAATCGGGCAAATGGGATCTTTTCAAAGAGCTCCTCTATGAAGCGCGAGACAGCGGACAAAAAGTCGTGGTCTTTTCACAATATCTCGAGATGCTTGCCATCATCGAATCGTACCTGAAGAAAAAGGGCATTGGCTACGCCACCATCAAAGGTTCAACTCGAGATCGCCCCGAACAGCTGCGCCGCTTTCGGGAAGACCCGGCCTGCGAGGTGTTCGTCGCCTCCCTCCTCGCTGCTGGCGTCGGCATCGACCTCACTGTCGCCTCCATCGTCATCCACTACGACCGGTGGTGGAACCCCGCCAAAGAGAACCAAGCGACCGACCGCGTCCACCGCATCGGGCAAAACCGGGGCGTGCAAGTCTTCAAACTCGTCACCAAACACTCGATCGAAGAACACATTCATGAAATGATCGAGCGCAAGAAAGGTCTTCTCGAAGACATCATCGGTCAAGAAGACCAAATCAATTACCTCTCGCGCGAAGAGCTTCTCCAAGTCTTCGAAGCGATGTTCCAAGAAGTGGAAGAGAATCAAATTTAGACGGCAGCCCAATTGCAATGCGATCAAAGAAGTCTTGCGCGGATTGGGCCGAAGGTTCTACAATGCCCGCCGAAAAAAGGCGGTTTATATGGCGAGATTGGGAATAGATAGTTTTGACGTAGCTGTTGCTGGGACGGCAGCTGCTTTGCTCTGGTATGCAGCCAATGACCAGGTGGCTAAATCCTGCATTGTTCCAATCGTTGGATTGGGTCTGGGTAAACTGGGAAAGTTTTGCAAGAGCATGCAGCTCACTGATGTGGCTAACATTATTGTAGCGGTGAGCAGAGTCGTGCTACCGGGGACATTTGTAGGTTCCCTTGTGCATTCCGGTACCAGGGCTGTCGGTTGTCCAGAACTCTTGTCCCAGTCAGCGGCCCTAGTAAGTGGGTATATGGTTTCATGGGGAGCTGTTATGCTATTTTTGGTAGATCGTTTGGCCAAATCAGGTAGACCTCATGCTTTTTAAATGGGGGGGAGTCTATTTCGTTCTCGAATCATTCCTAAAAATTCTAAACTAAGAGATCGATTGGGCGGCGTGGTGGAAGAGGTTGAGGCTGTGGCGGACCTGGTAGATGTTGTAGGCAGCGGCCAGCGCGCCGAGGAGAATAAGGCCGGCCCCCGTAGCCAACATGCCGAAAAAAAGAATCATCGCAACGCCAATGACAACCACTGCAAGACTCAATAAAGATTTTAATGCGAATTCTTTCTTCGAATCTTTTTTTAAATCGAGTAGTTCTTGTTTTGTTTCTAAATTTTTGCTTTGAGTTAATTCGATTGTCATAATAAAACCTGCCGTTATTGTACGTTTCTGGCAAATTATGTTCTATTGTAATAAAAGAGTTGAAAGGTGAAGTGCTTTGCTCTATACTGTTCCTGTTAAAAAGAAAAATATGCAACTGAAAATAGCTTTAGTAGGCCGGCCCAATGTGGGGAAATCGGCCCTTTTCAATCGAATTTGCCAGAAGCGGATTTCCATTGTCGACGAACAAGAGGGAATTACACGAGACCGCCTGTATGCGGAGGCAGAGATCTTTGGCCGCAGCTTTGTGCTGATCGACACCGGTGGGATCGACACGTCAGAGACGATGCCGTTCAACCAGGAAATCCGAAGGCAGGCCCAGATTGCCATTGAGGAGGCCGATGTGGTGATTTTGGTGGTGGATGGCCAGGTGGGCCCCCATCCGCTCGATGAAGAGGTAGCCAAGATCTTGCTTCACTCAAAGAAGCCTGTGGTAGTGGCTGTCAATAAGATCGATAGCAGCTCCGAAGAGGCCAAGATCCACGACTTTCACTCTTTGGCTGTGAGAGACTTGATTGCGGTATCGGCGCTTCAGGGATATCAGATTGCGGAGTTGCTAGAGAAGGCGATGAGCTATGTACCTGAGGGCGAAGAGGCGGCTCCTGAGCCGGTGAACGGGATTCGGGTCGCCATCGTGGGCAGGCCCAATGTGGGCAAATCGACGCTGCTAAATCATCTGCTCCACGAAGAGAGATCGATTGTGAGCCCGATTGCGGGGACCACGAGGGATGCGATCGATGTGTCTGTGAATTTTCAGGGGCAAGATTATTTGTTGATCGATACAGCGGGGATTAGGCGGAAGAAAGCGGAAAAAGAGGTGGTCGATAAGTTTGCGGCGATTCGGACAGAAGAGGCGGTCGATAGAGCCGATGTGTGCCTGCTCGTGCTCGACTCTTTTGAGGGGTTTACCACACAAGAAAAACGGATCGCGAGCGAGATTGAATCTAAGGGAAAAAGCTGCATTCTGGTCTTCAATAAATGGGACTTGATGAAAAATTTCCGCATGGAACACGCATTGAGGGGCGTAAGAGAGGAGATCCCCTTTTTAAATCACTGCCCAACCCTGTTTATTTCTGCCACGAAAGAGCGCAATTTGAATAAGATTTTTCCCTTAGTGAAAGAGGTCTATGAGCAGAGGCAAAAGCGGGTCACTACCGGCGGTTTAAACAAGTTCATCGAGGGGTGCCTGCAGAAATACCATCCGCCTCTCATCATTGGGAAGAGGCTGCGGATCTACTACATGACTCAGGTCGAGACCAATCCTCCCAAGTTCGTCCTCTTTGTCAACAACCCCACCTTGATGACCGAATCTTATAAAAAATACCTGATCAACAATTTCCGCGAAGTCTACGGATTTAGCGGCTGTCCCCTGGTGCTGGAACTGCGCGGCAAAGAACCTCCGGCCGCTGGAGAACCGCGACTCCTCTAGTAATTTTTCAGTTTCCCATCTAGACTAGGGATATGAGGTTACCACGGCCAAAATCGATCTCGTTCACCCCTTTTGCCGAGGAGGCAAGGGAATACAGCTTCCCCTATTTTCGCCACGACCTTCTAGCTGCCCTTGCAGTGGCTCTTATGACAATCCCGCAATCGATCGCCTATTCCCTTTTGGCCGATCTGCCGCCGACAGCGGGCCTTTTCTCCGCCATTTTTGGCACGATTCTCGCCGCGGCTCTAGGCTCGTCGCGCCATCTGATCGCGGGGCCCAGCACAGGAACGGCCATATTAATCCAAACATCGATTGCCGACATTTTGACCAATTACTTTGAAAATGTAACCGGCGCAGAGAGGGAGATGCTGGTTTTTCATATCCTGACGCAGATCGTGATCATCATGGGGCTCTTCCAAATCGCGGCGGCCTTTTTTAATGTGAGCAAGATTCTTCAATTTGTCAGCCGGCCTGTAGTTTTGGGCTATTTTGCGGGGATCACAGTGGCGATCGTGGTTACCCAGCTCTTCTATTTTACGGGCGTTTCTCCCGATGTGAAGGCCGACTCGGTTCTTTTCAAGGCGTGGATCTTTTTGGCCCACATCTTCCAACTCAAATGGCCGACTCTCCTCGTTGGGGTTGCCTGTCTTTTCATTTTGTTTATTCTGCGAAAGACGTTAAAGAACTGGCCCGACGCGCTAATCATGCTCATTTTAGCTGCGCTTTTGGCCGACGGGCTCAATTATTGGCTGGGAGAGCCGAGCGTAGCGCGGCTGGGCGATTTTGAAATGCCCTCAGATCCAACGCCTCAATTGACTTTGCCGCTTCTCGACTTTTCCCTTTTAAACAAAGTATTCCCAGCTGCCGTGGCTATTTCCCTTTTGGCCATCCTGGAGGTTTTTTCCATCTCGCGCAATTTCGCAGCTAAATCGGGCCAGCAAGTCCAGATCAACCAGGACGTTTTCGGCCTCGGGATCAGCAATGCCGTGCTCGCCTTCATTTCGGGCTCGCTCCCCTCGTCGGGAAGCGCGACGCGCACGACCCTCAGCTACCGGCTCAATGCCAAAACGCGCCTGGCCGCTATTTTAAGCGGCATCATCACAGCCATCATCATTTTCTTCTGCTGGCCTCTTGTGAAGCACATTCCACTAGCCGCGTTGGCTGCGCTCCTCATGCTCACTGTTCCAGCCCTGATGAATTGGAAAGAGATTAAGCTCTGTTTTCTCGCCACGCGGGAGGATGCTTGGGTCTTCTTGATCACATTCCTTTCCTGCTTAATCTTCAGCCTCGATTTAGCCTTTTTCATCGGCATTGTCATCTCGATCGCCACTTTCTTAAGGCGCTCTTCAACCCCCCATCTAGTCGAATATGCCTTCAATTCAAAGGGGCGACTCATCATCGTCAGCCCCAAAGAGGATGTACACCGGAAAGTGCGGATCATCGGCATCGGCGGAGAACTCTATTTTGCCTCGGCCGATGTGTTTCAAAGCGCGATCTTATCCATTGCTGAGGATCGGAAAACGCTGGCCATTGTGCTGCGCCTCAATAACGTCTACCACATGGATGCCTCGATGTGCCTGGCCATCCTGCGGCTCTATGAAACGCTCAAAACCACGGGGCGCTACCTGGTGATCAGCGGGCTCACCGAAGAGGTTTGGCATGTGTTCCATCGGGCGGGCCTAGTGAAACAAATCGGCCTCGACAATCTCTACTTTACAGACGAGAGCAATCCCCAATTCTCCACCTGGAAGGCGTGCCTCCACGCCCAAGACCTCGTCCACGGCAAAGAGGAATAGCAGGCCAGATTCTCTAGTTTGCAATTTTCATACCATTCCTATAGACTCTTTTCTTTTTAAGGCCCTTTAGGGGATTTATGTTTCGCGTGCTCTTTCTCTTTTTCGCGATGATCGCAGTGGCTAAAGAGACGATCTGTCTCAACATGATCGTGAAAAATGAGAGCCACATCATTGAAAAATGTTTAGAGGCGGCAAAAAAATTAGGCATCGACTATTGGGTCATTGTCGATACGGGATCAACGGATGGAACGCAAACCCTCATCCGCGAAGCGATGAAGAATATACCCGGCGAGCTCTATGAAAGGCCCTGGGTCAATTTCGAGCATAACCGAAATGAAGCTCTTGAACTGGCCAAGGATAAGGGCGATTATGTCCTTTTTGCCGACGCCGATGAGATCTTCACTTTTCCCGAGGATTTCAAATGGCC
>CAYWKW010000077.1:0-8421 GCA_964458995.1 uncultured bacterium | reverse complement strand
ATTGCTAGAAGTAGATTTTGAGTCTACCGCGTCTACCAATTTCGCCACACCGGCATAAATGTTGGGTATTATAGCGGGAGCGGGTTTTAAGATCTAGGATATCCTTGATTGGCCTTCGCCCACTCATATTGCACTCGTTCCTTACCGTCGTGGCGAACCTGAATGGAAAGATAGGGATGGGGATGCCGATTGTCCCCATCTCGCCCTTCCGTTTTTTGGAAAAGCTTGATAAAGATCTCCCGATTCATCCAGGGCTGGGTAGTGAGTTCAGTCTTGTCATAACGCTTGAAGTCAAGGCTCTCTTTGTCGTTCTTATAGGGGAGCGTCTCTTGAAAATACTGCATGAGAAGACCAACGATCTCTTGGGGCCTCTCCTCCATACCTTGGACGTAAAAGTCAACCTCAGCGCCAATTTGATGCTTGGAAACTTGGTTCTCTTTAGAGGAGTCGGCATAGGTGTTGTGAGAGGGACAGCGGTGGCCGCAGGTAATAATGACCCGCTTGCCTGTCTTCTTTTGGACGAAGTTGAGCAGGTCGATAAGGATGGGATAGACGTTCTCCTTGCCGCTGAGGATGGGAAGACCGTGGCGGCCCGGGCAGTCGGCAAGGGGAGCGCCAGCGGGGTCAACGAGAGGAGGGTTAATGGGGTTGCCCTTACACCGGAAAAAGTCCTTGGTAATGCGAGGAAGATTCGTCTCCGATTCCCACGGATAGGGAGAACGGGGGGTGTGGAGGGGGGTAGCGAGGGAATAGGAGAGATCTCCCTGATTGCGATAGATCGACTCCCCCTTGCAATTAAGCCGCCGGATCTTTTCCCGCTCCGTTTGCTCCATACGCGAACAGGAGAAAAGAAGTGAGATTAATAGGACTTTTCGTATAGTCCGGCTTAAGGGTAGAAACATGTCAGATCCCATTCTCCAGCAATTGCAACAGTCGGCAGTCTCAGAAGAGACAAACCGCCTTAAAAGCGCCTATTCTAAGTTACAAGAGCGCTTTCAGACTGTCAACCAAGAACTTGGAGCCAAAGTAGCCGATTTGACCCGTTTGACCCACTACTTGAGCCACATTTTAAAAAATATCTCCGATGCCATCGTGTTTGTCGATTTAGAGGGGACGGTGACTTTGTTAAACGACGCGGCTGTAAAATTGCTGAAAAAAAGGACGGAAACCGTTCTATTTAAAAAGTTTTGGGAAAGTTTTCCCGACGATTTCTTCGGGTTTTCTCTGAGAGAAGCCTTGAAATTTGGCATTGCTCACCGGTTGCTCTATCGCAAGGAGATGGAAATTTCAACGATGTTCGTTTACGAGGGGCCCAAGTCGCATCATGGTATGATCCTGGTCTTAAGAGACATCAGCGAAAAACAAAGGCTGCAATTGATCGCCAATCGCAACGACCGGATGAAAGAGTTGGGAGAGATGGCGGCCACTGTGGCGCATGAGATCCGAAATCCTTTGGGGGGAATCAGGGGTTACGCCTCTTTGCTCTATCGCGATTTGGAGGATCAGCAAAACCTACAGGAAATGGCGGGCTACATCATCGAGGGGACGAAGTCGCTGGAAAAGGTCGTCACGGCCATCCTGCACTATTCAAAGCCGATCCAGGTTCAACCTCAGACTATGGACGTGGGCGCCTATTTAAGGCAGATTGGAAAATTCATCAAAGTGGATCCCGCTTTCCCTAGCAATGTGAAATTGGCGCTCCACATTCCCGACGCTCCCCTATTGGCGCCGATTGACCCGGAAGCGCTGAAATCGGCTTTGCTCAATCTGATCTTCAACGCGTTTCAAGCCATGCCTCTGGGCGGCACTTTGACGATTTCGCTATTGAAGATGGAGACCAATTGTCAGATTGCCATTAGCGATACAGGGGTCGGCATGGATGAAGAACAGCTAAAAAGTCTCTTCTCCCCCTTCTTTACAACGAAAAAGAAAGGCAACGGTTTGGGTCTCGTGGAAACGCAAAAAATCGTTCAGGCCCATTTCGGTTCGATCGATGTGCGCTCAAAACCGAATTTTGGGTCCACTTTTACTTTAACTTTGCCGCTAAAAAGGTAATTTATGATTGAGAAAGTGCTTGTTGTGGATGATGAACCTCTGATGCTCCGGTTCATGGCCGATGCCTTGAGACGGCTGGGGAAAGAGGTGGCCTGCGCCGAAAATGGGGCCGATGCGATCCAGATTTTGGAAACAGAGAGTTTTGATCTGATCATCACCGACATGAAAATGCCGCAAAAAAATGGCCTCGATGTGCTGAAGGCGGCCAAAAATCTCCATCCCAGCTTGCTGGTCATTCTCGCTACGGCGCATGGAACGATCGAATCGGCTGTCGAGGCGATGAAGCTGGGGGCTTTCAATTACTTGATCAAGCCTTTTTCGCCTGAAGCTCTTGAAGGAATTTTAGAAAAGGCCGATGAGCATTTACGCTTGGTGAAACAGAATCGGTTTTATAAAGAAGAGCGGCATCCCCATCTGGTGGCTCAAAGTCCTTCCATGAAGCGGATTTTGCAAGATTTGGAGAAGATCGCCAAAGCGCATGCAAGCGTTTTCATTACAGGGGAATCGGGCACGGGAAAAGAGGTGATCGCCGGAGCCATCCACGATCTCTCCTCCCGCTCCCAACACCCGTTTATCAAGGTCAATTGCGCCGCGATTCCAGAGACACTCATTGAATCTGAATTTTTTGGCCACGAACGGGGTTCTTTCACGGGGGCCCATGTGAGAAAAACGGGCCGCTTTGAATTGGCTGATAAGGGCACCCTTTTGCTCGACGAGGTGACCGAAATCCCCCTGATCCTACAACCGAAACTATTGCGGGCAATCCAAGAGCAAGAATTTGAAAGGGTCGGAGGAACCAAACCGATCAAGGTGAACTTGCGGTTTCTGGCCACTTCCAATCGCAACATGCAAGAAGCGATTGAATCCAAAATCTTTCGGGAGGATCTCTTCTATCGCTTAAACGTCGTTCCCATTCATATCCCGCCTCTGCGCGAAAGGAGGGAGGATATTTTGCCATTGGCCCACCATTTTCTCGAGCGATTTTGCGCGGAAAATCATAAGCCGATGAAAACGCTGACGGAGAAAGCGACCAAAAAGCTCCTCGAATATCCATGGCCTGGCAATGTAAGAGAGCTGGCCAACATCATTGAACGAACCGTCGTGCTCGATTTTGATCTGAATATCGATGCAGAGCACCTCTATCTCGATTCGGCGGCTTCCCTGCCCAAAGAAGCTAAAGAGAAAGGGACCCTGCATGAGATGGAAAAACAGATGATTCTGGAGACTTTGGAAGCCAATGGCCGCAACCGGACCAAGACAGCCTCCATTTTAGGCATCAGCGTTCGGACTCTTCGCAACAAGTTGCACGAGTATGGAGAGGTCGAGGGAACATGACTTCATACTTTAGGGCTAACTCAAGCCACTTTTTCCAAAAGAACTCATCGAACTTGAAAATCTGATACACATCGTGGAATAGATAGAGCGCCGCCATCTCCTCTTTCAATTCTAACTCTGCCAATGCGGCTGATCCCCTCTTCTCTTTTGCCAAAACTCGCAAATGATCAATCACCCGAAGAAGGCTCTCTTTCAGCTCTCCCATCTTCAATTCGATCGTCTCTGCCGCCTTTTTTGGCATGGGCGATGAATCGATCTGCTGAAACACTAAATCCCTGATATTAAACGACTTAAATCTACTTGAGGCGCTCTTTAGGGATTGAAAGGGAATTCCTTTGAAGCCGATCCCCCCTTCAGTTGTGTTGATAAACTGTGTTTCGGGATGTTTTTTTGCAAAATGGGAAATGCTAGCCGATTCCATGACCCACCGCACGGCTGTATAAATGATTTTGCCGTTCCGGTCTTTTCTTTTGATAATACGATCAGGGGCCGATTTTTCTGCATCGATGGCCTGCAGGGGGACATCCTCATCTTCCGCAACTCCCGCTGCATAGCGGCGATTCCCTGTGTAGGCCATATCAATGCCATTGAGCAAAATGGGATTGCACCCCAAAAATTGGGCCCAAGCCAAGCAAATCGTGGTCACGGAGATCGACTCAGGAGAGAGAAAGTCGCCCAAAAGCGGGTCGAGCAGGTCCATCTCCTCTTCGATCCAAAGTTCTGGAATTCCTCCAATGCCGCTTCTCATATAGCCGAAGGGTCCATTGCACGTTTGAAAAATGGCCGGGAAAACGCGCGTGGAATAGAGTAGAGGCGCTTCAAAGGCAAAGCTGTTTTTCAAACGGCGGTATTCTTCCAAATTGGGGTCGACGGCCATCCCGAAGTGGGGCATGATCCCCTGCGAGCTCAACGCAGCGAGCGTCGAACCTCCTGCAATGATCAGCGCCTTGTTTTCCAATCCGCGTAAAACTTCCATCGACTTCTGCAAAGAGGGGCCAGCTCCGCAAACCACAGCTGGTATATCTCGAAACGCGCCCTTGAGCCGATTGGCATAAAAAGAGCGGGGCAATTGCTTGATGTTTTGCACAAAGTTTTGAAAGGGCTGATAGCCGTGCACGCGGTCCATCCGAAGCGCGTGCGCCAGTGTGGTCTTACGCAAAAGCCTTAGCCGCAAACTTTGCACTTTTCCTTTCGATGGCAAGGCCACCACTTCCATTCGCCTGACGGGGAATTTTTCGGCCAAGGCTTCGAGCTCTTTTGTCTTTCGGGAAAAGAGCTCCAAATGGACTTTGGGATGGGAGAGAATCTCAATGGCCTCTGGAAGATGGAGAAACGAGGCGATTAATCCCGCATCATCTTCGAGAAAAATCAGCGCCTTTTCCCCGCTCTCGAGCCACTTCTTGAATTGAAAAAAAGGGGAGCCATTTCCCAATCCATAAACATAGAGCGCTTCGACTTTCTCCATTTGAAGAGGGGGCAAACTCTCTTCAACAATCTCTTTTTCACTCCAAGTCCCGGCCATGAGTCCTAAAGTAGGAAATCTCTCCATCAAGATCGAAGCGGCCTGGCTATACGTAGACAAGTTTTTTCCCATTCCAGTATCCCTCTTTTTCAATCCATACCTTCTCAAACCGGTCCCAAGTCTTCTCTCGATAGCTCAGAGGATCGGCCCAAATGGCCTCGACGCGAAGCTCCCCTTTTTCATCCCATTGTCTGACATTGAATCGAGTCCCATCCAGATATTCGATCTCCTCGATCATTTGCCCATTTGGGCTCCATCTACGATGGTTGCCAACGGGTTTTCCCATCTCATATTGCCCCTCGTCCAAAAGCTGCCCTTCTTCGCTCCACATTTGGTCGAGCCCATGCCGCGCTCCCCTCTGAAAATGGCATTTCCGCTTCTCTTTTCCATTGGGCCAAAAAAGGAGCGATTCCCCATCCAATTTCCCCTCGCGATACCGCTCCACTGTTTTTAGAGTCCCCTCTTTGTGGAAATACTCTTTTAGATTGCCGTTGGCCCGGCAGTAAAGTTCACCGCTCCGATAAAATAACAGATCCATATTCCTCTAATACTTGTTGAAAAAACAATGTTTTATGGAGTTCCAGTTTTTGTTGCGGATCGATTTCCACTTCCCTTTCAAAAATCGGCTTCCAAATTTGCCAAAGGGGAGACAAAAGTTTTTGCTCGACCACTTCATCCTCCCATTCGAGCGGTTTTTGCGCGGGATCCCTTACCGGCAATTTTTGGATGGCCTCATGAACCCATTTTCTCAGATCCCATTCTTTGGAATACTTTTTCAAAACCTCGGCCAAAGTTTCTCTTGGGAGATTCAACATCCCCCCTTCCGTGGCATTGATCAAATTCCCCTCTCTCTCTTCGGTCCACTTCGCCGCCATCAACCAATCGCGCTGCGTGAGATAGTCTCCCACTTGCACCAATTCGCCCGCCTCCGCATCGATTTTGGCATATTTTTTTCCCTGCGTATAGCAAAGGTCCATCCCCACAAAAATAATCGGGCTGCAACCCAAATGTTGAGCCACAGCAGTCAAAAAGTTCCCCACGGTCCATCCCCCATCAAACGTCTCCTCCTCATAAAGCCAATTGATCAGATCGGAAGAGCTATCTGGAAAGAGCAATCTTTCCCCGTGCACAAGAGCCAAATTGTCTGGATTCATTCGACTTTGATAGCAAAAGGGAGTTTCGGAAAAAGGGTGCATTTTGAATTGTCGATAGGGGGCCTCTTTATCGATGGAAGCGGCAAAGTGGGGCTCCACGTCGATCGCGTTGAGAGCGCTTCCACCTGCAAAGATCAGGGCCCTTTTTTCAAACTCTTTCAAGAGGTGCCCATTTTTCTCCAAGGAGGGGCCAGCTCCCACAATCACTGCAGGCACGCCCTGAAAAACGCCCCCCAGTTCCATTCCCCGCCGGTAGGGACCCCGATTCTTGACCGCGTTCCTCCACGCCCCAACCCACCAATCGGAAGCCTCCGATAGGATGAGATCCGCAGCTAAATGGCACTTTTCCAATTCTTCTTTGAAGCGCGCATCCCCCACCACGCCCATTTTTTTAAAAACGGCCGACCAAGCGATTTTTCTCGCCAGCGCGCCCCATTGCAGAGGCGATTCGAGAGGGCAGATTTTGATTCTTAAATCCTCGCTGATCCGCTCTTCTTCCGAAACAAAAATTACCCGCTTATGATCATCGACCCAAGCCAAAGCCTGTTTATACAGATCGTCGCTATAGCCTTGAATGCAGAGAATTTCGGAGTTGCTCGTAGGTGGGCAAAAAGGGTACAAACTTCACTTCCTCTTTTTCAAGCCAAAGTGTTTTTATTTCGGTTTCATTTACAAGGCAAATGAACGGAGCCTTGAGCGTAGAATTATAGCCGAAAGCCTGTCTTTCCGCCATTCGATTGATTTTTCCGGCCTTACACTCCACCAACAGAAGCGCGTCGCCGGAGGGCAAAAAGCAAACTAAATCGTAGCGCCTCTCCCCCACCTTCCTTTCGACTGATAGGAGACCCTTTGGATAGCCTAGCTCGCCAATCATTTTTTGGATCAGCCGCTGTCTGACTGCCTCCTCCGGAGCGCCTCTATTGGATTTGGACGAGTCCGTAGTTGCTGTCTTCACGCCGGTAGATCACCTTGATCTTCTGATCTTCTTCAGACTTATAAATGAGGAAAGGATCGCTAGTGATTTCCATCTTCATGATCGCCTCATCCTGAGTCAAAGTCTTCATTGGCATGGTCTCTTTGGCGACGACTTTATGCAGTTCAAACCGCTCCGATTCCTTTTTAGCCGATTCAGCCTCGATCTCATCGTTGATTGCGCTTAAATTGTCGCTTAAAGGTTGTATCACATTGACGTGGATATCGACTGTTGTCAGATCTTTATTGCGATAAGACTGCAGTTTCGTCTTATATCTTCGGATCAATTTGGTCACCCGGTCGACGGCTTTATCGATCGACTCGTACATGTTATCTCTTCCGACCTGCACTTTGATTTGGAATCGGATGAAATTCATTAAAATCGAGCACGTCTTTTCCAGCTTTTGCGCATCTAAGACAACATGGACATCGATGATCTGTTCAGCAATCCGTTCAATCCGGCTTAATTTTTCCCAAACATAGTTGCGGATTGCATCGGTGATCTCGAAGTGTTTGCCTACGATGTAGAGAGTGTAACCTTCATTCGCAAACTTATTCTGCTTTCCCATAAATCCTCATCAATAACGCTCTACTTTACCACCAAACACCTTGCCTGCCAAGTGAATTTTCTTGATAATACACTCATGCACGAAGAAAAAGCCCCTGGCCTTCTCCTCCAAGCGATTCCCTATCTTGGGAAGAAAAAGATCCTCAAGATCCTCACTCCCCACGGTCTTCTCACCCTCATTGCCAAATCGACCTCTCTCACCCCATTTTGTATCGCCGAATGGGTCTATCGCAAAACCCAGAAAGAGATCCATCCCCTCCACGACTCCTCCCTCATCGATCCGCTCCTCAACCTCCGCACTTCTTATCCGCTCCTCTCTGCTGCCGGCTCCATTGCTCAAAACCTCCTCCGCACCCAACTTCCCAGCAAGCCCGCGCCCTACGCCCTCGCCTGCGCCTACCTCAAAAAGCTCCCCCTCAATCCCCCGATTCTCTCTGCCAGCTTCACCCTCAAACTTCTCATCCATGAAGGGCTCCTCTCCCCCGACCCCGACCCCTCCTTCACTCCGCAAGAGTGGGAGCACATCTCCCTCCTCGCCTTCTCAACCCAATTCTCCGCCATCGCCGCCCTCCCTGCCGCCCCCATCGCAAAGATCAACACCCTGTTTGAAGAAAGGCTGAGCCAATAAGGATCTTGCATAATTTACTTGCGGCATTAGTGTGTTTTGCCTTATATTTTCACCTTCTTTTCTTTGCGAAAGTGGCGAAATTGGCAGACGCACTACCTTGAGGTGGTAGCGGGAGCAATCTCATGGGGGTTCGAGTCCCCCCTTTCGCAATAGCGAAAAAGCAAATCAAATTGATTTGATTTGCGTG
>CAYWKW010000076.1:0-8454 GCA_964458995.1 uncultured bacterium | reverse complement strand
TAACCTGTGAAATGCTATGTCAGTTGCCCTTGTAACTACCACACACTATCGCCCCTTTTTCCAGGCCATAGTGGCTCCTGCAAAAGTAGTCTACGCTATTTTTCTTAAAGCCTTAGGATACCTGCTTGCTCTTTTAGGGGCAAAGGAGTGGGGCAAACATTTGCAAATCAAGGCGGACAAAATCGATAGCCGCTGCACCAGCCTTCTGACAGGTCTGTGGCATTATGGGAGGCGGTTTCTCATTCACGCCAACAATTACGAGCAGAGTTGTCGGGGCAGCTGCTACTGGCTGGTTGCGGAGCATCTTCGCCATCCCGAAATCCCCCTGACAGAGCTGCTCAAACCCTTTGAAACTGGAGTTCCCCCTGCCGCGCTCGCCCTCCACAAAAGCGGCCTTCCTCCAGATCTGACCGAGACCAGGCTTTGGGCCTACAAAACAGAAGGCCCATGGCCCCCGCCGCCCCGCCTAGCCTCCGGCGTCTATACCCTCCTCATCGGCTTTTCAGAGAACAAAAACACCCCCACAAATGGTCACAGGATCGCCTTTTTTGGAAATAAGCACCTCTTCGACCCCAACACGGGATTATCCCAATGGGCCGCCTCTGACTGGGAGCCGCTCCTGACCCGCATAGCCCAAGAGATTAGGACAGCCCCGGGTGGCTTTTTTACCATTGCCTGCTACTCTTATCAAAAAAGACAGTAATTTTTTATCTAGCCGTATTTTTTTGTAGCGCAGAGCGGGCGAAGCGCCCTCTCTGCGATAAATAATACACAGATTGTTACTGGATTAAGATGAACGGTGGATGGTAAAAATTTTGGTGATTGCATTTTAGTGGCCACTTAAGGGAAAATCTCCCCTTTTATTACGAGGTAGTAATGACTGTGCGGTTGGACACAAATCCGTTTAATGTTCTGTCTAGAGAAGCAACTCCTTTTAGGGAGGGAGAACAGCCTATTGAGGAGGTTTCTGCAAAAGTTGAAGAGCCATCCGCTGCTCTGTCTGGGAGGCCAACTCCTTCTGAGAAAGAAGGGACGCCCACTAGACGTTATACCAGGGCTCAATTATTAGCAGCTCGAAACGACATTACCGAAAAAATGAGGCTTGCTGCAGAGGAAAAAATGAAGCCTGCCTTAATGGAACTTCTGCCATATGTAGACAAGGGGCCCGGCGCCCTTATAGTAGCCGACGGGCTCTCGGAAAGAAAGGCGCGTCACATTTGTTTAGTGGCCCAAAAGGTAATCGCCGGCGCGGAGGGCGTTGGCCATGATGGTGAGAGCGGGGTTGACGGCCCCAGCTGAGGGGAAAAAACTTCCGTCGACTACGTAGAGGTTGTCCAGGTCGTGGGCCTTGACAGTGGATGAGATGATGCTTGATGGGGAACTATGGCAAGGTTTTTTGGAACTGCATTAAGATTTTAGTCGCTTCCCCAACGGTCGGTCTTTTACCGGGTTCATATTGCATTAAATCCATAACGAGTTTCAGAAGAGTTTTATGAGGAATGTAGCCTGAGTTCAGATACGGACTAGGAGTTCCCTTAGAGATGAATGCCTCTCTTTGTTCAGGATCGTAGGGCAGATAACCTGTGAGCAAAATATGTAGGGTCACGCCAAAAGCAAAACTATCCACACGATCTAGGAAATTTTGTGAAGGAGGGTGTTTGAAATATTCGGGGGCTAAGTAGTCTCCTGTTCCTAAAGGGGTCATTGGTCCGTCTTCGATTCGTCTGGCAAATTCCATATCGACGAGATGGACATTATCGACTTGATCAACGATGAAGTTATCAGGTTTCACATCGCGATAGACAACACCATGGCAATGTAAAAAATGGATCGCTTTTCCCATTTGAATGGCATAATTGATCGCTTTTTCAAGGGGTAAAGGTTCTCTCCTTTTTTCCCACGCCCCAAGGACTTCAAAGAGATCTTTTCCATTGATAAAGGGGGATATATCGAGGACGTATTCGCTATTTTCTTTCCTGTTTCGTGTTAAGTTTCCTTCGCCAAAAAAAAGACGTTGAACGAATGTATTGATTCTCTTGTAGCGAGGAAGCGACCGAATCAGGGGTTCACCATGGTTATCATCGAATTTTAACCCTCTCCTATTAGGATGAGATAAAGGAGATATTTTTAGAATGTAAGTTCGATTTTCCTTAGCGGCAATCCATCCTTTGGCAGGTGTGGGTAGTGATTTCAAAATTTCAAAGCCTTTTGCCACTAATATTCTAGGGATTTGCTCAGCATAAGATGGAATTGGATCTTTTGGTGGGATTTCAATTGAAAGTCGCTTGCTGCGAGGCGAGCAAGGGGTTGCCTCTGCAGTAGACAACCCTCCTACTGATGTAGGCGTACCAGTAACAGGTTGTGTAGTAGCTGATGGACTCAGAGCCGCCATAAATTAGGTCTTTTCCTCGGCTGAAGGTGGTTGGTCTGGAAATTTTTGTTGTAGGAGCTTTTTTAAATTTTGAGTCGCTTCACTGACCGTCATTCTTGTTCGCGGGCTTCGGTTCAACAACTGTTTAATGAGCTTCAGAAGATCTGGATCAGGAATGTATTTTTTCTTCAGATTCGGAATAGGGACTGCACGGAAAATGAAAGCATCTCTTTGGCCTTTATTGTAGGGCAAGTCTCCTGTAAAAAAGGCAAATAGGGTCACTCCAAAAGCAAAGCTGTCTACACGATCAATTAATTCGAGGTCTGGTGAGAGACCGGTCCCTTTGTAGTATTCGGGAGGCGAATACTCCTTTGTACCGACTGGGCTCATTGGCCTGTCTTCTTTGATTCCTCTGGTAAATTCCGAGTCGACGAAGATCATCTGACCCTTTTCATTGAGAATGAGGTTTTCGAGTTTTAAATCGCGATAGACAACCCCATGATCATGTAAAAACCTGAGCGTTTCACCCACTTGGATGCCAAGATAGAGTGTTGTTTCTAGACTAAAAGGTCCCTTTTCTTTAATGAGTTCAAAGACTTCTTTTCCCTTGACAAAAGGGGACATGTCAAGAACGTATTCGCTATCCCCACGCATTTCTTCTGTAAAGTTTTCTTTTCCGTAAAACCAACGTTGAATGATTCTGTTGATTCTCTCATGGGGCGGAAGGGAAAGAATGAGAGCTTCTCCACGTTCGTCATTAATGCGCGCCTCTTGCCCGCCTTGATTTTTCAGTGGAGTTACTTTGAGAACATAACGTTGGCCTTCCCTGGAGATAAAACATCCGTTTTGAGAACGGGGTATTGGGTCGTGAAATGTAAATCCCTCAGCTGTGAATTTTTTAAAGATGTTCTGGTAAGCTTCTGAAGTAATGTGGGGAATTTTTTGTGGTTCTGTAGCAGTTGAAATAGCAGCCATAACTCAGGATTTTTCCTCTGTTGGCTGAGGTTTTAAAAGTTTCTGTTGGAATTTTTTTAATTCATTGGTCGCCTCTGTGACTGTCATTCTTTTTTCGGGGTCTCGCTCCATTAAACATTGAATGAGTTTCAGAAGTTTTGGATCAGGAATGGTTTCGGGGTTTATATGTGGAATAGGAGTTCCTTGCGCAATGTATTGAAGTCTTTCTTTAGTAGTATAGGGCGGAGAGCCTGTGAGAAAAATAAATAGGGTCACTCCAAAAGCAAAACTATCTACTCGATCTAAGTATTTGTTACCTTTACTCAATTGAGTAATGTCATACTCCGGCGGACAAAAATTTTCTGTTCCAACGGGGGACATCGGCGGCTCATCTTGAATTCGTCTGGCAAATTCCATATCAACGATTTTGATTTGACTGCCATCGCGAATGAGATTTTCTGGTTTCAAATCGCGATAGGCCACCCCATTGGCATGTAAAAAACTGATCGCTTCACCCACTTCAATGGCGTATTGGATCGCTTTTTCTACTGGAAAGGGTTTTTCTGTTTCTACAAGTTCTTCAAAAAGTTCTTTCCCTTCAATGTATGGAGATAAATCGAGGACATATTCGCTCTCCTTTTCTTTTTCATTGGTTAGTTCTTTTTCTCTGTAAAAGTAACGTTGAACAATTGCATTGATTCCAGGATGGGGTGGAAGAGATTGAATGAGCGCTTCTCCGCGATCTGGCGCAATTGTTTGACCCTTACCAGTTTTCTTTTGCAGAGGGGTTACTTTTAGAATGAATTTCTTCCTGTCCTTGGAGACAACACATCCCTGGTAAGGATGGGGCAGGGATTTAATAAAGGTATATCCCACCCTTCCTACCGTTTCCAGGATTTGAGTGGATTTATCTATCCTGGGAATGGGTGGATTTTCTTCTTTTCGTTTTGTGCGTGAAACTGTTGCCATAGGTCGAAGATTTTAGCTGAAAATGGGTTAAAAATCGAGGGTTAAAAATTTTTCTTTACAAGCTGTAGATTGATATTCCACTCGAAGTGGTTTTTCACTTCGTAAGAGTAGAGTAAATGGAGTTTCCAGGCCGAGCTAATCCACGTATAAAGGTGGATCTGAAATTCGGTATAAGGCTTCTCGTGGATGTGGTTCTTGTAAAACCGGTAAAAGCCATGGTGGGATTGGAATTTAACCTCCCAAAATGGGGATAGACGGATGAAGATGTTGGAGAGGAGGGTGATCCGTCGATCGGAGAGGGGGGACTCGAGGAGTTCATCTTGGGGGCGGGTCACGTCGAGAACGAAGTTGTCGTGGTCGGCTTTGCGCCAGTCAAACTTAGAGCGGTAGCGCCCCTCGAGGGAAAGGGCGACGTTCTCATTGACTGTCCACTTGAGCCGGGCGATTGAAAAGTCCCAGATGTGGTTGCGGAAGTTGTAGCAGTTGTGGAGGGTCAGGTGGACCGATGGGAGGCGCCACGCTGTCCAGAGGTAGATGCGGGGGACGACTTGAGGAATGACCGGGTCGGAAAAAAAGGCGTTGGCGTAGAGGTCGGCAGTAAAGGCGGCCTCTTTGCAGAGGGCTTTGTTGGAAAAGAGGAGGTTGCGAACGCCGATTTCGATTTGTTGGAGCTTCTGATAGCCATCTTGGATCGAGAAAATGTAGTGGTCGTTGGGACCCACAGTGGGGCGGGTGAGGGCTTTGTATTCTAGATAGGGCTCAATCGCGTGCTTATAGTTGCGGAAGTGGCGCTGGCCATGAAAGTTGGCTCGGGCGCCGTAGCCCAGCAGGCCCAAGGATTTGGGTTGGTGTGAGGGGCTCGTTCCGTAGAGGATGGCGCGAGCGGCCAGGTGCGGAGTTACGGTGAGGGGCCCGAAATGGCAGGGGCGATAGAGCTTTTCATAGAGTTCCAGGCGGGGGGATTGGAAATCTCTCAAGGAGGTGGCGAGCTGATCGGAATAGTCGAAATCGAGATAGGAGGCGCGGATGAACTGGGAAGAGATGATCCCTGAATTTTTGAGCTCGATGGGGCGGTTTATGGCATAGAAAGTGGGAAGGTCTTGTTTGAGCGATTCAAATGGATTGGCTCTGGGTCGCACTTTGAAAGAGGAGATGACGTTGTCCTCTTGGTGGTGCACATAGAAAATGGTTTTCATCGCCGTATTGACTTCAAAGTCTTCGCTTTTGAAATCATTCGGCATCCTCACGTCGCTATATTTGTCCCAGGTGAGGGTTGTGTGGGTTTTGCCGTTGCGGCTTTCCGAGTAGAGGGCTCCTTGAAGGCGATATCTTCTCTCCACGTCGAGAGCGTTGAAAAGGCGATCTGTCCCTAAGTAGCTGCGCGTCGTGAAGGTGGTGAGCTTGTCTTCGGGGAAGTATTCGGTTTCGATGGCTCCGCCCCACCCCTTTTTCCACCGGTATTCGAGCCTGCCGAAGAGGGCGAAATCGCGCCACGAGTAGAGCTGATAGCGAAAACCAACCTTGGGCCCCTTATTCCAGTTTACATAGTAGCGAAAAATGGGCTCTTTGAATTTCTTCAAATTGAGGCGGAAAGAGGGGAGCCAAAGGGTGGGCCAATTGAAAAATCGGAAGCGCACCTTTTTTGCCTGGAAATATTGATCTTTGATCACATTGACGCGGCCTGCCCGCAGATCCCAGGAGCTATATTTATTTTCGCACGTGGTGACAAAGGCGTTGATCACTTTGTAGCTGCCGTCGGGGTTGAGTTCGATCCGATCTCCGCCCACGTACCACATGGAGGAGAAGGTTTTTCCGTCGTAGACAAGGCCCCTCTTTTTTTTGAAGTCGAATTCGAACTCGTCTCCGACAAAGACCCGGCCCTTGTATTGAATGAGAAGATTGCCTTCCGCTTCAATCTTTTGGACCATTTCGCCCTCTTCCATCCGGTGGATGTACTGGATGCTGCACGCTTGGATGCGGATATCTTCATTTTGGATGACGCCCCCTTCGCTTGTGTAGAGGATGCCATTTTTAAACGACGGATTGCGAAGGTCTACTTTGACTTCTTCCGCGCACAGAAGGAGAGGAACAAAAAACAGGAGCTGCCATTTCACGAGAAACAGGATAGCAAGATTTGGTATAAAAGGAACAGGATAACAGGGCAAAAGAAGGGCGGGCTGCAGTCAAGATAAAGGAACAGGATGAACAAGATGGGAAGGATGGGATTTATAAGGCCTATTAACGTATATTCCATCGAGCACAGTTAAAACAAGGAAACGATATAACGATAAGAACGATGGGGGAATTTCTATTTTTCTTTCCTTCCCATCCTTTGTATCCTGTTCATCCTGTTCCTTTCTCTGGTCTGCTGCGCTTTACTCGGTGGCTTTCATCAAAAGGCCCATTAGAGCGTAACGATTGTGCGGATTGCCCCGCTGGATCGCTTCGAGAAGAAATGCAATGCTCTTCTCATCACGGCGGCTGGCAATGGAGAGAAACGCTTCAATGAGAAGCCGAGAGGTCTCTTCAGGCGAGAGAGTGTAGTCCGATTGCTCGAGTCGATATTTCCAGGGAAGAAGTTGCCGTAGCTGGATGAGCTGCGACTCTTTTTGGTTCATCACCCAGTGGTTGATGTACTCTTCATAGGGACCCTCTTGTTTGAGGCGGTAGAGAGCGAGCTGGCAATAGTCGCGAACAAGGGGGGCGGAGAGTTTGTTGGCTCCCTCTTTGAGAAGAGAGAGGGCTCCTTCAGTTTGGAGATTTTCAAGAAGGGCAATGGTCGTGGGGATAAGGTCGTTTTGCTGCCGGTTGAAGAGGCGGCGCGCGAGTTGCAAAAAGGTGGCTTCGGGAAGATGGATGGCTTCGCGCAAAAAATGTTCCCTCATGGCGAACGAATAGCTGAGATCAAGCGTCGGATCTTTGGAGCGTAGTTCGGCAGAGGGGACCGCTTTTAGGGCGGAAAGGGTTTTGCCAACAGATGTGAACGGGTGGAAGGCGAGGTTGCGCGCGTCGTCAATGAGGATCTCCGAAAGGGCCGAAAGACAGCGGGAATCGCGCCGCTGCAAAAGGGCAACGGCTGCATTGACGCGCACTTGTAGGTCGTCCGATTCAACGAGGTGGGCCAAAGTTTCTTCCGTTCCTGAAATGGGGCCTAATGCCGCAATGGCAAAGAGGTTCGATTGGTTGGCCAGTGCGATGAGAGTGGGGATGTGAGAGCGATCGCCCAATTGGAATAGGGCAAGGCTGGCTGCGAGCCGGATGGTATCTGTCGGCGAAAGGGCTAATTTCCGCAGCTTGTGAGAGGAGTGGCTATCTTTTAGGGCGCCAATCGCAAAGGCAGTGGCTTCCACTTCGGCAATGTGGGTGTGGGTGAGTCTTCTTCTCAAAAGGGGAAGAAAGTCGTCGCGCCCCAGCCGTGCTACGTGGAGAATCGATTCAACCCGTGTCTGCGGATCGGTATCTTCAATCAAACGTCTTAAGGCATGAGTGGCATCGTTCGTCCCCATCAGTGCAAAAAGCGATGGAAAAAAGGCTTTAAAAACGGGGGGAAGGCGGTACATCAGCCCTTCGATTTGCCCGACTGCGTGGGGATGTTTTCTCTGGGCCATGTAGAAGGCCGCTTCCATTCGGATGGCAAGATAATCGGAAGACATGGCGCGATTGAAGAGTTCTGAGGTGCGGTCATCGTCCAATTTGGCAATGAAATGCAAGGAGAGCAATTGGATTTGGGGATCGGGGTGATCAATCCCTTTTTCTAGTATTTCAAGAGCATTGGCCGAGCCAGAAAGGCCGGCGCCAAAAAGGGTCATCACGACGGTTTGCGAATCTTCGCTTTGGATCCCTTTTTGCAGGAGGATCAGTCCCATCTGCTGGAGCACCTCAAAATCATTTCGGCCGGTTAGCTCGGTATATTCTCGATATTTTTCAATCGATTCCTCAATCTGATTTTGCTGCATCAAATACAACGAATGGTGTTTCAATTCTTCCACCTCCGCCGCCCCAAACAAAGAAGAAGCAATAACTAGAAAAAAAACGTGCCCGAATCCGAGTCCGAGTCCGATCCTCCCCTCTCTCTCCCTCAAATCGTCTTTAAATAGTCCCATAAATCGATCCCTGCTTTGAGCAGGAGCCGGCGCACCGTGTGGATGGGCAGCCCCATG
>CAYWKW010000075.1:0-8567 GCA_964458995.1 uncultured bacterium | reverse complement strand
GTTTCGGGAACGATTTCGGAAAGCCAAAGGAAAATTCAGCAATCAGCTCGAAGGGCTGATTCTCGATGGCCTTCTCGGTACCGGATGCAAAGGTAAACTCGAAGATCGCTTGGCCAAAGCCATCCAACTCGCTAATGAATCCAATCTTCCCATTTTAGCTATCGACATTCCCTCAGGCCTCAACGGCACAACGGGCGAAGTCAATCCCGTTGCCATCCTCGCCACGGAAACCATTGCGCTTGGCCTTCCCAAAATGGGGTTTTTCTTACGCGATGGGTGGAACCATGTCGGGAAGCTGCACGTGGCCGATTTTGGCCTGTCCAAGGAAGCGGTGGCGCAAGCGGAAGCCTTGGCCTATTTGCCGCACCAATTGGCTCTACCCAAAATCGTCCGCAGCCGCAACAAATATCAAGCTGGCTATGTAGTTGGGTTTGCCGGTTCCAAAGCCTATCCTGGCGCGGCCAAACTCTCCTCACTTGCCGCCCTGAAAGCGGGCGCAGGCATTGTGCGCCTCTTCCACCCGGAAGAAATTGGCCCTGTCCCTCTCGAAATCATCGCCGCCCCCTGGGAAGCGAAACCATGGCGCGAGGCTCTTGCCAAAGCGCAAGCGGTCTTCATCGGCCCTGGACTTGGCCACCGAAAAGAGTTCCACCTCAAAGACATTACCCAACACTCCGTGATCGATGCAGACGCGCTGCAGCCGAAAACAGCCTACCCAAAGAACGCGATTCTGACGCCCCATCGAGGCGAGGCGCTCCGACTTCTTGGCCTCAAATCGCCCTCCGAGATGCAACTTTTTGCCAAAGCGATCCGGTTTTGCGAGCAGAAAAAGGTCATCCTCGTTCTCAAAGGGGCGCCCACCTTTATTTTTGGGCCCAACAAGAAGCCGGTGATCATTCACCGAGGCGATCCGGGGATGGCTACAGCGGGATCTGGCGATGTCCTGACTGGCATTCTTGCGGCGCTCCTGGCGCAAGGCTGCGCTCCCTACGAGGCGGCCATCCTCGGCGCAAGCTTGCATGGCCTTGCTGGCGAAGCAGCCGCGGAAGCCAAGACCTCCTATTGCATGACTGCTACCGACATCATCGATTTTCTCCCCGCCGTCTTTAAACAGGTGGCCGTGGCTTTTTCCTGACCTGGTGCGTGCCTGGGGAGCGGGGGCTTCCCCCGCAATCCTGGCTATCCTGCCGCGAAGCGATCCTGGCCATCCTGTTCAATGGATTCTTCGTGCAATCGCCCTGCAGCAAGTCACCCTCTTTTTACGGGATTGTCCCTTTTTTACATTTCCAGAAAAATATGTTATAATTAACCTATGGCCTTAGTAATACAAACAGCTTCTCCGTCAGTTCAAATTGCCTCAGGCGCCCCCGATCCTGTTCCATCCCCAAAACCGTGGACCGATGAGGTGAAAAGGGAAGTCATTCGCAAGATGGCCGAAGGATTGCGCTACTGGTACATCGATGCGCAACTGGGAAACCAAATGGCCGCCCTCATTGAACGAAACTTCGCCGCCGGATTGTACCAACATGCAGACCCCGTGGCCTTCAAAGATCAAGTATTGAAAGATTTGCTCTCCATTTATCCAGACAAGCATCTGCACATTCGATTTGAGCTGGCGCCGATATCTCCGGATGATCCCGATCGCCTGCTCAGAGATTGGAAAGAGGAGGAGCTCACGCCCGCGCAAAGAGCCTGCCTGGTTCCTCTAGCAGCTCCTGCGGACTGGATTCAGTCGAAAGTTCTTCCTGGGAATATTGGGTATTTAGAAATCAAATCCTTCCCTCATCCTGTAGATGAAGAAGAGATCGCACGGGCCATGGCGCCGCTATTGAATACCCAAGCGCTGATCATTGATTTGAGACAAAATTTCGGAGGGTCGCCTCTGACTGTCTCAAAAGTAGCCAGCCATTTATTTGAGGAAAAGACTCTTTTGACGCGAGTCTATCAACGCTCAACGAATCAAACAGAAGAGTTTTATACCCAGCCAAAGGAAGCCGCCTATGAGAAGCCCATTTATGTCCTGATTGGAAAAGAGACGATGTCAGGCGGCGAAGAGCTGGCCTACGATCTGCAAGCGACAAAAAGAGCCACCCTCATTGGCCAAAATACTTGGGGCGGGGCCCACCCTTACAAAAATTACGTCGTTCACGACCATCTTTTTATCTCCATTCCCAATCAAAGGGCCATCAATCCCTACACCGGCACCAATTGGGAAGGCCCGCTCGGGGTCCGACCCGATCAAGAATGCGCCGGCGATTCTCTAGCCCTCGCCTGCGCGAGCCTACAGGATACGCCCGCCTGATGGCGGGCTGCAGGATAGAGAGAGGTAAGCGCCGGGCTTCAGCCTTCGGCTGATATTGCGACTTCTTCGCAATCGCTCACTTCGTTCGCGCCCGGCGCTTTTCCGCTTCGCGCAAGCAGAGCTATTGTTCGCGAAGCGTCAAGGAAACCCCAGGCGTGAGTTACTTTGCTCTGGCCTGCCCCGGGCCCCCTATTTTATTTATCCTTCGGGGTGACTATCCTGACCATCTTGTTAAATTTTTTTTCTCAGACTCTGCACTCGAAAGCGTGCGCTTATTTCGTAAACGTGCCCATGCCCGATTTTTCCCTTTCTATCCGGCGGGAATCAAGACCATGATAGATCTTGAACCAGTCTAGGAAGTGGGAAATCCCCTTTTCAATAGAAACAGTGGGCCGGAAGTTGAGAAGCCGCTGACTCTTTTCAATGTCGGCAAAGGTTTCGATGACTTCGCCAGGTTGCATGGGGAGCCATTCTTTAAGAGCCGCTTTGCCAAGCCCTTGTTCAAGTAACTCAATCAGATGGAGAAGAGAAATGGGGCGATTGTTTCCCAGATTGAAAATTTCGCAGGGGGCGCCCAGGTCGATGGCTGCGGCAGTTCCTTGGACAATGTCGTCGATGTAGGTAAAGTCCCGCTTCATTTGGCCATGGTTGAAGACTTGAATGGGCTTGCCCTGGCAGATTTGTTGTGTAAAGCGGTAGTAGGCCATGTCGGGACGGCCCCAGGGGCCATAGACGGTAAAGTAGCGGAGGGCCGTGACGGAGAGGCCATAGAGGTGGTGGTAGGCGTGGGCGATGAGTTCGTTGGCTTTCTTGGTTGCCCCGTAAAGGTTGGCGGGCGTGTCAGTTGGGTCTTCTACGCTGAAGGGGATCTTTTTATTGAGGCCGTAGACGGAGGAAGAGGAGGCGTAGGTGAGTTTGAGAGAGGGAAAAAGGCGACAGGTTTCGAGGAGGGAGACAAAGCCTTGCAGGTTGGAGGCCACGTAGTCGTCGGGATGGGAGAGGGAATGGCGCACGCCCGCTTGGGCTGCGAGATGGGCCACATGGGTAATGCCATTGTTTTGGAGAAGGGTTGTGAGGAGAGAGCGATCCTGGATGTCGGCAGAGATGATCTCAATGTTTTGTCTTTGTAATTCGGCGGCGCGGCTCTTTTTTAATTGCGGAGCGTAATAATTATTGAAATTATCTAAACCAATGCAAAAGTCACCCCGTTTCTTCAAGTGCTTTGCGAGATGAAAGCCGATGAATCCCGCAGCGCCGGTGATGAGAATACGTTTCATTTTATTTGGTTGGTTTCATAAAATAACTTGTGTTATACAAGTGGACTCCTCCATCTTAAAGGGCTGAATTCTTTATGACAAGGATCATTATCTATCTATTTACGGCTTTCTGTTTGGCTAGCTGCAGCGGCCCTTACATGGGCAAAGATTTGTATGGAGCCGATGAGTTCGTGCTCGACTCGTACAAGATTCGCGAAGGGAAGTTTTCCATCCTTGAAATGGAGGGCAAAACCTATGAAGAATTCGACGAAGGTCTGTTGGATGAATACCAAGACCGGATCGATGAAGATGACGTGCTTCAAATCGCTCTCTACCATCCGAAAAGGGGCGATATCGTCCAGGCTGTACAGAGCATCGGCAATTCAATTGGATACCGGGTGGTGGATGGGCAAATCCGCCTTCCCGATTCGCCGCTAATTCATGTAGCGGGACTAACTCTTGAAGAGGCTAGGCAGAAGATCCAAGACCACTACAATGAACTCATCCACGATACAGAAGTGTTTGTGACCTATCGAGAGCGGATCGTAAGGAAAGTCGAGCTGATGGGCTTGACCGGTTTGTCGAGCGTGCCGGTGGATGGGAAGATTCGGCTGTTCGACGTTCTCTCTAAAGCGCGCATTCCTATTGATGCGAATTTATTTAAAAGCTACATTCTACGGGATGGGCGGATGCTCCCTGTAGATATGCGGAAGCTCATTCGGGAAGGAGACATGGGTCAAAATATCGTGATGCGGGGAGGAGATAAGATCTTTATCGCTGAATCGGCCGCTTCCTCACTGATGGTGATGGGAGAGGTAGCGCGAGAAATGGCGATGCCAATGCCGAATGGATTTATGTCTTTAAGACAGGCTCTGGCCAATGCTGGAGGAATTCCCTATACGGGCGATAAGTCCTATATTCTCATCATCCGGGGTAATATTTGCAGACCCAAAATTTATACAGTGAGTTGGGAGCATGTCATCCATTTGCCCAATGACAGTTTGCTCCTCATGCCTGGCGATATCATCTATGTGGCCGCAAAGCCGATTACCGAATGGAACCGGTTTATTTCGCAGCTCCTTCCCAGTTTCAGTGGATTTGATCTTATGTTTAAGAGCTGTTCTAGCTGGGGGATTGTGATTCCCTAATGCAGAAACCGACGATTGACCCAGAAGAGTGGATCCTTTCATTGCATGATGTAAAGCAGCTTTACATTTCGATGTGGAGGCGGCTGATCAAGTGGGCAGTTATTGGAGGGCTTTTTGCGTTTCTCTACTTTGGCAATAAAACGTCCTTATACAAAATAGAGGCCAGTTTTAAAGAGGAGATTGAAAGGAGCAGTTCAGAAAATATCATCAAAAATTTCGTGGGCGGGATGGCGATGGCGTCGCTCACCCAGCCCGGGGCCTCTACGATTATGAAATCGTATCAGGTTTTAAGACCCGCTGTAGAGAAATTGGGTATTCAGATTTACGATCTCCGTTCCGAATGGTTTGTAAAGAAGATGTTCAGGCGATTTAAGGAGACGATTTTCGCTGAAAAAGGGGTTCCCCTGACTGACGTCGATCCATTTATTTTCGAAAATGTTGTCTATGAAGGGGAAAAAACAGTTCTTTTTAACCTCGCATTTTCCGATTCCGAACATTTTACCGTTATCGACGATCGTAAAGAAGAAATAGCCAACGGAGAAGTGGGAAAAGCAATTAAATTGGAAGGATTTCAATTTACCGTTAAAAAAACGCCTAAAAAAATCAAGTTTGGAACCGTCTATCCGTTTTCTGCAATCCACTGGAAACCTGTCTGCCAAGGAGTGAGCGCCAAGATTAAGATTGCGAACGACAAATATAATAAATCCATTTTAAATATCTTTTATTATCATCGCGACCGCCATTTTGGGACCCACCTTGTCAATGAATTGATGCATCAATATCAGTGCTATTTAAAACGGGAATACGACCAAACGGCAAAAGAGCAGCTATCCTATCTTGAGAATAAGCAGGAACAAATCTTTGGCAAAATGGAGGGTTTATTTGCTCAGCATGCAGAGTATTTGAGCCAAAATTTAAAGGCCAAAGGGGTTGTGAGTCTCGAACAAGAGACACAAACCCTTTTAATTCCCCACCAACAGATGCAAAACAAGCTCCTAGCAATTGAAGTTGAGCTTTCCCGTCTAGCGGAACTGGAAAAAGAGGGGAAGGCCGTAGCGGTTGCCGATGAAACTCCCTTCTCTTCTGGAATCAATTATATCAATCAAAAAATTCAAGATCTAAGACAACAGAGGGATCTTCTCGAACTCTCTCTTTGCGAAGTGTCGCAGCATTCTTTGGAAGTCAGAAGAGAAGAGCTCAAAGAGATCCGCAATCAACGCTTTGAAGTCGAAAGAATGATCCAAGAGATAGATCAGGGCGATGAGATCTCTTCATTCGATGTGCATCAAGGAATTGTGGCATGGGCCAAAGCGTTGCGCACCCCAGAAGAAAGGGAAGATTTAGCCGAATATTTGGAAAACTATTCGCGCCTCTTATCTATGCGCGAAAAAATGTTGCAAGAGCGGGTTTTTTACGGAAATAATGTCCCTGCCGAGCTAGAAGGGATCGACTTAGCTTCGGCTCGCAATCTGTTTCTTGAATATAACGCTAGGCTCGATGCGGCTGAGGCGTCTATGCGCCACTATGAGCAATATAAAAAGGAAATTCCGAATCCCAGCTTCGAATTGGCTTCTCTCAGCTCTGTGTTGCGCGACCCGATTTGTCAAAAGCTGATTTCTGAAGGGAGCGCTCTTGAACTCCAACTGAAAGATGAAAGACATCACAGTGAAAAAGAGAAGGAAAGATGGCTCGATGAAATTGCCTTACAGAAAAAAATTCTTACGGCCCATCTGGATCAATTATACAAAGTTGAGGAGGTCAACTCTTCTCTAGTTCGGGAAAAGATGTCGGGCCTTCAGAAATTAAGCCTCGATTGCATCAACCGGCAAATTTCAGTTCTGCACGAGCAGGCCAACGACTCCATCAAAGACAGACGCCAAGCCCTTCTTGCGGAGAGAAAGTTGCTCGAAAAGAAGATGGATGAAATTCGAACCACCCTAGCTACGATTATCCCCGAAAAGTGGCAATTTGAAAAATGGCTCACTATCAAAACCAACATGGTCAATAAGGTCATGGATACAGTGACCGAGATCGTAGAATCCAAAAACCTCTCCAGCCTGATGCATCATGTGGAATCTAAGCCGCTGGATATTGCATTTTTACCGGCAACTCCCAAATCTCCTAGGCTGCGATATTTGATGTACCTGGGCGCCTTTGTCGTCCCGTGTATGGTTTTCCTTTTGGCTCTCATTCAGCAATTTTGGAAGGGATTTCCCCTCACTTTGGAGAAATTGCAAGTTCTCAAAATGCCTGCTTTGGGATCTATCAGCGCATTTTGCGATGGGCCTTCTGTTGAGACTCCAACGGGACCCGATTTGGAATTGCTCCGCAAGATAGCCCTCTTTTCCGAAGGAGGAAAAGTCATTGGACTTATCGGCGGCCGCGGCCCCGATTATTCCTTTGCTCTAGCGGAAAACTTAGCCCGTATGTCAGCTAAATCGATTGTTTTGCGATGCGATTTCCTCTCGAAGTTTCGCCAAGAAGAGTGCCCAGGTCTACTGCAAGTTTGGAAAGGGGAAATTGGCGAATTGCCCATTCGAAAAGGGGCCGGTTTTGATTACATGACCTCGGGCGGCTACAGCGCTTTTGGAACGGAGATCGTCCAATCGCAAAGGTTCACTCAACTCGTAGAGATGTTGAAAAAGAATTACGATTGGGTATTTGTCCTCTTTCGCTCGCCCATCGCTTCTGCTGAATCGATGGCAGCCCTCCGTTTTTGCGACAAAGCTGTAGTTACCGTCTCTAGGGAGCAAATTGAAGAGTTGACACCGTTGCTAGATTGGGGCTACGATGGGAATCGTTGCCGATTAACTTTTGTAGCCCGCTCATGAAAGATGCAAAGAGAAAGAGAGTTTTAGTCACTGGCGGCGCTGGATTCCTCGGCTCCCATCTTTGCGAGCGACTTCTCGACCAAGGGCACGAAGTTCTCTGCGTCGATAATTTCTTCACGGGATCGCGCGACAATATCCACCATCTCCTCGACCATCGCCATTTTGAATTCATGCGCCACGATATATGCCTTCCTCTCCACGTTGAAGTGGATGAAATTTACAATTTTGCCTGTCCCGCATCGCCCCTTCACTACCAAGCCGATCCGATCCAAACCGTTAAAACCTCCGTCCTCGGCGCCCTCAACCTTCTCGGGCTTGCCAAGCGGCTGAAATGCAAAATTTTCCAGGCCTCCACTTCAGAAGTTTATGGAGACCCCCATCTCCATCCCCAGAAAGAGGATTACTGGGGCAATGTCAATCCCATCGGTTACCGCTCCTGTTACGATGAAGGCAAGCGGTGCGCCGAAACGCTCTTCTTCGACTATCACCGCAAAAACGCTATCCCCATTCGTGTTGCCCGCATTTTCAATACCTACGGACCCCGCATGCATCCCAACGATGGGCGCGTTGTTTCGAATTTCATCGTTCAAGCCCTCAGCAACCAGCCCCTCACCATCTATGGCGACGGATCGCAAACCCGTTCTTTTTGTTACGTGGACGATCTCATTGACGTAGCCATCCGCCTGATGAATTCGAACGAAACGGGACCCCTCAACATAGGCAACCCGACTGAATTCCGCGTTCTCGACCTGGCGCACCAGGTCATTGCCCTCACCCGTTCCCGCTCTCCCATCGTCCACAAACCTCTTCCCTCCGACGACCCCAAACAGCGCCGTCCAGACATCGCCAAAGCCCGCCAGCTCCTCGCCTGGGAGCCCCGCATCCCCCTCGAACAAGGGCTCAAGTCGACCATCGCCTACTTCGAAAGCTGTCTAAATATAACCCCCCTTCTAAATAAGGGGGCTTCAAGCCCTAAATATACCGAAACAACCTGAACAATCGGTTTCTGGCTCCGCCCCTTCCCCAATTA
>CAYWKW010000074.1:0-8683 GCA_964458995.1 uncultured bacterium | reverse complement strand
TGCTGTCTCATGCGAATGATTAGTGCCATTTCTTACCTTCAAATTGTTTCTTAAATTCATTTAAATCCGGCATGCCGCCCATCTTTTTCATTTGGGCTTTCATGTCGGGCATATTTTTAAAAAGTTGTTTCACGCGTTTAAAGCCTTTGACCATCCGGTTGACGTCATCGATTTCGACGCCGCTCCCTTTGGCTATGCGCTTGCGGCGCCCATGTTCAATTTCGACCCTTTCCTGCCTTTCAGCCGGCGTCATCGATTGGATGATCGCCTCCATCTTCTTGAATTCCGTATCGGAAAAATCGAGATCGCCCATCGCGCTCATTCCAGGAAGCATTTTGAGCAGGCTCTTGAAGGAACCCATCTTCTTCACCATGCCCATCTGCTTGAGATAGTCTTCGTAGGTGAAGCTCGCCTTTTTTAACTTCTTCTCGAGTTCTTGGCTTTGCTCTTCGGTAAAGTTTTCCTGGGCCTTTTTCACCAGGTTGATCACATCGCCCATGCCGAGAATGCGGTCGGCCATGGAGCGGGGATTGAAAATCTGTAGGTCGTTGATCTTTTCGCCAACCCCTTCAAACTTGAGGGGCTTTTGGGTCACTTCGCGAATCGAGATGGCGGCTCCCGCGCGGGCGTTCCCATCGAGCATCGTGAGAATCGTGCCGGTGATTTGGACCCGTTTGTCGAATTCGGCAGCCGTTTTAACAGCATCTTGGCCGGTAGTGGCGTTGGCGACAAATAACACTTCGCGCGGCTCGAGGAATTTTTTCATCTCCTCCAGCTCTTTCATCAGCTCCTCGTCAATGTGAAGACGGCCGGCTGTGTCGACGATGAGGACATCGAATCCCTCTTTTTCAGCCTTGTCGTAGGCCTTCTTGGCCATTTTCAGAGGACTCTTCTCCCCTTCTTGATGGAAAACGGGAACGGCTAAATCGGCCCCCAACTTTTTGAGCTGATCAATTGCAGCGGGTCGCTGCAGATCGCAGGCGGCGAGGAGGATCTTCTTATGCTTTTCGGTCTTGCCAATGTAGGCAGCGAGCTTGGCGCAAGTGGTTGTTTTCCCTGATCCCTGAAGGCCGCACAGCATGACAACGGAGAGCTTGCCTTTCAGATCGAGTGGAACTTCAACGCTTCCCATCAGCTCGATCAACTCGTCGTGGATCAGCTTCGTAAATTGCTGTCCCGGAGTGACCGATTTTACGACTGCGTCGCCTATCGCCTTCTCCTTGACCCGCTTCACAAAGTTGCTGACAACCGTGTAATTCACGTCGGCGTCCAAGAGCGCGAGCCGGACCTGTCGGACCGCATCGGCGATGTTGTCCTCTGTAAGCGACTTCTTGCCAGTCAGACTGGAGAAAAGACTCTGGAATTTATCTGTTAATGCACCAAACATAATATTAGGTAATAGAGTACTCTAAGATTCTATAGGTTTTCAAGGAAAAAGAAGCGAGGGTGGCCTGCATAATCCTTATGCACTTCCCCTTTCCCCCCAAAGATTTGCTTTACGGCCTCTCCTTGCCCAGCCCCAATTTCAAAAAAGAGCTTCGCCCCTCCGTTCAAAATCGGGGGGATTTCGCGCTGCAGCCGCTCATAAAACTCGACTCCCCTCTTTCCCCCAACCAAGGCAAGCTTGGGCTCAAACTCCCGCACAGATGGGTCTAAGGCGGTGAATTCCTCATCGGAAATATAGGGGGGATTGCAAACAATAAAATCTGCTTTACGCCCCTTAAAAGGGGCTAACAAATCGCCTTCCAAAAATTCTATTTGCACTTGGTTCTGCTCAGCATTTTCTTTAGCCAAGGCTAAAGCCTCAGGACAAATATCAGAGGCGACAACAGTGAGCTCGGGCAACAATTTTTTTAAGGCAATGGCGACGTAGCCAGAGCCGGTGCAAACATCCCAAAGAACTCCCGCTTTTACCCTTTTTGAGATCAATTCGACGAGCAGCTCGGTCTCAGGTCTTGGGATCAGGACATGGGGATTGACTTTGATTTTGCAGCCAAAAAATTCGACTTCGCCAACAAGGTATTCGAAGGGTTCCCCTTTAGCGCACCTTTTCAAGAGCCCTCTCAAAGAGGACAATTCGCTCTCTAAAATGGGGCGGTCGTATTGGAGATAGAGGTCCATTTTTTTCATTTTAAGGACGTGGGATAAGAGCTCTTCGGCCATTCTCTTGGGCCTTTCGATCTTCCTTTCAGCTAAATAGTCGGCGGAGAGCTGGATGATTTCGCCAATGGTCTTCATGCCTGAAGCTGCTCTTGATAGAAATGATTCACGAGCGGCACCGTCAAATCGTCCAAATCGCCCTCCATGACGCGATCGAGTTTATAGAGCGTGAGGTCGATGCGGTGATCAGTGACGCGGTTTTGCGGGAAGTTATAGGTGCGGATCCTCTCTGAGCGGTCGCCGCTTCCGACTTGGCTCTGGCGAATAGCGGACATCTCCTGATGCGCCTTGCGCCGCTGCGCTTCTGCAATGCGGCTCGACAAAAGACGCATCGCTTTTTCGCGGTTCTTATGCTGGCTCCGCTCTTCTTGACAGGCGACCACAGTGCCGGTGGGGATGTGAGTGATCCGCACCGCTGAATCGGTTCGGTTGACGTGCTGGCCTCCAGCTCCCGAGGCGCGATAGGTGTCGATCTTTAAATCTTTCTCATCGATTTCGATCTTCTCGTCCTCACTTGGCTCCATGAGAACGGCGACTGTGATGGCTGAAGTATGGACGCGCCCTTGCGTTTCGGTGTCGGGCACTCGCTGCACACGATGAGTTCCCGCCTCATATTGCATGAGACGGAAGACGTTAAGCCCAGAAAGCGACATGATATACTCTTTGTAGCCGCCCACTTCCGATTCGGAGCTGGAAAGAATTTCAAATTTCCAACCCTTTTTTCCGGCATAATATTGGTACATGCGGATGCAATCGCCCACAAAGAGAGCGGCTTCATCTCCGCCAGTTCCTGCCCGCAGCTCTAAAATGATATTGCGGCTATCGCGAGGGTCGGGGGGGACGAGAAGCGTTTCCACCTGCTTTTTGCAAGCCGCGGTCTCGACCTCGAGGCGGGTGATCTCCTCTTTGAGGAGAACCACCATCTCGGGATCTTGTTCCGAAGAGAGAAGGGCCCGGTTTTCCCCCAGCTGCTTTTCAGCCGAATGGAGCCGGTCCCAAACGTCCTTCAACTCGGAGATCTGAGAATGCTCTTGCGTCAGCTCTCGGTAGCGCTTCTGATCCGAAAGGGTTTCGGGGTGGCCCAGCAACTCTTCGACCTCTTGCAATCTCGAAAGTAGGCGCTGGACCTTGCCCTTCACTTCTTCTTCTTTTCTTTCTTCGCTTCTTCTTGCTTGACTTGTGTCTGTTTCACCTGCTCAGATTTGCGCTGATATTTTTTGGTGAACTTGTCGACGCGCCCTTCAGTATCCATGAACTGAGTGGCTTTCGTGAAGAACGGATGCGATGCAGAAGAGACAGGAACGCGGTAAAGAGGATACTCTTTGCCTTCGTACTTAATCTTCTCTTTTGGCTGCAAAGTACTGCCAATGATAAATTTGGATCCAGTTGATGAATCCTCAAAGAGGACTTCCTGGTATGGGGGGTGTTTCTTGTCTTTCATAAAATGATCCCTTAAGAATTTCCCATTAAGAATATCGGTGCTCCTAGAAAAATTCAAGTAGTTACACGAAAATCACCTGAACAATCGGTTTCTGGCTTCGTCGGACAGCCACTGAATTTGAGATCCGCCTGCATCGCTAAACTTTTTAAGTTTAGCTGCTTCGGCGCCGCTTCGCTGACTCGAATTCAGGGCGCCTCCTTGCCATATTCCCGATTCTTCATGTAATTTGTGTGTATATGTTAAAAAAAGTGTTATGGGAACCTCTTTGAAAATCTTGATCGGCCTCACAATCTGCCTGAGTCTGGCCGCCCCTTTTGTCCCCCATTTGCAGGATTGGCTGATCCTTTCCTGGGCTGGGATTGAACACCTCTATTTATGGCAGCTCATTACCTATGCTTTTATTGAACCTGGGCCCCTTTCTTTTGGCTTTTTCATCCAGCTCGCCTTCAATATGTATATCCTTTGGGTTTTTGGGGCTACCCTAATCGAGCGCTCCCATACGGCCCTCTTTTTTGTCCTCTATTTCGGGGCCGCCCTGGCCGCCGCCCTGGCCTCTCTGCTCATCCCCAACGCGACATTGGCGGGGAGCACCTGCCCCGTCTTTGCCGTCATCGTCGCCTGGATGATGATCAACCCCGGCTCAAGACTCCTCCTTTTCTTCACCCTCCCCTTCAAAGCCCACTGGCTTGTCGTAGGACTGCTTGGCTTTACCTTTTTCATCGATATCTCGAGCAGCAACTGGGTGGGGGCCGTCAGCCTGGCCGCAAGCGTCCTTTTTGCCTATCTATTTGCCCTCATTGTTTGGCGTGAAGAGAGCCCTTTCCTCATCCTGCGTCCCTTTGAAAGGTGGATCTTGCGCCGTTTAGAGAAGAAAAAGGCTGAGTCCTACCACTCTTCCAAAATTTACGATATCAAATCGGGGAAGCCCCTTCTCGATGACGATCAGTTCATGGATGCGATGCTTGACCGAATATCTCGTTATGGGGAAAACTCGTTAAGTCCCGAAGAGAAAAAACGGATGCACGAAATATCAAAGAGAAAAAAATGATTGCAGTTGGCGCTATCTTCCGTGATGAAGCTCCTTATCTGAGGGAGTGGATCGAATTCCATCGCCTCATGGGAGTTGAGAAATTCTATCTGTTAGACAATTTGAGCACCGATTCATTTCGGGAGGTTTTGGCGCCCTATATCCAAAAAGGGATCGTCGATCTCTCTTCTTGGCCCCTGGAGCATGGAAATGTCGTCGAGTGGAATGAGATCCAATGCCTTGCCTATGACCGGATTCTTCACAAAGCCAGAGGTCAAGCGAAATGGCTAGCCCTCATCGACATCGATGAATTTTTATTTTCTCCTCAGTTCGATCATCTGGACAAGGTCCTCTCTTCCTTTGAAGAGGCCGGCGGAGTTTGCGTGAACTGGCAAGCATTTGGAACGTCAGGGATCTCCCAAATTCCAAGCAATCAGCTTTTAATTGAATCGCTCAACCTCAAATGGCCCATTTCTACGGGGACCAATCACCATGTAAAATCGATCATCCGACCCGACCGCGTGGAGAGCTGCATCGATCCCCACTACGTCGAGTACAAAGCGGGGTTTTTCCAAGTCAATACCAACAAAACCCGTTTCGAGGGAAAACTTTCTCCTACGATCGAAATCGATCTCTTGAGGCTCAATCACTATACGATTCGCGATGAATTCTATTTTAAAAATCAAAAGATTCCGCGCCTAAAGAAATGGTGGAACGAAGGTGGCATCCCAGCTATTGAAAATTGGGAAGCTAAATACAAAGGGGCCGCTGTAGTTGAAGATCATATCATTCACCGCTTTGTTCCCAAATTGCGGCAATCTCTTTTTCCTTAATCGTGCGGCGATCCACTTTATTAATTGAAGGAACTTCAACCGATAAGGGATCAAAATAGGGGTTTTCTATCTCTTCAAATTCAAAATCGGCGCCGAAAAACTCTTGAAGGGTTTTACCTGAAAAGGAATTCCGAATGATCGTATTCCAATCGCGATCCTTTTGATGACCCCACGTCATTCCTTTGTGAAGGTTTTCTTCCGTAGGGCGCACCCAGCTGTAATGATGAACAAAAGGGGTCATGATCTTATTCTTGGGCCCAGGAATCGCTTGGAAAAGGGCAAACCGTTCTGAGGGGTGGATAAAATGAACGGATGCGAAAGCGCCTCTTTTTGCAAAAAGGGCTAATTCTTGCACGCTCTTTGCACGCCAGGTGCACCGCAAGACGTAGTAATAGCCGGCTAGCTTCATCGCATTGTATTTCTCATGCTCTTTTGTTTTTAACCACTGAATAAATCGGTCCCCCTCAATGATCTCATCGCAATCTAAAAAAAGGACATAATCGATCCCCTTTTTCAGATAGAGGAAGCCAATGTAGCGGGCGGTTGCATGCCAAAGGTGGGGCCATTCGGTATCGCTGTTTGTGTAGGAAAGGTAGGGGCTATAGAGACGATTCGGATCGTAGGCAAACTCGATGAATTCGCAATCGGGATGTTCTGCGTAGGTCCGCTCCAAAAGGAAGCGGTTTTCAGGAGTTCCATTGTAAAAGTGGTCGCAAACGGGGATCACAATTTGGTCGGAAAATTTTTTGGCCTCTTCGATGCATTTTCCGATGAAACGGTAATCGTGAGTGCAATAGGAAATGACCGTCGCCATTTTCATCATGATGGTATAAGGAGTTGGTAGCTCATGAGCTGTCTAGGCGAATCTCGCTTGCCGATCGGCTCCACCCCATGAAACGAACGGTCTGATTTAAAAAATCCAAAAAGGCTATTTGGAACAAAAGGGGCCGTATAGACCCGAGTGAAATTCTTGAAGGGGTAGTGCCCTAACCCTTCACAGCGAAAGTTTGGATCGATAGGGCGATAAACCGAGGTTCCCAATTCTGGATTCCGATTGTGGCGAGGGAAATAGAAAAGGAGCGTCAATACTTTTTGGGGGTGGTCTGTGTGAGGCCCAATCGCATAGTCCGAATAATCGGAAATCAACTCCATGTTGGGCTCCAAATGGACCTTTTGGCCGCTAAAACGCCCTTTGTACTCAGATTCAAACTTATTCAGCAGGGAACTTGTAAACAGCGGACCCTTAAACATTTCAGACAGTTTCGTCCAAAAGATCATGTAAGCAAAAGGCAATTGGCTTAAGTGCTCATTTTCCAAAAAGATACAAAATCTTTGTTCATAAGTCCCTTTGCGAACTCCTCCCGTCATGCCCAGCGGATGATAGCAGGAAGGATCGGGAAAACTCTCAATCACTTCGTGATAAAAATCTTCGGGGAAAACAGAATCGATATGAAAATAGGAAAAAGGATCCTTTTGAATTTTTGCGCTAGTGATCCGGTGAATCACATGTTCTAGAACTTGGCGATCCATGCCTTTTCTCCGCTAAAAGGGCCGCCCTGGCTACCTGCAACCCATCCAGAATTCCTTCTTCATAACGGAAATGGGGATGAAACTCAAGCTCCGGAAAATCGTTCGGCTGTAAAAGGTCATCCTCAATGATGTTTGGCACGATGCGGCGCGCCGTCTCCAGCACCTTTTTTTTCTGACCCAGAATCAGCTCATCCAGTAACGCGATCATTCTTTGTCCTCTGTTTTTGAAAAAAGGCGCGCATCAGCTCTGCGCTCTCGGCCTCTAAAACGCGAGGCGTAATTTCGAGCTTGTGCATGGGATGTTCATGCTCAAAGAGATTGATCCAACTTCCATGAGCCCCGACGCGCAAATCGGGCGCCCCCCATACAAGCCGAGTGACGCGGGCGGCCAACAGGGCGCCGGCGCACATGCAGCAAGGCTCAAGCGTACAATAGAGGGTGGTTTCGGCAAGGCGCCAGTTGCCTATCGCCTCGGCTCCAGCCGATAGGCAGACCATCTCCGCATGGGCGGTTGCATCTTGCAAAAGCTCGACCTGATTGTGGCCGCGCGCAATGATCCGGCCTTTATGAACGAGCACGGCGCCCACTGGCACTTCGTCCTTTTCAAAAGCCTTTTTGGCCTCCTTGAGCGCCTCTCTCATAAAAGCTTCATCCATTGAGTTTCTTCTGTAAAGCTTTAATTTGTTTTTTAAGAGCTTCGGTATCGGCCGTATACTTTTTCTGAACGCCCGCGATTCTTTCATTCAGCCTGGCAATTTCCCGCTGATGGGCCGCAAGCACCTTTTCAAGGCTTTGTTGCTGGGTATTCGCCTCTTCCTGTTTTGCCTGGGCCGCTTTTGCAATCTCTGCAGCCTTGCGCAATCTCTCGAGAACCGCTTCAGGGAAGACAACTCCATTTAGAAGAGAAAAAAGGAAGGTGGGAATCGCGCCATAGGCCTCAGCCGCGCCGTCTAAAACCTTCTGGCTCTCTTCGACCGTCAATTGCTGAATCTGATCAAAATCGGGATTGATTTGGGTCAGCCGGTCGGAAAAGTGCCGATAGAGGTCGCCATGCTTAAATACCCAGCGGTTGACGACGAATTCGGCAATTTCTTCATTTCCTTGAAGAAGCTCTTTTTCATAGGCTGCAAAGATCTCCTCAGTAGTAAGCCGATTTTGAGGCCGGTTGCCAAAATGGGAGCGATAGAACTGCCCATCCGACGGAAGATGGTCATTTTTAAGGTCTTTTTTGATGGTATCGAGTACTTCGCGGGTCCAGTTTTGTAAAGTCTGAAATTGATTTTTCATGGGCATTGGGGGGGTTAAATTTCTTTGAAAGCATACCAAAAAGGGGGGTTTTCTCAAGAGAAAAATCGAGAGGGATTGCTCCTTTATTCAAAATCGAGTACAATGGTCGTAACAAACGAACCACTTAGAATCGGAGAACTACTTCCATGTCATTAGATAAAGGTACCAAGGAAGAGATCACCAAAAAATTTCAGTTACACGAGAAGGATACCGGTTCAGCCGATGTCCAAATCGCTATTTTAACTGAAAGAATTGCTGAGCTCACCGAACATTTGAAGCTAGCTCCCAAGGACCATAGCTCACGCCTAGCTCTTTTAAAGCTCGTCGGTCAGAGACGCAAGCTTCTTGACTATCTCAATTCAACGGACACCAAGCGCTACCAAAACTTGATCGTTCGTCTGAACC
>CAYWKW010000073.1:0-8685 GCA_964458995.1 uncultured bacterium | reverse complement strand
CTATCGCGTGCTCGTCCCTCGTCGTGCAAAGCACTGTCCTTCGGTCCTGCGCTGCGATTGCTCTTCGCCACAATCGGTCTCTGGCTGCTCAGAGCACTCAGCTTCGCTTCGTGTCCCGTCGCAGAATTGTTGCTCACTTCGTTCGCAACTAGCCAGTCGGGAGAAGCCCCCGCTGCCCCGAAGGCCACGCAACGCAGTTGCGTGGTAAATCTGCACTCGGAAGGGACCCACGAAGTGGGAAACCGAGTGCAGCCCTTGACTGTTTATAGCAATGAGAAATCGCGTCGTCATTAACGACGGAGCAGACCTCTAGGTCGCGGAGTCGTAGACGCGATAGGGAGTGCTTCCGGAAGATGCCGCAAGGAACTTGCGGCAATGATTCGCACGACTGGTTATCGAAGCTAGAAACAGTCACCCATGGGCAGCGGGGCAGTGGAGCGGCGAAGTCCGCGTAACTGGCCCGACTGTCTATATTTCATACTCTAAAATTAACTCTTCTATTTGGGTCTAAAAATTTCTTTCCTTAGAAATTTTCATGATCTATACTCAGGATATGGCGAATACGAAAGTTCTGATACTGGGCGGAGGCTTTGCCGGCCTCAATGCCGCAAAAGCGCTTGGGAATACAAAGCACGATGTTTGGATCATCGATCAAACGAATCACCATCTCTTCCAGCCATTACTCTATCAAGTGGCCAGCGCCTCCCTCTCTCCGGGCGATATCGCCGTTCCCATTCGAGAAATCCTAAGCCCCTACGAAAACATCACCGTAATCATGGGCGAAGTGGTTGAAATTGATAAGCAGCAGCACCAAGTTGTCTTACGCAATGGCGACCGGATCGGCTATGAATATCTCATAGTGGCTCTCGGAGCCCGCCACTCCTATTTTGGCAACGATCTTTGGGAGAGATACGCCCCTGGACTCAAAACATTGGCCGACGCCCTCAAGGTGCGCGAGAGGATCCTCATCTCATTTGAGAAAGCGGAGCGGTGCGATAGCATTTCGGAAGCCAAAAAGTATCTCAATTTCGTCATCATCGGCGGCGGGCCAACCGGAGTTGAAATGGCCGGCGCCATTTCTGAAATCGCCTATCAAACCATGTTGAAAAACTTCCGCCGCATCGACACGACAAAAACCAAAATCTACCTCGTCGAAGGCTCTCCCTACATTCTCCCCGTCTATCCGGAAAAACTCTCGATGAAAGCGCAAAAATATCTCGAGTACTTCGGCGTAACGGTCATCACGGGCAAACGGGTGACGAATGTGACCAAAGAGGGCGTTTCTGTGGAGGGGATGCTTATCCCTTCAGAAAATATCCTTTGGGCAGCGGGCAACCAAGCCTCACCTGTCCTCAAAACACTCCATGTTCCCCTCGACCGGCAAGGGCGCGTCATGGTCGACGCCGACCTCTCCATACCCGATCATCCGGAGATATTTGTCCTCGGCGATGCCGCCTGCGCCATGGACAAAAAAGGCAAACCGCTCCCCGCCCTCGCCCCCGTTGCCGTTCAGCAAGGGCGCTATGTCGCTCAAATCCTGCGCAAACGGCTCCCCAAAAAAGAGCGTCCCCCTTTCGTCTATTTCGACAAAGGGACCATGGCCACCATCGGCAAGACGAAAGCCATTGGCACCTTTGGCAAGATCCAGTTTAGCGGGTTTATCGCCTGGCTTGCCTGGTGTTTTGTCCACATTCTCTACCTCATTGGCTTTCGCAATCGCGTCGTAGTCATCATGCAGTGGCTCTTCTCCTATTTTTCCAGCCAACGGGGCGCCCGCCTCATCAACCGTTCGATCGACGAGGAAATGCCCCACGTCCACAAATAAGGAGGCTTGTCAAAAAAGCCCCCCTCCTGCATGAAAGAGAAGAGACTCTATGATTGCGATATTGCTTGCCTCTTTGGCCTACACTGCTCCTTTGCCCTCGCAGGAGATCGCCGCGATTTTGACCAATGAGAGTAAGGGTCACCTCAATGAACTTGAGATCCTAAAAAACCGGATCGTCCTCCTGCAGAGGCAAATCGAAGAACTCCACTCCAAAGACGCATCAGCCAAAGAGACCTTCGCCAAAGTCGTCACGCAAATGAAGGAAAAAATAGCCGAATTGGCCAACAAAATCGAACAACTCGCCCATCCCCACGTCGTAATCTTAGCAGACGACCCGCACCCAAACAAAACGCCTTGTAAACCCACCCCCCCCCCAGCGCCTCCCAAGAAAGAGTGTAAACCACTCTGCCGCAATGACTTAGGTGTCAACTTAACTGGAGAGTGGCTCTATTGGAAAACGGTGCAAGAGGGGATGCAGTACGCCACATCGTACAACATCATCGTCGGCGACATGGCCCAAGCCCACACCCACTCGGTCCACTTTGATTTCAATTCTGGCTTCCGATTACAAGCCGATTACAAAATCCCTTACGATAAGTGGGATTTGATGGGATCGTATCTACAATTCGACCCAGAACAGAGCGCCTCGGTTACAGGATCTCTTTTCCCCTATCTTCTCTACTTAGGAGATCTGAACATTGCGCCCGCTCCCCTTGTTGTGAACAGCGCATCGATTGATTGGGACATCCACTACAAGACGTGGGATCTGGAGATGGGGCGCACCTTCTTCACACCCGCCTTTGCGCTTCGGCCCCATGCAGGAGTTAAAGAGGCTTGGATCAGGCAAAATGTGCGCCTTGCCTATTTGGGAACGCCGCTCGATTCGACCCTTCGCTCCACCGTCGCCCTGAAAGACAAGTTTACTGGCGCGGGCATTCAGGGGGGATTGGACTCAGCCTGGAGACTTGGAGCGGGGTTTAGCCTTTTTGGGAATTTCACTGGGGCCCTATTGTGGGGATCTTATGATCTCAAGCAAACGCAAATCATTGAAGGGGTACCCGATATTGGATGGCGCGACCACTTTCACGCCATGGCCCCGATGGTCGATGCCAAGCTTGGCCTCGGCTGGAGGTTCACACCTTGCAGAAGCCGTTTCACTTTTGGCATTAGGGGTGCTCTAGAGATGCAATATTGGTGGAATCAAAACATCATCGAAAGGTTCACTAGCGCCACCAACGCAATCTCGGTGAAGACCACCTACGATCTTGCCTTTTACGGCCTGACTCTCAGCGCCTCCCTCGGCTTCTGATCATGCATGCAAAACAAAAACCGGGTGCGAAAAACAGGATGACCTGGAGGGGCTTGCCGATGGGCCAAGGAACAGGATGTACAGGTTGTTTCGGTATATTTTCGTCCTTCCCATCCTTCTTATCGTGTTCATCCTGTTCCTTTCTACTGCTGGCATTAAATTAGCTTTTGGAATTCGGCTAGGTCGTTCGCGGTGAGCCCCGGATAGTTGGATAGATTCACTCCCTTGGCCCAATCTTGCAAAGCAGAAAGGCGAGGCATCGGTTTTTCACTCTCCAGCGCAGTGATTTCGGCAAGCACGCTGTTGAACAGGGAAACAGCCGACTGGTACCCGCCCGCCCCCTGCATCGCGGTTAGCAGATCATTGGCCTCTTGCTGGATTTGTTGCCACGATCCTTGCGGCAAGTGGAAGTGGGTCGCCAGAGCGCTCCAATCTGCCGGAGAGTGGCACGCTTGCATTGCGTATTGAAGCTTCGACTCTTCAGCTTGGCACATTCTTAAGAGTCTTTGCCACTGGGCCGCCGTCTTCGGATAGGAAAGACCGAAATGGCTGAGGAGGTTTTGAAAACCCTCGTTCCGGTCCGCCAAATATTGACTAATCTCTGATTGAATAGATGCGAACGGATTGGCCGGGGCGGAGGTTTTGGTAATCGCTTCGAACGTCGCTGCATCAGCTGCCGATAACCCGGGATAGTTCTGAAAGTCGTCATCGACAAGAACCTGCGCCCAGAGAGTGACATTGCTAAACGGCCCGTTGCTGTGAAAGGCGATCATTTGGCTCAGCAAAGACTGTTTCAATTCTTTCCCTGCGTCCGATGTCGGTTGCCAGTCGTAAGCAATTTTATATTGCATGTCCATCGGGGTCGGACCGGACAAAGCAACGCCGGCATACGAGTACAATTGCTGTATAGTTGATTGGAGCGCATCGGGATATTTCATGTAGATATCGAACTCGGGAGGGAATTTGGTCGCTATCCAGTTTGCCAAATCGCTCTGGCTTCCGTTTGGATTCATCTGATCCAACAGCTGCTTTGCCAGCTGCGCATCGGGACTTCCCGGAGGAAACGAATTAGCCCAGTTGAGCACCTCGTCGTGAAGCAAATCCCATGGCGACGGCCCAGGCGCCGCTCCCAGCATAGCGATATAATAGATTGGAGTGGCGTCCGCTTGAGACAGCCCTGGAAAATTCCAATAGAGATTCTGCGCCCATTGCACAAATTCGGGAAAAGGCTCTTCAGACAGCAGCTTTAATGCTGCCTGAGTGACAGCGGTCTGCGGCAGCTGCTCTATTTCTGCAATGGCCAGACCGGAGTTCATACTCAAGCCAAAAATCTGCATGAAACGGTAGACCTGGTCGGGATGGCCGAGCATTTGCGGATAGCCGCCAAAAGTGCTATTGACGAACATGTCTTGGAACTGCGCCAGCAGCGCCCCGTAGTCAATCGGTTTTCCCTGTTGTTTAGCCGTCAGGTAAATGACATCTAACTCGATGATTGCCGCGCCTATCAATTGGGGATCTGCACAAGTCCCTTCGTACTTCCATTCAACGATTTTACTAGCGTAGCCATCGATTTGGGAGAATATGGGATTCTCTTGCATTTGAGAGATGCGAAACCAAGTCGTTACATCGGCCTCATCCATTCCTGAATATTTGGTGGTATCAAAGAGGAAGTCTGAGACCCCGACATAATATTGATCATGCGTCCAAGACTGCAGGGCCTCGATGGATCCTCCTGAAGCAATTAAGCCTTCGATTTCATTGACGAGGTCATTTGCCAGCTGAATGGCTCCTGTATCTGGCGAGCCACTCAAAGATTGCTGCCAACTGAGCGCCTGAGCTAAAGCCGTTTCGAGCTTCGGATCGGGAGTTCCGCCCGATGCAAAGAGCTCCATTGGACTCGGCGCCTTACTCCTCACAGCATCCCCAAGCTTGGCTGCATGGAAGTGGGTGCTCCAAGCCTCCGCCCACTCATTCAAATAGCTCTCGACATCTCCCCTACTCAATCGTGGGAACGCCGCCAGCAAACTCCTTTTCAGCTCGCCCCGCCTCTCCGCAAACAGCGCATCGATCCGCTCCTGAATCTCGCGCGGATCGGCCCCGTTCGCCAGCTCTCTCAGCAAGCTGGCCGCCTCCCTCTTCTCCCCCTCTAAGGCCTCGTTGGAAAACCGGTCCATCTCCCGATATAGATCGCTCAAGCCCCTATCGCGGCCATGCCCCCCCGAACTCGTCACCGTATGAATGTCCATACGGCTCTATATATCCCTCAAGGCCCTTTTTATCAAATATACTCGCGCCTATGCCCTATTACGGGATAATTTATAATTGAGAACAACCTCATCGTTCAGCTATAATAAATGCCTTATAAAACAAAAAAGAGAGATTTATGGTCGGATTAAGACTACAACAACCCAACCCCTTGCAAGATCTAAACGGGATCATTGCTGAATGTCAAGCCGCGTTAGACGAAAGAGCCAGGCTTCTCCAACAACCTCAACCTCCCCGAGAGGCTCTCGACGAATTAAATAACAGAATTTTAGGTCTAAGCCAAAGACTGAATCAACGGTTTTGGGCCGTTATGCTAGCTCCTCAAAATCAACGTATTGCAGGAGACATGCCCGTAGATTTAGTACTCATAGGAGACCAAGTTCGAATTTTGGCAGACAATCTGTTAAGGTTCTAAAACCTTTCTGGCGGTAACAAATTTCAATTTAAAACAAAAAAGATATTTAATTTATGGTGTTAGATAGAGCAGAACCCGTCCCAGTACGTGGACAAAATCTACTTGCCGTCATGGATGAATGTGAAGTTGCGTTACAGGAAAGAAACATACTTCGCCGGCAGGTTCCAAATCCCCGAGAGGCCCTTCGCGTCTTAGATGAGAGCATCCGTGATCTGCAGTTCAGACTTCTTCTTGCACAGCTGAATTTTCAAATTCATCCAGACATGGATGTAGATTTAGTACACCTAGCAGACCGGGTTGCAGCTTTGCAGCGCAGAATGTTGGAAAGGTAAAAGAGAGATTTATGCCCGAAAGAACAAACCGACTCGGCCCTTTGCAAGACCTGCATTCGGTCGTTAAAGAATGTCAACGAGCGCTACAGGAAAGAGACGACCGCCGTCTAGTACCGCATTCTCCGGAAGCCCTTAATGACTTAAACCTAAGAATAGTGGCTCTTAGTCAAAGACTTATGAATGCGCACGGAGTTATTCAGCGAACTGCATTGAACGATCTTGTTATAGAAGAGGCAGCTATAAATTTTGCAATCTTGCAAGCTAAGGTTGATCAATTGTTGCTCCTAATGCATCCAATTGACGGTTGATATAATCTCTACCTCATGAGATTGCATTTCTTCTTTTGGCAAGAGCAGCCAGCCCTGCTCTTGGCCCTCACACTTCTGGTTGGAACTAGCAGCGCCCTTTTTTGGTCTTTCCCTTTCAATCTCATTTGGCCAATTCTTTGGATTGGGTATCTTTGTTTTCTTAGGAAATGGCCCGCCATTGTATTCCTGTTTGCAGGCGCCATTTACGCCCACCTTCTCTATTCCCAGCCTCCCAAGCAGAGCGACTTCGCCTATTTCTCCATCGCCTCCAAAAGTCCTCACCACTCCCCCTTTCATAAAGGACTCGTCTATAAGGGAATGCTCTATAGCGGCCACCAAAGAGTTCCCTGCAGCGTCCACCACCTGGGTCAAGAAATTCCGGCAAATTGCGACTACATTCTCAAAGGCAAATTGATCAGCGGCGATTCCCATTCCTACTTCTTCAAAGCCAAGGAGTGGGTTCGAGTAGAAAAAACCTTTAGCCTTGCCGAAATTCGCTATCAGACGAAGGAGGCGTTTCGCCATTTTCTCGATCAAAAACTCCATCGGCAACGGACAGCCACTTTTCTCAGCTCGCTCATCACAGGCGATGTGGAGGATCGCTCCCTGCGCCATGAATTCAATCGCTTAGGGCTGCAACACATTCTCGCCATTTCCGGCTTCCACTTCGCCATCTTGATCGCCTTCTGTTCCTTTTCTCTCAGCCTTTTCCTCCCTCATCGCGCCAAACTGATCGTTCTCCTCATCGCCATCAACCTCTACTTCCTCTTCGTCGGCTCCGTTCCAGCCGTCCAACGGAGCTGGCTCACGGCCCTCCTTTACCTCGTCGGCAAACTCATCTCGCGCCACTCCACCGGCCTCAATCTCCTCGGCGTGGCCCTCCTCATCGAAGTGCTTCTCGATCCCCTCGTCTCCTCCCAACTCGGCTTTCAACTCAGCTTCCTCAGCTGCATCGGCATTCTCCTCTTTGCTCCCCTGTTTGAACGGCCCACCCCCGACCTCAAAAACCTCACCTTCACCTCCCAACATCTCCACCTTCTCTTCCTATTCCTGCGAAAAGGGCTCAAACTCAACCTGGCCGTCAACCTCGCCATCCTCCCCCTCCTCCTCTACCACTTCCACCAATTCCCCCTCCTCAGCCTCCTCTACAACCTTTTCTTTCCCCTCCTCGTCAGCGCAGTCCTCTTCGGCCTCATGCTCACCCTCCTCATCCACCTCCTCCTCCCCCCACTGGCCACCCCCCTCTTCTCCCTCGTCGATTTCTCCACCGCCCAACTCCTCGACCTCGCCTCCTACCCACCCGTCTTGCTCGACTATTCCCTCCGCTTCTCAAACCTCCCCGCCTGGGTAATACCACCCTATCTTTTTATATGTTTTTACATATCAATAGCTTACAAAGACATCTGTTCAACAAAATATGACCATGGTAAAATGACCATAGTCAAGGAGATGATATGACTGAACATATGAAAGCAGGCAAATTTAAAGCACAATGCCTGAAAGTCATGGACCGAGTAAAAAAAACAGGAAAAAAAGTTGTGATCACCAAACACAACAAGCCCGTTGCTCAATTGGTGCCTATTGAAGAGAGGGAAGCGATCCTTTTTGGTGCTATGAAAGGGTCCATTCATATCCTTGGTGATATCGTTGCCCCTATTGGCGAGGTCTGGGATGCCGATCATTAAGGCAATTAGGCAACATAAAGTAGTTTTGGACACACACGTTTGGTTGTGGTTATTGATGGGTTCTTCAGAACTCAGCAGATCCTTTCGACAGGGCATAGAACTTTCTCAAAAGCATCATGGCGTCCTAATTTCCGCAATTTCCATTTGGGAAGTGGGGATGTTTGCAGAAAGAAAAAGGGTCCAGTTGGATATGGATTCTCTCGATTGGGTATTGCAGGCGCTTGATTTTCCAGGAACCCGTTTGGTGCCTTTGACTCCCAAAATCTCGATACAAAGCACTCGTCTTCCTGGCACCGTCCATGGAGATCCCGCAGATCGAATTCTGGTTGCCACAGCCCATGAAGAAAATGCGGTTCTTGTAACTTGCGACAAAAAACTTCTTCAATACGGCGAAGATAGGTTCGTATCCGTTTATGATCCCACCTAAAATAATTTAGAATTTCCTTTCTCTTTGACGAATAGGGATTATTTCGGTAAGATCTTAGGGTTTAATGGCGGTCGTAGCTCAGTTGGTTAGAGCGTTGGATTGTGGATCCAAATGTCGCG
>CAYWKW010000072.1:0-9008 GCA_964458995.1 uncultured bacterium | reverse complement strand
CAATAACTGGCAGCAAGTTCTTGTCTTTATGCGAACCAAGCACAGCGCAAATAGATTGGCAGGCAAACTGGAAGAGGCGGGGATCAAAGCCGCTGCTATTCATGGAAATAAGAGCCAATCTGCTCGTGTGAAAGCTCTGGATGATTTTAAGAAAGGGGCAGTGCGTGTTCTTGTAGCGACAGATATCGCAGCAAGAGGCATAGATATCGATCAATTGCCCCATGTTGTGAACTTCGATCTTCCCAATGTACCGGAAGACTATGTCCACCGCATTGGTAGAACTGGCCGTGCCGGCAATAGCGGCGAGGCGGTATCTTTAGTGAGTATCGATGAACATGAATATTTAAGAGATATTGAGCGTTTGTTGAAACACGAAATCCCTAAGGTTGTGATCCCTAATTTCCAGCCAGATCCTTCGATCAAAGCGCAGCCGATCTCTCATGGCAGGCAAATGGCTCCGAAAAGACAAAAAAAATGGAAATAATCGCTTGTCCGCTAAGGAATCGTCTTCTTTGGCTCCCTGCTGATCGCGATCTGTCTTCGCCGTGGCGGATTTGATTGCACCCTAAAAGAATCTTGAGGTAATCTTTTCCCCTCACATAAGCAAGAGAGGGGAATTAATGGCTCATTTAGCTAGAGCTGTCTCTAATACGCACACCTATCTTGGAGATTCGGAAATCAATTTTTTCTCAGATGAGCAGGGGCTGTCAGTGACAATCGACACAGAGCGTCTCCATATCAGATCTGTTCAGGCAGAAGCTGATTGCGATCGTTATGCGGGCCTATTCTGCGACCAAAAGGTGATGGAAAAATTTGGCAATGGCCAAACAAAAACCGAAGATAAAATAAGAACGATGGTTAACGATCTATGGGCAGAGCGTTGGCGTACAGGCGATCCATACGCTGGATTGGCCGTTTTCGAAAAGGATTCAAATGAATTTTTGGGCCACGTGGTCTTAGGACATAGTAATGTAGCAGGCCAGTCAACGTTAGCTTATCTTTTTAACCAGCCGCATTGGGGAAAAGGATTTGGAAGCGAAGCCGTGGCAGCTGTTGTAAAAGAATATGCCCCTGCAACAGTAAAAGAAGGCTATCTTCTGGATGGCAGGCCGCTTGAAACGATTGTTGCAACTGCTAGACCCGATAATCCTGCCTCAGGCCGCATTCTAGAAAAAGTAGGTATGCAGTTTGTCCAAGCAGAAGAAAAATACGGGGGTATGAGGCATCATTACTCCATCAATTTGAATGCAATTCAGACGGAATCATAGGAGAAACACTTCTACTGAATGGAGCAGGAGTCGTGGTGGCTAGGGACAAATTTTGCGCCTGGTTTTAAGCGATAGAAGGTGATGGTGTCGCCAAAATTGGGATGGACGTAGAAGAAGGGATGCCGATAGACCCGACCTCTTCCCCATTTGGATTCAATGAGATCGGGCGCTAGGTAGATTCCAAAATGGACACGGTCTTTTGGACTGATTGAGTAGACCGCGAGATCTCCTGGCTGGGGATCGCTCACCTGTGTATAATATTGCTGCAGCATCGTTGAATTGCCAGATCCTAATAAATCGCGTTCATGGCTTAGCGCTAGTTTGTATGCAGGAAGCGTTTTAGACATCGCGTAGGAGGAACATTGCCCGATAAGATCCAGCTCCAAAGCTTGAATGTGAGGAAATTTTGCGACTAGATCGGGAGCCTTTGTTGCTTCTTCAATTACGCGACGGATCCCTATATTGTCTGGACTTGGGACAAATTTAAACTCATTCTCTACTTGAATATACAACGTTTTTTCAGGTTTGGGAGGAGGAGGGTCTTCATAAATTGCACTTTCGTTGAGCCGATAGACTTTTGCCAAAGTCCCATATACATTTGGCACGACGAAAAAATCGTGTTGGAATACATGATAACCGAACAATTCACCCCATTTGGATTCAACTTGGAGTTTTTCTCCGGTCATTCGAACCACTCCAGAATGGACAGGGCGATCTTTTTCATCGTAATAAACAACGAGGTCACCGTCCTGTGGAACTGCCACGGGACTAAAGTGGCGATGAACCAGATGCTGTATACCGGAATCCCTGCACGCGTTTAGCAACTCTTCATTACTATGAGTCGCTTGACTCACGGCGTAATGAGCATCATCACTTGGATTTTTCAGTGTTTTTACTGTCCGTACTGCTCGGGTATTTTCAGCGAATTTTGGGAGGTTCATCCAATCCCACTCTTGCTTCCTAAATCGCAAAAGAGCATTGGCCAAAGGGGCGCTGAGATCCTGCTCTCGCGCATAGGTGATGCGGCCATCAAAAGGGGAAAAGGTCCTTTGCGTGGGGATTCCCTCGCCAGCACTCAAGAAGTTACTAATTTGCAATGTTGTCATTTGTATCAATTCTCTTTAACAAAAGGAAGGTTCTTTTTCCACGCTTTCAGTGCGGCATCACTTTTAAATCTTAGGTAATACTTAATTTCACTATTCGCCATGTAATAGCCGGTTAAAGCTATAACCTTCGACTCTTGGGAGGGGGTTAAGTACCTAAGAAAAACCATCACTAGAACCTCATGAGGGTTTCTACTAGCTTGGAAATAATAGGGAACGCGTTCTTCTAGAGGCTGGTCTTTCAATTTCTTTTGTTTTTTTTGAGCGCAGATTTTTATCATGCGAGTAGAAAAGTAGTGTGCAGAGTCCCTCTTTCCAGCTACATTGCTAAGCATCTCTTCGGAAAGGGTCACTTCCAAGCGATTCCCCAATACAAAGACTTTTTCCACCACAGAAGCAGAGCTTTCCTCTTCTGTTTTTGCATCGTCAAAGTCAATAGCTGGTTCAATCAGAGGGAACTGGGAAAGATCCCTGATAAAGGCATCTTTGCTTTCAGGAGGATCCTCGCCTTCGTATTCGACAAGAACCTGTTCGTAAGAGAAGATGTCCACATTTTTGATTATGATAGCTGCTTTTTTGGTTTTTTCGACGGTGATTCTCCCACAAAAATATTCATTATCTTTAAGGAGAGCAAAGTATCTATATTCGCTATCGCTGGGCTCCGTTAGCCGAAAAACCTCGGCAAGGTATTTCGGGGAGATAGTGATGTCGGCACCCTTATCAAAATGATGGGGAACATCGTGAAATATCCCTAAAAGAGGACCGAAAGGGGCTGTTTCTGGTATTTTATTGTTCATTTGGTCGATAATTATACATTTTTTTAACTATAATGTAAATAAATTCTAATAACAGGATAAAGACGGTTTGTATTATTTTAACTAATTCATTTTTAGGTGGATATGTTTGTTTCGTGTTCGGCAGGCTATTAAATCGGGGGTTTGGCGTGAGCGACTTCTTGCGTTTACGGCGACAAGGTGATGCTTATGACAGAACTTATCCCCCCAAAGGAATTGAGGGTTCGCACTGTATACACATCGGTTGATGTGCGATTGTGATCGAGGTAGGCGAGGGGGGCAGATGCAGAAATGTGGGCGAGGAAAGTCCCATTGCGAAAGAGCTCATATCCGGTTGTACACGTGCCAGGACTGGCTGTCCAAGAAATAGAATAAATCCGATCTTTTTGCGTTAGAAATTGATTAACAATCACTTCTCCCCGAATGCTTTCCGGAGGTAGCGCCTTGGGTGTAAGCGAAAAATCCAAAGGCGTAGACGTGCCGGAGAGTATAGTAACGGAATCACTGTTGCTGAAAAAGTTCTGCTTCCCGGCGGCGACGATGTAATCGCCCGGAGCTAGCCCGTCGATGCTGTAATTCCCATCGCTATCTGTCAAGCTAAAGCCCAAAACAGCAGATCCATTGGTCACTACAACTAAAACCCCTGGCAGAGGAGATCCGTCGCATAAATTCAGGATCTGGCCTTCCACAGAGCCAGGATTTTGATTCAATGCAAAATTGGCAGTCGTTGTCATTGAGGCCATAACGGCTTGTGAGGAAATGGCCCCTCTATAATTGTCAGCACGGACCAAAATGAAGTAGGTTCCCGGGGCTAAGTTGGTAATGTTGTACATGCCATCGGCGTCTGACACACCAGAAGTAATCAAAGTAGCCCCTGAAAAGACCAAAATGGTGGCGCCAGAAATCGGATCCATACTCACTGCATCGGTGATTGTGCCTGCAAGGGTTCCTGGATTGAGTGAAAGAGAAAAATTGACAGTTGTTGTCGTGTTAGCAGAAACGGAAGCTGCGCTGCTGGCGCCTTGATAATCATCTGCCAATACAACAAGAGTGTATTCCCCGGGCGCTAGATCCGGTATTTCATAGTTTCCCTCCTCATCAGTTAGGTCTGATGAAACGAAGGTCTCACCTTGAAAAGCAGAGACTGTGGCAGCGGGAATGGGGAGAGAAGTTCCGGTCTCGATGACTCTGCCCGCGATGGTTCCAGGGGGATACGTTAGAGCAAAATTGACAACCGTATTCACATTCGAAACAACGGTGGCTCCTACGAATTGAGAATTGTACCCAGTGCGAGTAACGACTACAGCGTAATTGCCCGGGGCTAAATCAGGGAACGTATAATTTCCGCTGCTGTCGCTATTGTCAAATCCAACTAAGATAGAATCTTTAAATAGGGCAATGTGAGCATCTTCAAGTGGAGCAGAGGTCTGTACATCAGTCACTTGGCCTGAAATCGATCCGGGATTCAGTTGAAGAGCAAAATCGGCAGTGGTTGTCATACCAGAGGAAACGATGGCGCCTTCTACTTGTTCTTGAAAGCCAGTGGCTGTCACGAGAACAACATAGGAATCGGGAGCCAAATCATCCACTGTGTACGTGCCGCTGCCATTTGTGGTGGTCGAGGCGATTAAAGTCCTGTTTTGAAAAATAAATACAGACGCTCCCGCAATCGGCATGGAAGTCATGGCATTTGTCACAGTTCCCTGTATGGTTCCTCCATTAGGGATTAAACTCGCGTTAGCGATTGTGATCTGGTTATTTGGCGGATGCGCTCCTACAGCATATGTTTGATAACCAGATGCGCTAAACAATACAGTGTAATTACCCGGATTGATATTGGGAATGATGTATATTCCGTTTGCTGCTGTGGTTGTAGAATAGCGAACAGTGCTCCCGCGAAGGAGTTCCACAAGGGCTCCAGAAATAGGCAGGGAAGTCACTGAGTCTGTAACAGTTCCAGCGATGGTAGCGGCGCTTTGCAAGGAATGGGGAAGGAGGAAGAAAAAAAGAAGAACGAGGAATTTGAATAGCTTAATAGCAGCCTCCTATCCCGCCACCGAAAAACAATCCCGAAAGATGTACCTGAGTAGTTCCTGTAGAATTTTTTGCGGTGGCTTCTTGCCAGAGATAATCAGCGAATGTGGAGATGACAAACCACCGGATTTTTTTTGTTAAACTGACTTTTGCAATCCCCCCCCAGTTACGAACGATGCTAGAGGAGGGAATAAAGCCGGAAGTATTTGTCTCTTTCAGCCACGTGTAACAAGCTCCTGCTCCAATGGAAAACTCGCAAGATTTAGGCAAAAAAGCAACGCAGGCAAGGCCTGCGCAGATCGGAAGCATTTGGAGATGGGTAGCCGTTTCTAAAGGCACTGAATGGCCTTCTTTATTCAAGTAGGTGATGTTTCCCCATATTTTGAAATTGCGGAAAGGCCCGCTAGAGATTTCTAATTGATAAGAGGGGAGGAGGGTCCCGTACATTTTTCGAAACAAGCTTGATTGAGGGAGAAACCCACCAATACGTCCTTGGAATTCAGCAGACTGAAGCTGCGAGGAGGCGAAGGTAAAAACGGACATCCAAATAAAGACGGTGCGCTTATTGACCATGCGAGTTGATTCTATCTGAAGCACGAATATAAATGTTGATGGCCCCTTCTTCGGGGGGGAATTCACTTTGCCAGACGATCTTTCCTTCGGGCGTCATCTTAATCCGGCCAAACTGGGTCACAACTAGATATAACCCGTCGGAGGAAAAGGCAATCCCATGAGGAAAGCAAGAGAGGGCCTCCGGATTGCAGAGCGACCAACAAGGGATCTCTTCAGCGATCGTATTGGTGGTTTTATCAAAATGATAGAAAGTGATCGTATTCTCGTTGCTATTGCTAACAGCGCAATAAGCGCCATCAGGGGTGATTTTTATATCCTCAGGGCGCGATAACCGGGTGTGAGGGCCTTCGACGATCTGCTTCGCAGAGGGATTGATTTTTCCCTCTTCAACGGGGAAGATCGCGAGAGAGGATGGTTCGGAAAAAGTCACGAGGAGGCACTTGCCATCCGGAGAAAAACAGATTCCCTTCGGGATTCCCCGCAACTGCTTGTGCTTCACAATGCTGATAGGCTTAAGGCGATACCCCACTTTTTCAAATAGAACGAGCCCATTTTTAAAATCAGAGGTAGCCCCACACGCAATGGCCAGATATTGGCCCGATGGAGAGAAAGCAATTCCATGCGGTTTTGATTGGTTGAGACTTTTTGGAAAAAAAGTAGAATAAACCGGCTCTTCCTCAAAAAAATCATTACTTTTTCTCAGGTAGACGTTTAGAGATCTATTTGTCCAATTGGCGACAACGAGCATCTGCCCATCAGGGGAAAAAACAGCGTGTTGCGGTTCTTGTAATCGGGTGGAGGGTCCCTTCAACGTTTGAATCAAATGGGGGTGTAGGTCCGCATCGATTTTGTAGAGACAAATTTTGTTGTTATGCGTGTATGTGACGCAAAAAACAGGCTCTTTTGGATGGAAATCCACACTATTGAGGAAACTGTAAGTAGGCTCCGTATTAGGAATAATAGCTTGGGGCGTTGGATGGAAGAGGGCTTGAGCAAGCTCCAGGTGAGTAAATAGCAGAAACAAGACTCGTTTTAGGGGCGATATCATGAACTTTCTCCGATTCCAAAAAAACTAAAAATAACGCGGAATGGCCGTAGAAATTGCGACAGTCTCTTTTGCTGTTCATGCTCGAGCACTTTTTGATGCATAGCCATGATGTTTTCCAGCTGGGTCTCCATGAGAAACTGATCGACGAAGATTTGGTGGGCTCTCTTAGCCATCTCGAGGGCTTTTTCGGGATCTTGCCGGATGAAGGCCATATGATTTTTAATCTGAAGATAGATTTCCTCTGCTGATAGAGTCGTGTCTACATAAAAAACACTCTCCCCAAAGTGTTTTTTTACAAATGCATTGTTGTCGGAAATAATAACGGTCGAAGCGGCAGCTGCCTCGAAAATCCGAGAAGAAGGAATTTTCTCTCTGTTGTGAATGTCGGAGTGAAAAATGAGCGTAATCCCATGCCTCTGCAGGGCTTTGACCACAGAGATGCCATCAAAAGGGAGCTTGTCAAGATAGTTCGATTCGGCAATTCCAGCCTGGTTGTTAATGCCATAGAATTTTGTAAAACCTCCTTCACTAAGAAGAGAATAGAGAGCTTTGAACTTTTCATCTTCAAGCCTATTTCCCCAAACGGGAATCATTGTCACAATGTTGTTTAAGGGGACTTTTACATATCCGGTGTGCTGGAGCGTGGGATAGAAGGTGGTTGAAAAAAAATGGTTTTTTTTTGCTGTCAGAAAATCCTCAAATTCTTTTCCTGGATTGATTGTGAGCAGGTACCCATCGTATTTTTCATGAAATTGAGGAGAGTGTTTATGCTTCCTTTCATACAATGTCTGATTTAATGAGAGCGGGTGAAGCAGGGTGACATAGTTGTGGGAGTATCGGCTGTATTGTCTATGCTGGGGAACGGTGCAAATCACCCAATCCAATCCTTTCTTTTTTTTGAGACCGTGCCCCTGGTTTTCATCAAGAAAGGTTTTCCACCCGAGATTTTCTGCCGCATGCTTAATTCTCCAAGCTAGCTCTCGTTCGCCGCAAAAAGTGTTATCGCTTATAATGCCGATGCATATGTGGGGCTGCTTGTGCAAGAAAAAAGAACATAAAGAGAGCAGGGCAAAGACCGCGCATAGGGCAAAGAAAAATTGCTTCTTTTTAAAGCTCATTTTTAGATGTACCGCGACTGGATAAAAGGAAATTTGCGATTGTATCACTCAGTATCAATAGATTAAAGAAAAAAATGGAGTCTTTTGTGATTTACGTTTTTTGGACGTGCCGCGATCGCGAGGAGGCGAAGAGGATTGCCCGCTTGCTTTTGGATGGGCGCCTGATCGCCTGCGCTTCCATTTGGCCTGAGGTGGAGTCGATCTACCGATGGGAGGGGAAGATCGAAGAGGGGAAAGAGGCAAAGGTGGTTTTAAAGACGGAGGCGCGCCATTTCGAGGCGATCTGCCAGCTCATCCGCGAGAAGGGGAGCTATGAAGTCCCCGAAATCAGCCAGATCCAGGTAACGAAGGCAAATCCGCAGTACGTATCCTGGCTCAGGCAAGAAACGGAAAAATAGTAGACGTGTCTAGCGAAAAAAAGGTATAGGCGAAAGAAAGTAACCGCTCCTTTTCTCGATGAAAGACACACACTGGATCTGCATTCCCAATCGCCACAAGGAAATGACCCCCTTTTTCTTTCTCTGCTTTTCCCAGTTTAGGGTGGAAAGGCGGTCGAGTTTTCCCTACATCACGGGGGATACCTGGCGTTTCTTTTGCGATTGGCGGCTTACGGAAAATGAAACGTTCGCCCCGCAACAGGTCAAACGGGGCGATACGATCTTTGTTGAATACCAATTGCTAGAGAGTTTTCAGGAAGCCGCCCCGCAGATTAAACACCCCTTCATTTTAGTCACACCGAACGTAGAAAACTATTCGGATGCCCCCCTGCCGGGTAATTTTAGGGGGCTACTCAAACAGAAGAACTTGGTGGCCTGGTTCGTCCAAAATATCGATAGCGAGCCTTCAGAGCGGCTCATCCCCATTCCGATCGGGTTGCCGAATGCCTTTTGGGTGGAAGGGCATTTAAAGGCGAAGAAGAGAGAGCGGGATGTGTTGGCCTATGTGAATTTCAATGTCGACACCAACCCAGAGCAAAGAGGGCCCTGCTTAGCCCATTTTTCTGAAAAGTCTTGGGCACACCGGGCGGAGCCAAAGTCATTTGCCGAGTATGTGGACGATTTGTCTCGGTC
>CAYWKW010000071.1:0-9130 GCA_964458995.1 uncultured bacterium | reverse complement strand
TAATCATGTTCTTGACATAGTCAGCGTGACCTGGGCAGTCTACGTGCGCATAGTGGCGCTTATCTGTTTCATACTCAACGTGTGATGCGTTGATCGTAATCCCGCGCGCCTTTTCTTCAGGCGTGTTGTCGATCGAGGCGTAGTCGCGGAATTTCGCGTGACCTCTTTCGGCCAAAACCTTCGTTATGGCAGCGGTCAGCGTTGTCTTACCGTGGTCTACGTGCCCGATCGTACCGATGTTAACGTGTGGTTTCGTTCTCTGAAAAGCTTCTTTTGCCATTTTAAAACATCCTCCGTTCGGCTCTAGAATTCATTCTGTTTGCCCAAGATAGGAATTGAACCTACGACCACTTGCTTACCATGCAAGTGCTCTACCACTGAGCTACCTGGGCGTTCACTTAGTATTGGGTTCAAAAGCATACGAGCATAAGATACTTGGGCCAATAAAATCAAACTTTTTCGAACCAACATCTTCAATTTTATTTTTGACGATAAACAATTCTTGCTTTGGTTAAGTCGTAAGGAGACATCTCTACTGTCACCGCATCCCCAGCGTAAACACGGATGTTGCGCATCCGCATCTTACCGCTTAAATGAGCGATTACATGCATTCCGTTCTCCAGCACGACGCTAAAGTTCATATTTGGCAAAAGTTCTTCAACCTTGCCTTCCATTTTGATCGTTTCTTCTTTCGACATAGGTATTTTGGCTCGGAAATGCTTCTTATGAAACAGTATTTCCTCGATTAAAGTCAACCTTTAAGATAAAATCTCCCGTGTTATGAGTGAACCTTTTCAAAAAAAATCTGAGGAAATCAGGAGACTTTTTGCGCCCCTCACACCAGAGCAGCGCTATCTCAAACTTATAGAAATGGGACGCCATCTCCCGCCCTACCCAACCGAGCTAAAAACCCCCGACCGGATTGTCCGCGGCTGCCAAAGCATCCTCTATCTAGCAACAGAATTTCGGGACGGGAAGCTCTATTTCCAAGCCCACTCGGACGCACTTATTTCATCTGGGCTAGCCGCCCTGCTCATCGCCGTCTACACGGGCGAGCCCCCTGAAACGGTCTTAAAATGTCCCCCTTCCTTCATTTCTGATCTCGGCCTTGCATCAAGTCTTTCTTTAAATCGTTCCAATGGCCTTGCTCACATTCATTTACGGATGAAGCAAGACGCATTAAAAACATTCATTTAACTATATTTTAAATAGTAAATTACATTGTAATAATTACCGATTTTAGTTATAATACTATTACGAATTTTAAACTATTTAATTAGGAGAAATTATAATGGCAACTTTATCAAGAGTTGAAGGGCAAGCAACAAGCTTACTCCAGCAAGCTCAGAGATTACAAGATGGAAGCAGAAAACAAAAAAAATTAGTAGAGCAAGCCCAGCTACTATTACCAAGGCTTAAAAATAAGGCCACCGAAAATTCCAGAGCAGCAGCACAATCCGCTGCAGCGGCCGCATCAACTCAAAGCCTTGTCTCGAGTATTGAAGCCCGATTTTTCCCACCAGCGCAAAATAGTTGCTCTATGACTAAACCTCTCGTTGCAACTGCAGGTCTCGGTTTTGGGCTGGGATATCTCAGCAAACTAGGCATGTTGGGAAGTCAAGCGAAAGAAGCTTATGACAGAGTAGCAAGCGCTGTGGCTCCAGTTGTCGGCAATGCAACTGCTTATGCCGGTGAATGGTTATCCAATGCCACAAATGCTACTGTCCCCTATCTTCAGTTAGCGCGAACCGGATTTGGCGACTTCGTTGAATTCGTCGGAAACGCGACAAGAACGAATCACTTCTTTGCTGCGGCTAGCGAACTCGGAAACTCAACTATTCAAGCCCTTGGCAATTGGACTAGCTATCTATTCACACCGCAAAACGTGACTGCAGCGGCTGCATTCGCACTGGCCAATGCTACAAGAAACGCAACGAATGCCACTAACGGCACACTGCCATACAACTTCACGAATTCAACTCTGTAATTTCATTTTTCGCCTCGGATCTGATCGGTCCGAGGTTTTCTTTAATTAGATCTTCTTGTAGTGTAGCTTCAATCAATCAGGCCCTTTGTGAAGCCGCTCCATGTTTTCATCCTCTTACTGGTTGTCGCCGTATGGGGACTCAATTTTGTCTTTGTCAAAATCGGGCTCGAAGAGATCCCGCCCATGCTCCTCTGCTGCAGCCGGTTCGTCATTGTCAGCTTGCCAGCGGTCTTCTTTTTTAAACGCCCCGCTGTTCCGTTTAGATGGGTGGCGATCTATTCCCTGACCATGTTTGTCCTGCAGTTCGCCCTGATGTTTTCCGGCATGTGGGCAGGCGTGTCTGCTGGCTTGGCCTCCTTGATGCTTCAGACTCAGGTGTTTTTTAGCATCTTTTTTGCCTCATTGATCCTCAAAGAAAAAATCAATAGGTGGCAAATTTTTGGAGCGCTGATTTCGTTTGTAGGAATCGGCGTGGTGGGGGTCCATTTGGGCGCTAGCGCCACGTTGCCAGGACTTTTTTTGGTGCTGGCGGCGGCTGCGACTTGGGGCCTCGGAAGCGTCATTGTCAAAAGAATGGGAAAGACCCAAAGCGGCTCTCTCCTTGTTTGGGGTAGCCTGGTGGCCTGGCCTCCCCTGCTTCTCCTTTCGCTCGCCTTTGAAAACAGCTTGCCCGTGATCACGCATGTCCACGATCTCTCCTCAGGAAGCTACATGGCCATTTTCTTCATCGCCTTCGGCGCCACCGTCTTCGGCTTCGGGATGTGGAATTGGCTCCTCCAAATCTACCCGGTCTCTTTAGTCTCCCCCTTCACCCTGCTGGTCCCCCTATTTGGAATGCTCAGCTCGCTGATCCTTTTGGACGAGGCGCTCGAATGGTGGAAAATCCTCGCGGCGTCCCTGGTCATTTGCGGCCTTTGTATCAATGTTTTTGGCGCTCGCCTCCTCGCTAAACGCGCTCTAGACGATTAAAGTTTTTACGTTGTTCTTTTTTTTGATGAAATCTTAATCGGCTTGGGTTATAAGCTTGGGCAAAAAAGGAAGGATGAGCATGACCACAGCAGTCTTAACCCAACCTATCGCCAATCAAAAAGTTGAACCGATTCCCCTCCATCAATATGTCACGGAATCGTCTGAAAAGAATTTCCTTAACCTTAAGTGCAAAGCAATCACTTACAAAGCGTTGGAAATCATTTCTTGGGTTGCCTTCGTTGTGATCATGGCGACCGTGTTCTCCCTTTTCTATACCGGAGTCGTCCTTACTGGAGCGCCCGCCTACTTAATGGTTGGTCTAATTATCTCTACTGCTTTCCTTCCGCATTTTGCAACTAAATTTTCTGTAAATTCTTTTCAGTATTCCAGTAAAGCGGAGACCGAAGGGAGAGTCATGATGCATTTGAAAAAATTGCTTGATGACAATTGGGATACAGATCCGACAAAAATAGAACAATTTTTTAAAGACATTGGCCCCGATTTCGCCCTTGCTCCTAAAGATGTAGAGGCTCTAAAAAGGGTCGATGCAGAAAAACCCTTCAATGCGCTACTCCCCCTTATCGCTCGATACAATTTCCTAAAAGAACTCTCTGAAGCGGCTGAAAAAACGCATAAAGAGCGCCCCCTTGAAGTGGAAGAAGAATTCAGAAAAAAGGAAGCCGAAACAGGCAAACCGATCGATTTCGCGATCAAGAAGAAATGGCGCCTGGAAGGGAGAAGTATGGCTTGGTTCAATCACGAATTTGAAGCGATTCCTAGAGCGCTCGAAGCGGCTGTGATGCTCGAGATCATCCAAAAGCCTACTTCAGCAGGTTTATGTCTCCCCATGCTCGGCGAATTGAGAGCCAAAACATTTGATGAGCGCACCTTCGATCGCATCTACGCTCCTATCAATGATGACTATTTTGTCTTCCATCCAAAGTTCAATAGAAAGCCATTGACGCTGACTGAAATTGAACAAAACATGGCGCCTAACGCACTGCGACGCAAACTCTTCCCCAACGCTATCCGAGCCTAAAGAGGTTTTATGGCAACTGCCACCCAACCCGTCTATCATACCAAGTGGGAATCGCTCCCCGCCTCTCTTCGGCCTCCTCAACTGACCACCTGCCAAAAAGTGTGGCGCGTCGTTTGGAACATCCTCTCCGTCTTCATTCCCATTATTGGCCTGATTCGACTTGCAGCCTGGGGGCTGGGAATTCTCGCCCACCGGTTGATTCTTCCCGGAATGTACCATAGCGAATGGCTCAAAGACCTATGCCACGAGCAATTCGAGCGCGTGTGCCAATCTTCCAGTGGCCACTATGAAATCACTCCCCACACGATTGTCACTCCCGACGGAGCCGAACTGAGCGTCCACCTCTTCCGCTCCCGCAAAGGAGATGCGCAAACACCGACTACCATCTATTTTGGGGGAAATGGGCAGCTAAAAGGGATGTCAAACTGGAGTTGGGTGCTGCAAGATTCTATCAGCCGCAACGTTCCAATGAATTTGGTTCTTTTTCACTACCGTTCTGTGGATGACTCGAAGGGGAAATTTGCGACACCTAAAGACTTGCTCGTCGATGGTTCATCAGTTGTTCAGTGGGTCAGAGATGTTGTGAAAACCCCCGCCCCCCAGATCCATTTCTATGGATTATCTTTGGGTGGAGCCGTAGCTCTTAAGACCAAAGCGGCTGATGAAAAATTGACAGGAAATCTCCTTCATGAGCGCTCGTTCTCCAGTTTGGAGGATTGGATCGGGGCTTTCGGCGACCGATTGGGATGGTTCATGAAACCACTGATTCCTATCGCGCGTTGCCTTTTGAAAAGCCAAGATTTCGACCTCAATGCCGCCGCCGACTTGGAAAAGCTGAAAGGGCGCATTATAGTGGTCTATCATCCACAGGATCCTGTGATTCCCTACCCAGCCAGCATGGCAAGAAAAGTCCCCCAACATGCATTTGAATTAAAAGAACGGTACTTTGTCGACAACCATCACTGCTCAGCTCTAACAGATTACCACGACGCAAGGCGAAAAACGTCCGATTTTATTTTTGCTGCGCAATGAAGATGTGGATCACTGATCCGATGTTGTTGGCAGAGTGTATCGCAACGGGGGAAATGAGGCTCTTGTCATCTTGCTTGATTTTTCCAAAGGCGTAGCCCAGCAGGGATAGCGCGAGAAAAACGGGGATTTGCCAAGGGGCCTGAACTTTTGACCGGTGAGCTCCAGCAAAGACCAGAGATTGCATAACATTGGCCAGAGTTTTTGTTTGCGTCAGATTCTCAAACTGTTCCAATAAAAACCCTCGAAATAAAATCTCCTCAGCAATGGGAGCGATGATCGTAGCCATAGGAATCATGAACCAAGGGCGAGCCAGGATGCGCTGAACGAGTTCCACTTGCGGCATCACGGGTAAGGGGATTCCCAGAGCAAAAAAGACGATTTGGATAATGATGGGCTTTAAAATGAGCAGAAGGGTCCAAAAAAGCATCTCTTTCTTATCAAATTTCGTATTGAACCAATCGTTTTCTTCTTTGCGAAGGTATTTCTCAGAAAGGTACGTAAGCGTGGTGCAAAGCACCGTAGCGCCGAGAGTGAGCGCTAAAGAAAAGCCCAACTGAAGGCCAAAAAGAACCAGGGTAGCAAGGGCGACCGCAAGGATCTTTTTATTGAGCGCGGTGAGGGGAATTTCAATGCGGGTGTGGGGAATGCGGATGGTAGTTGGGCGAATCACATCTGTCAACATAAGGCCAAACATCTTATAGATTTTTAGAATAAAGTGACAATTGAATCTTGTTCGCCGCCGGTAATTTCGACTGTGCCATCTCTGTGAATGAGCACATCCGATTCGAGCCGAACGCCAAATTCGCCTGGAAGATAGATGCCCGGTTCTATGGAAAAGCAGGTGCCTGGCAGAATGGGGCGCACATCGTGCATCTCTAAATTATCCATGTTCGCGCCGCTGCCATGATCGCTAAATCCTATATTATGCCCTGTGCGGTGGAGAAAAAATTCTCCATAGCCTGTTTCCCGGATGACTTGTCGCGCTGCCTCATCAACTTCCCATCCTTCGAGCCGCTTTTTATGGGCAAAACGGCTTTTGACGAGTTCAATCGCCGCTTTTTGCGCTTTGCGGACGATTGCGAAAATCTCTTTCTGACGAGCTGTTGGATGGGGAGCAGCCACTCCAACTCGTGCGATATCGCCATAGATTCCTTCCTTTTCTTTTGCCCAAAGATCAATGAGAATGAAATCTCCTTTTCTAATTGAGAGCGATTTGTCTTTGTCGGGCTCGTAGTGAGGATCGGCGCTGTTTTGATTGATGCCAATAATGGCAGGATGATCCGTGATCAGGCCGTTTTTCTTAAAGTCGGCTGAAATTTTTTGCTGGATATCATATTCCGTTAGAGGTTTGCCCTGTTTCATTTGATCGGCAATCCACTTCCAGGTTTCATTCACGATTTTGTGGCAAGTTGTCGCGGCTCGAATATGACTTTGGATAAGATCTTCAGTTAAAACGGCGGTAAATTGGGCGAGAAAGTCGGCAGAACTCACCACTTCGATGCCCAAAGAGCGAATGAACTCGAGAGTTCCCCCGTCGACCTTTGAAACATAGGGAATCGCATTCTTGGGCGAGTATTCCATGGCCACTTTTTTGACCCCCTTGAGCGTGCTCTTCACCTCATTTTCAAGAGATTGCCAAGAGAAGTAGGTCCTTTTTTCGCCGGGAAAATGATCGAGGGCTTGGGCCTCTACGGCGTGGACAATTTTAACGGGGACTCCGCGAGTGGGGATCCAATAGAAGAAGCGGCGCGTGGTCATTTGGTGGCTGGGAATGTCGAGAAAGTAGCGAGCTAGCTCATTATTGCCGTGAAAATCATAGAGAAGCCACCCATCGACCTTCAGCTCTTTTAAATATTCTCTCGCTTGGACAAGTTTTTTCATCGATTAACGCTCTGAATTAGGGCAGCCGCCGCAGCGACCCGCAAAATGGGAAAGGGTTCGCGCAAAACGCCTGTTAAAAAACTATAAGAATGGGCGTTTCCAATTTTACCTAAAGCTTCTAAAATATGGAGTTTTTTCTCATGATCGGAAACGGCATAGGCTCCCTGCAATTGATTGAGTACGGTGACATCTTTTCCAAAAAGGGCCAAAACGAGGCAAGCTTGCAGCCGCACGTTGGGATCGCTATCCTCGACCAATTGTTTGACCATCTCCAAAGCCGTTTCATCGCCTTCGTGTAAAAGTGTCGCTGCGGCCACACCCGAAACGCCCCAATTTTTCCTCTGCAAAAATGTTTTCAGGGCGGGCAAAGCGCGCGGATCGTCTACAAGAGCTAAAAGAGAGACGAGATTGAGCCGGGTCATCTGATCCTGCGCTTCGGGATTGTTGGGGATTTGGTCATTGTGGCGCACCTGGCTCGGCGCTATAGCGTTAAATAACGGATTGGGTTTTTTGTCGATCATCACCATCCGTTTTTCTCTCTCTAAGAAATCGTAGAGAAAATCGGAGCAGGTTTGCACCTCGATTCTCTGCCCTAAAAGTCCTAGAGCCAAATTGGCTTTTACGTAAGGGTCTTGGCTCTCTTTCAGGGTCTTCACAGCTAAATCGGTGCCTCTACTTCCCAATGCGGCTAGAGCACTCGCTGCCAAACGCCTATTTTCGGGAAGGGAATCGCATAGCCATTGAGCCATCGATTTTTCTCCCAAAGCGGGATCGACCAAAAATGCAGCCCAACAGGCTGTGATGGCCACTCCTGGATCGGTATCTTTAAGAACGGAAGATAAATCGGTCTCTTTGTCGCGATAAACAAGCCCAAATGCGTCGAGCGCCGCAATACGCACAGCCGGATTCGTATCTTGGATCAGCCGCAGCACCTCTTCTTTGGCCTCTTCCATTTGAAAATGGGCTGCGACGGAGCAAGCCAAATGGCGAAGTCCCGCCCGGTTGCTGTGAGCCAGAGTTTTAAATTCCTCCAAAGAGATCTCATCATAGATTTCTAATAGCGCCTCGATCGCAATTTGCCTCTCTTCCAGAGTCGTTTTTTCCGACTGCACCAAAACTTTTAGGGCTGGGGCTAATTCCTTCATCTTGAGAGCGCCAGCAGCCTTAATCACCTCCAAACGGACGATCCAAACCCTCTCCTCGCGCATCAATCGAACCATTTCGTCCTTCAAGGGCGCATCGCGATAGGAGGTGGACATTTGAACCGCAACGGAGCGAATCACGGCATTGGAATCCCTCATCATCTTCAATAAAATGGGGACCGCCCTCACATCTCGCGTTAAAAAGGCCCCAATCGTCGAAGCCAATCGCACTCCGTATTGAGAAGATTGAATCCCCTTTTTTAACACGCCCCAAGAGAGCTCTTCGAGTAAATGGCGGTCATAGAGAAGATCGGGGTTGGTGAGAGTCAGTTTGTTCCAAAGATCGAGGGCCTCCTCTTCAAAACCGGCTGCCGATAGAGCCTCAATTAAAATTTTATTGATCGGCAGCGAATCGGGATACTCTGCCGCCAAGCCATGGGCTTCGGCCAATGCGGACGGGGTATCCTCGATCAATAAATGGGCCTGGACCCGCCTAATCCCCTCATCTTCAGAAAGAGCTAAAAGAGCAGCCGCGAGTAGTGAAATCATGATATCCTTTTGTTATACTATCAGCATTATGATTGCAATCTATCAGGGAGAAGGAGTTTCTTGTACGGCCGGCCTCTCCGGCAAACCCATTACTGCGGATGAGATCCTCCAAGACGCCCTTGAAAAATTTTCTTTGTTTATCATGCCTGGCGGCCGGGACCGCCCCTATCATGCGGCCCTCAAAGGTCCCGCCAATGAAAAGATCCGCGCCTTCGTCGAAAACGGGGGCGTCTATTTGGGCATTTGCGCAGGCGCCTATTATGCCTGCCGCCGCATCGAATTCGACCTCGGATTTCCCCTCGAAGTTTGCGAAGAGCGAGAGCTCGGCTTCTTCCCCGGCAAAGCCATTGGCCCTGCCTATGGGAACGGAACTTTTGAATACAAAAGTGAAAAGGGCGCCCGCCTCGCCAACATCGGCACAGACGGCACAGAAAGGAGTCCTCTGAAAATGTATTACAACGGCGGCTGTACTTTTGAAGGGGACTATCCCCATGTCCGCATCCTCGCCCGCTATCTCGATCTTCCCCATCA
>CAYWKW010000070.1:0-9307 GCA_964458995.1 uncultured bacterium | reverse complement strand
CTTCGAGGACCTCGCTCTGCAACTGCGCAACGATCTCCAGCAAAAGGCCATTGTGCAAGAGTCACAAGTTTACGTGAACAAATTGCGCAAGCACTACGGCTTCGAAGCTGACAAGACACTACCCGAGGACCTGCACCCATTCTCGCTCCAGTAGGCAAATGATTTTGTCTGAATTGATTCCTTTCTTGAAAAGCGTTGAGGCCAGGCCGAAGAAGAGCCTGTCGCAAAACTTTTTGGTCGATCCCAATATCGTCAGGAAAATTGTCGAACTGGCTGAGGTAAAGGCGGGCGACGTTGTTTTGGAAGTGGGGCCGGGACCCGGGGCCTTGACGGCGGCGTTGCTGGACCAGGGAGCGAAGGTATATGCCGTTGAAATGGATAGAGTCTTTGCTCGAGAACTGCAGCGGCTTCAAAATGGGAAACTCACCGTTTTTGAAGAGGACTTTTTGAAGTTTCCGCTGGATCGATTGCCAAAGGGAATGAAAGTGGTGTCCAATTTGCCCTACCACATAACCACCCCCATTTTAGAAAAGATCTTCGGCGGTTCATTTTCAAGTTTGACTCTGATGGTCCAAAAAGAAGTGGCGCAACGAATGGCTTCCGGGGCGGGAAGCAAAGAGTGTGGTTCTCTATCGCTTTTTGTCCAGTTCTACTCCCAGGTTCATAGCTCATTTAAAGTGCCCGCGAGCTGTTTTTACCCTCAACCCAAAGTCGATTCGACCGTCATCCGCTTGGATTATAGGGAGCCTCCCCGTGTCGACGCGGCCCATTTCTTTGATTTGGTTCACAGGGCCTTTCAGCAAAGGCGCAAAATGATCAGCACCTCATTAGGTGAGAGGGATCGAGTCAAAGAGGCTCTGGTGAAGGGCGGCCTTTCGCCCAATGCACGACCCGAAGATCTCTCATTAGACCAGTGGGTGGCGCTGGCTTTAGCATTATGATCTATTGTTTCGTTCTACTCTGTGCGGCCGTTGGATTCTGGCTTTGGATTTCCCACAAGGAGACCTTTCAAGGCCATGTAAGAGCGCCGCTCGTGATCTTCGACTTCGACGGGACCCTTTGCCCCTCCTTTCCCCTCTTTCTGGATCAAATCAATTATTTCAATCTAAGAGACCTTTCGACGAAGGAAAAAGAGAGACTCAAAGAGATGCGGCCCAAAGAACTTTTGAAATTCCTCGGTGTTTCTTCGCTGAGATTGCCCTTTCTTGTCCAAAAAGCGAAAAAAAATGTACGGCAACGACTTTTAGAACTAGAACCTGTGCCGGGGATGGTCGAGTTGCTCAAGACCCTCAAAGCAAGGAACATTTCCATTGGGATCTTAACCTCCAATTCGGAAGAAAACGTGCATTCGTATCTGCAGAAATATGGGATCGATTTTGATTTCATCTACACGGGGAACAATCTTTTCGGGAAGACAAAGCACCTGCAAAAAATCCTGAAAAAAGGAAATCTTTCGCCCCAGGATGCGATCTACATTGGAGATGAGATCCGGGACATGGAAGCCGCCGCGGCCGTTTCCATCCTATCGGGCGGTGTCACTTGGGGCTACAATTCAAAAAAGCTCCTTCAAGAGAGCAACCCCGATTTCTTATGTGAGACCCCCCAACAACTAGCGGAAGAGCTCACCAGCACACTATTTCATCGCCAATCAGAAGATTAAAAAATCTTTTATGATTGTCCAACATGTTGTACAATACATGGAAAACATTTGCCATTTCATGTACAAGTTAATCAAAACCTTCGAATTCGAAGAATGGTATGACGAGCAATCTCTAAAAAATAGGTTCCAAATCGATGAAAGGCTGTCTCATATCCAGATCGATGCACATTTCGGTGATCATAAAAATTTGGAAGGGGGAGTTTGGGAATTACGATGGAAAAACGGACGGAGATTATACTTTTCCTATCTGGCCGAACAAAATATTTTGCTGCTATTAGGGGGAAATAAAAATGGGCAAAACAAAGATATCTCGCAAGCAAAAAAAATCTTCCGTAAGTACGTTGAAAAAGACCTATCGTCTTAAAAAAGGAGTGCAGCTGCCTACTCACGACCCTTTTAAAACCTTGACGAATGAAAAGCTAGTTGCTCAAGCTTTTTGGGAGTGCTTACGCAATAATGATCCAGAAGGAGCTGCGGATATTATTGCGATGCATTTACAAGCAATGAATAAGTTGAAAATTTCAAAAGAGGAAGAAATTCCTCGCTCAACAATTTACCACAGTCTTCGGAACAAAAATCCTACTCTGAAAACAGTTGCCAAACTGATTCACTGTTGCCTATGAAACTCTATCAACGGAAGATTTGGCTGATCTTTTCCTTGAGGACAAAGTAGAAGGTTCCCTTCACATCCTCTAGAGCGATGAGATCTCCTTTTTGGAGAAGTTGGTTGTTCTCAGAGAGAATGTGCACCTCTCCCACCTTCTCCCCTTTTCGAATGGGGAGCCGTTCGAAGCTCCAATGTAAAGCAGCTTTACATTTGGGCTCTTCCGCGGGGAAGTATTCAATAGCGAGGGGGTTAACGAGGGAGGCTTTGAGGGGAGATTTGGATCCAGGCATCTCCTTCGTGAAGATATTCTCCGGGCCAATGAGGCGCCGCGTCTCTTTGGGTTCATTAAAGGCGAGCTCAAAGAGCTTTTTCGCCTCCTCAAAACGGGCTCCCCCCTTTTCACAGCCAAGGAGAACGGCGATGAGGGTTCGCCCATTGTGTTCCGCCGCCGTGACGAGCGTCGTCTGGAAAGAGCCAGTTGTCGTGCCGGTCAGCTGGCCCGTTTTTCCCCCAATGGCTTTTGGATAATAGTAGCGGCTGTTGGGTTTGAGCATCGGGTTCGTGAGCTTAAGCTCCCCTTGCGGCTGTTTATTGCTCTTCGGCTTCATGTAGACTAACGTAGATACAATCTGGCGAAACTTGGGCAGCTTAAGGGCTCTTTTAGTCATAAGAGCCAAATCGTAGGCCGTTGTCTGATGATCGGCATGGGGCAACCCGTGAGGATTGCAAAACTTCGTATTCTGACATCCGATGCTGGCTAGATATTCATTCAACCTCTCCATGAAGTGGGGAATCGTCCCCCCAATGGTTTCCGCAATGACATTGGCCGCATCATTGCCAGAAATGAGCATTAGGCCATGAAGCAACGTCTCTAGTGAAAGCGTTTCTCCCCGCTTAATGTACATCAGGGTCCCATCGCTATCTAACCAATAGGGATGGTCCTTGTCTTTGACCGTTCTACCCTTCAGCGCTTCGGCAGTGACGGTCATTTTTTGTCCCAGATCGTACCCTTTTTCTAAAACATAGAGAGCCGTGGCGATTTTGGTGGTACTGGCTGGATGGCTGGGAATGTGCGGATTCTTTTCGTAGAGGATGGCTCCTGTATCGGCATTCATTAAAATGGCCGACTTGGCTTTGACCTCCACATCGAGCGGCTTTCCCGCCAGAGAGCAAAAGAGACAGACAAAGGCAATGATCCAACGCATACTGAAGGTATTCTATTCATTCATTGGTCCCTCGTCAAACAAAATTGAGCCTTGAAGATATAATCAAATACTCAGAAAATGGGGGTTCTATGGCAAACTTAAATCGATATCTATCTTGGCGAACTTCTCAACTCAGAGACGAAGACGGGGTGATGGCCGGCGCTGATCTAAACCAAGAGTGGCTTCTGCCCTGGTGGTGGGAACATTATCAAAAACACAATTCGCATCCCGTGATCTTCATCGATTTTGGCATGTCTTTTGAAGCTAAGGATTGGTGTAAAAAGCGGGGGGAACTCTTTTCTCTTAGAATGTTTGCCGATTTTATCAAGGAGAGAGAAAACATAGATCCAGCCATCGCCAACCACTTTGAAGAGGAGTGTGGCACCTACTTTTGGGATTGTCGGAACGCTTGGTTTAAAAAACCCTTTGCCTGCTTGCAAACCCCTTTTCGCAGAACGCTTTGGATCGATGTTGATTGTGAGATTAGAGGGCCTATGAAAGACCTCTTCCCCTACGCCGATCCGGCCCCGGGGGTAGCCATGGTCCAAGATCAAGCTCCCTCAACTACTGGATATCCCATATACAATTCAGGAGTGATGGCATTTCATAGGCACGCCCCGCTTATCGACTCTTGGGCCCGCCATTGCATCGAGTACAACCACATTCTCAGAGGAGATCAGGAGATCTTCTCCTACATGGTTCATAAAGAAACCCTTTCAATCACCGAAATCCCGCCCAAATACAACTGGAGCCGCTTTAATGAGAAAGAGGATGGAGCGATCATTCTCCACTGGCATGGCCCCCACGGAAAAACGGTCATCCGCAGCCAGATCAACATGAAGGCCCTCTCAGAAGTCACGCCCCCATAGAGAACATCTTATTAATCGCGTTTTGCAATTCCCCTTCAAGATTGGGGTTGCTTTTTGCGGCTGCATCCAACTCGGCTGCATCAATGGTAGCCAGAGAAGGCGACCCCTTCGTTGATGGGTCTATTGGCGTATTGATCAAATCGGATAAAAACTGGCAGACCCCGTCCAAGGGCGGAGTGGCTTTATTCAAGAGCGAAAGAACGCTACCTATATCACTGACAAAATTGGCCGTATTGCTCCCGTGTCCAAAAGGGAAGTCGGAGAGTAAATTGTCGAGAGCTCCTGTCATGCCATGGGGCGCGGTTGGCATATAGGCGCCAATGGTTCCTCCCCAGGCCTGTATTTCATTATAAAAGCCATTCCAAACGAAATTGAAACTGCCGGCGCTATTGGTATACTGACTTACAAAAGTCTGATAGTCAGCTGCCGAATAGGAGGCGCTAGAGTCTGCAGCCAAATCGGCAAGAGAGCCTATTCCAGCACTTTTATCCCCCGTAGTAAGCATTACCCAAAGCTGATAAAGATACTTACCCTGCCGTGTGGTTTGGTCAGGACCCGACCCACTTGCGGGAAACTGGGCCATAAACCGGTTAATGGATTGCATGGCAATCTGAAACATCTGGGGAGAAGGGGTCTGATTATATTGTCCTATTAGAAACGCGGTCGATAGCCAAAGATCATTGCCTAGATTACTCAACGTCTGCGCATCGGGAATCGGCGTAGGACCCGATGAGCCCCCAGCCGTATACCCTCTGCCACTTGGGGGAACGGGAGGAAGTGGGGGAAACGACTTAACCATATATCACCTATAAACGAATAAATAGCAAATAACCGAAATTAAATCAACTAAACACTAATTAATAAACAAATTGACAAACGTTTTCATTTAAATTAACCTAAGGATACAGCGCAAATAGTTGGGAGGAAGCCATGCTCAATCCAATTCAGATCGAAGAGTCATTTAAGAAGTTTGTCGGGGATCTTCCCAACTGGGCCCACGATGGGATCACCCCTATTGATCTCAAATTCCTTCATGATCAAGGACTTTTGACGGTCCTACAAGACGATAAGGCCGATCCTGATGATCTAACCCAGTACTTCCATGTGATTGAGAGTGTGGAGAAAGTGACCCTCTTCAACGAGCAGTTCATTGTTTGGATCATTCCAAAGATGGAGAACGAGCAGCCTCTCACCTATGTTCTCATTGCCCTCAACCATCCTGAAAACGCCCAGCTTGAGGTGGTCTTTGCCACGCACGGGGTCTATAACACTCCGCGCTACGTCCTAAAAGTGCTCCAACACTTCCTCGTCGACATGCTGGAAACTGAGGAGACCCTCACCTCTTTTGAAAAGAATGGATAGCGCATCCTTACTAGAAATGGCCAGAGCCGCCTCATATACAGGAGTTCGTCCACTTTCATTGGCGCTTTTTGATTAGGGTGAGCACGTTGACGTTGGCTTCGCGGCGGTAGTGGATGTCGTCCATGTACTGGCGCATGAGGTGGATGCCCAGGCCGCCGAGCGAGCGCTTTTCGAGGGGGGAAGTGGTGTCAACCGATTCCTGCTGGAGGGGGTCGAAGGGAGGCCCCTTGTCTTTGATGATGATTTCAGCATGAGAATGGGGATCCGTTTTCACTTCAATCTCGATGGTTTCAGGGCGGTCTTGATAGGCGTGAACGACGATGTTGACGAGCGCCTCTTCAGAAGAAAGTTCAATTTTGTGAAGCGTTTTGGAATCGAAATTCATGGGAGAAAGCTGCTCGCGAATCCATTGAAGCATGGCGTGGAGCTGATCGATTGAGGCTTGAAACGTTTTCACCATTCTGAGGCTATCATATCGACAATTTTTTGTGCGATGCGCGAGTAGAGCGGATAGGTGGCGGCTTCCTGGGCCGAATCGATAGGCTCAAGCTGGCCGAGAGAAAAGGGGAGAACCGTAACGAGGGCGCCTGAAGGATTGATGAAGGTGAGATCTTGGATCGAGTCGCCATCCACATAATCATAATCGGCGTCGGCCGTGAGCAGGTAGGGCCCAAAGGCCAGCTCTGGCCCCCAGTAAAGACTAGCCTCAACGGTGAGTGAGCGGCGCCCTTCGCAAGCGAGAAGATTTTCCCTGATTTTGCCATCGACTTTTTGAGGATCGCGGCGGTAGCCGATCGTCTCGTCAGAGGCGCCGTTGATGGTGATTTTTAGAGTATAGTCTCCGCCGTAGGAGAGGACGTCGACGAGCCCCGAAGCGCTGAGAGCGGAAACGATTTCAGAAGTGAGTCTCCCTTCTTGATCGCCCTGTACAAAAGGGACAGTGACGGTGGGGCGATAGGCATAATCGGGCTGCCATCGATAGCCGCAGGATGCAGCAACTAGACTAAGACCTAGCAGAAAGAGTTTCAATTTTTTCACGAGATACTGAAGCGGCTTCCGTGTAGGGGTATTTAGCCACTACTTTATTGTAATAGATGAGAGAGGCTGGAATTTTCTTTGTCTTCTCGAAAAAATAGCCCGTTTCATAGAGATTCTGAGCAAAGATCTCCTGCATCTCAGTCAAGAGCTTCTCCGCTTCCTGAATGCGCGACTCACGGGGAAAGGCGAGGCGGAATTTGCGCAGGTTTACTTCGGTTAAATCGAGAAAATCGGGGTCGAGATTTTGCGCTTGGCATTGCATCAAATAGACACGATTCTTTTCCAAATAGGCTTCCGCTGCCAGATCGTGCTTCGGAAAGCGGCGAATGAGGATATCGAGTGTCTCGATGCTCGGTTTATAATCTTCCAGATAGGCCTGAACGCGCGCTTTACTGAGGAGGGATTTCACGGCGAATTCCGAGTGGGGAAAAGCGGCGATCACCTCGTCGTAAATCTGAATGGAGTCCTCTTTTGCGGGGACCCATGCAGGCATTTTATTGGACCCGAAAAGCCTTTTCCTTGTGCCATGGGAAAACTGCTCAGCAATATTGAATTTATATTCGATGGCCTCTTCAAAATGTTTAGGAGAGGAGATGTGGTTCAAGTAGGCGGTAAAGCAATCGTTCGCATACTCCAGCTGATTGACCTTATAGTAGGCTTCTCCCATGATATACGAGGCTTCTTTAGCGAGGGGCGACGCTGGAAAGTTGTAAGAAAGAATATCGGCATAGTCGATGACTGCCCACCAATCTTCGGCGCTAATGGCCTGCTGCAAAGCACTATTGTACTCTTGCGCGGAGGGGCCTGTATTCCAGGTCAGGTCCTCCTCTTCGAGGGCCAAGAGAAGAGCAAGGGGAAATAAAAAGGCTGCAATCAGTTTTTTCATAGAGGACTATGTTAGGGCAAAAACCGCATTCTGTCAATCTTCAAGACCACGAACGGCTTGCCGGCGGGCCAAAAAAACAGGGTGGCCAGGAGGAGCCTGCCGATGGGCCAAAGAACAGGATAGCGCTGCATAAGCGTTTGCAGCTATGACAAAAACCCATCTTGCTGCCTTTTTTACGCTATTTCAAAGTGACAGTTGAGTGCGGCGGCGATTTCTTTCAGCTTATCTTGGAAGACGGCGTCGGCCTTGACGCCCCACTGCGAGTCGACAAAAAGAGTCCCCAGCCGCTTCTCCTTGAGATGGAAGTGGAGCTCCAGGGTCGATTTGCCAGGATGGGAGCGGAATAGCTCCTTGAGGATCAAAATTTCACTGAGGCGAACCCGGTCGGCATCAAGGCGGAGCTTGATTTTCACAATCTCTTCCTGTTTCGCAGGGGCGGGTACGGCGGCCGCGGCCGGTTTTTCCTTGGTTTTCCACTTGGGCTCAGATGATTTGGAGTGCGCTTTGAGCTTGTCGTAGGCTTCATCGCAGGCTTTAATGCGGCTTTCATCGACGGCGGTGAGGTCGTCGAGATAGCGGCAGGAGAGCTGGATGGCCCCCTCCTTCCTTTCGAGCTGGAGGATGCCGTAGAGGAGCTGGTTTTCCCTAAGGAGCGCCCCCTTCTCCTCAAACATCTCCGACCAGACGGGGAGCTCAAAACGCTCCATCCCATCGCTAATGACGAGAATCGCAAACTTCTTTTGATTTTTGGTCGAGACTTTCACTTGCACTGTCTCAACGACAAAGGCGGCGCGCAGGATCGAGCCGTCGGGAAGCTTCTCAATTTCTGTTAGGGGAACGCAAGAGAGGCGGCCCAGGACTTTTTTATACCCGTCCATGGGATGGCCCGTCAGGTAGAAGCCGAGAAGCTCCTTTTCCCGCTGGAAGAGTTGCAGGGGGGTCGATTTTTTGACGATGGGCGGGGGCGAGAGAAAGGGCTTTTCAGGCTCCTCAATGAGAGAAAAGAGGTTGAGGACGCCGAGCGAGGCCTCTTTTTGATCGCGGGAGGCTTGCTCATACATGGCTTCAACGCTTTCACGCATGGCGTCGCGGGGCCAGGTCGTGAAGTCAAAGGAGCCGGCGTCGATGAGGAGCTCGATCTGCTTTTTGCCGACACGCGTTTTATCAGCTCTTTGAACAAAGTCATAGAGGCTTTTGAAGGGGCCGTTGCGGTCGCGCTCTTCCAGGATCATATCGACAACGCCTTGGCCCACTCCTTTAATCCCCGCCATGGCAAAGCGGATCCCCTCTTTCGAGGCGGCAAATTCGCTGCAGGCTGTGTTGATGTCGGGAGGCAATACGTCGATGTGGAGCGATTTGGCCTCGCCGATGAACTTGGCGAGCTTGGTGGTGTCGTCCCGATCGCAGGTCATAAGGGCCGCCATCCACTCGATGGGATGGTTGGCTTTGAAGTAGGCCGTCGCGTAGGAGAGGTAGGCGTAGGCAGCGGCATGCGATTTGTTGAAGCCGTAAGAGGCAAACTTCTCAATTTTATCAAAGATGCGCACGGCCGTTTCATTGTCGATCCCCTTTTGAGCGCACCCAGTGACAAACTTCTCGCGCTGGCGGGTCATCTCCTCTTTGTCTTTCTTTCCCATGGCGCGGCGCAGCACGTCGCCCTCGCCGAGCGAATAGCCGGCC
>CAYWKW010000069.1:0-9471 GCA_964458995.1 uncultured bacterium | reverse complement strand
CGCCACAACCACCACGGCCACCCGCTCCAGCAAATGCGGCACCAGCAGCGGCAGCGGCTCCAGCGCCACAACCACCACGGCCACCCGCTCCAGCAAATGCGGCACCAGCAGCGGCAGCTCCAGCGCCACAGCAATCGCGGCCACCCGCTCCAGCCCAGCCTCAACCACAGCCTGCCCCAGTAAATGCGGTAGCTGCGGCTGAGCAACAGTCAGGATGGTGGCCATTCAGTTGGCCCTTTACACAACAACAGCCTTCAGAACCAACCGCAGGGGCAAAGCCATTGCCGCTACCCATTGAGGAAGAATCCTTTGTAGTTTTACCTAGTGCCAATTCTTCTGCGGAGCCACAACAACACCTTCCTCTTCCTGCCGTACAGCCGCAACTACAGCCCGCACTTGCAGCGGCAACCGCGCAACTGCCACAACCACAACAGCGGCCCGCTCCTGCTAATGCTCAACCTCCGCAACAACAATCGCAGCAACCCGCTCCACAGCAGCAGTCTGCTCCAGCAAATGCGGCAGTGGCAGCGGCGGCTCCAGCGCCACAACAACCGCGGCCACCCGCTCCAGCAAATGCGGCACCAGCAGCAGCAGCTCCAGCGCCACAACAGCCGCTTGCTGCACAGCCACGGCCGCCTGCAAAAGAACCTGCGGTAGCTGCGGCTGAGCAACCGTCAGGATGGTGGCCATTCAGTTGGTCCTCTGGATCAAGCCAACCGCCACTACCGCCTGCTGCAACAGCAGGTGCGACGGCTCCATCGACCGGACCCACACGCTCATTTAGTAAAGCTGCACAACCACTTGCTGCTGCAGCAAGTACGGCAGCGGCTCCATCGCAGCCGCCCTCGGAAGAGGATGACGGCTTTGAATTGGTGGATCGCAACAGTCCAACTCTGCAACCACCGTCAGCTGCTCCTGCTGCACGACAGCCACAACCGCCCGCAGTGGCAGGTGCGGCGGCGGCTCCATTGCCGCCTCAAGCAGCACACACGGAGGCAGAGGAACCAGAACCTATTGAGGCTGGTTCTGTAGTGCCACCTGCACAACCCCAGCTTGCGGCAGCGGCTGCAGGGATGCCTGCAGGGCCTTCACCAGAAGCGAGAAAAGCCGCTTTTCAAAAAGAGCAGCAACCCTTGACTCCAAAAGCTGTTGCTGCCGCATTGAAACTGGAGTTTGAATTAGCACAGAGAAGTACCGAGATGCCGAAAAAGTCTCCCTCATTTTTAGAAGGGCCGGAGCAACATCGTAAGGATAGTCATTGGGAATTTGCTGAAGGTCGTATTCCGCATAATGTGGGCATATGCCGATATGCAAAAGATGAGCGCACATTGGGGGCTAAACATTTTGCTCGTGACTTTGAAGTGAAAATTGCGGGCAAAAATTACCCAGTGGCGTTATTCGGCATTTTTGATCCACATATTGGCCCAGAGGCATCTAATTACCTTCACCTAAATTTCGAGAAGGTTCTCGGATTATTGTTGCCGAAAATAAAGGATCCTTCTGAAGCAGAAATTTATAATGCGATTGCAGGCACTATCTTACAATTAAATCGCGACTTCGCTACGAACTTTAAATCGGAAGCAGATCCCTCAGGCAATGGGGTGATCGCAGACCACGGTTCCACAGCCACAGTGGGCATCATTATGTTAAATACACTGTGGATGGCTCAATTAGGTGATTCGCGAGGCGTCTTGGAGAATGGGGGCAATCCTATACAAGTAACCCTCGATGCGATGCCCTTTTTGCCTCGATTCAAAGAGAAAGTAGAAAGCTTGGGCGGATTTGTCACTGAGAAAGGTCTTGTCCAGGGACGATCCGATGAAAGACAACTGGGTATGGCTACAGCCTTTGGTCACTACTATTTAAGAGGAGCCGTCAATAGCAAACCCGGTATCATTAAGTTTGATTTGAATAGGCTCGAAAGAGGGAGCCATTTAGTGATTGGAACATGTGGCATTTTCGAAATGGTCAGTACCAGTGGAGTGGCAGCTTGGCTCTCTTCAAGAAGAGAGAAAACGGCATTGGATTTGGCTCACGATGTAGTTTACTCCATTCACACCGGACAGAAAGAAAAAACACCCCTCTCCTGCATGGTCGTTAAGTTGAACTCAGGATCAGGCAAGCGGGAGGCTTAACCCGCTGATGCCTGAGCGGCCCTTACCCAGCTAAAGAGGGTGACGACTGCGTGGTGGTCGGAGAGCGCCGTTTTCGTGTTGTAGCTTTCGTCGAAGGCCTTCACCAAATGGCAGTCGAGCATCCGGAGGTTTTTCTCAACGACAGGGAGAACCTTCTCGGGCAGGTTCCGCTTAAAGAAAGAGATGTAGTCGCTCGACTCCTCTTGCTCCTCAACAACGGGGGTCCACTGTTTGACAAGTTCGTCTGACTGCGTGGGAGCTTTCCTGCGATAGCTGTGGTAAAAGTATTGAGACAGGAATTTCCCCTCCTCCTCGCTGTCGCGATTGCCTCCGCTACCGACAAAAAGAGTGGGCAGAGGAAGCTTCTTCTTAGCTAAGGTGTCGATAATTTGAGCGATTTGCTCCATCCGCTTCCCTTTCGCCTCTTTGCCAGGAGTCAACTGAGTCCCAATAATGCGAAGACAGGGAAGGAGATCGTCGGGATGAGCCTTAATCTCAATTGTCTCAAAGCCTCGGTTGACCCTCCAACCATTGTCGTCAAAATCGGTGTGTGTATATTCATCAACTACACATTTCGTAATGACCATGCACCCGCTGGTATTTCCCCAGGTGTTTTGTCCCAAATGAGTGAAGAAATGGGCGTATTGATCGCCTAGTTTTTCTACGAGCTCTTCAACTAGCGCGGTATCATAGATCTCTTGTAGGACAATCACATCGGGATCTTCCTTCTTGATGCTCTTTACGATGGCATCAATGCGCGAGCTCCAGTGGATGACTCCATGCTCATAATGGAGCCCGCCGCGCAAATTCCAGGTCATAACGCTGGCTTGCCCGTTTTCTAGAAACTTTTCGGGAGCTGAGCCGCGCATGTGAGTAAACCCATCCTTCTGCATGGCAAAACCAACAGCCCGAAAGAGTTTGCTCCCCAAAAATAAAACAACTGCCGTGATAGCGAGGAAAGTTCCCGCAAACCACAGGCTCAAAATTGAACCGGCAATGATGAGAAGACGAATGCCAATCTCATTGGCTTTGCTGGCCGCATTATCAAACTTATTCGGCTCCAATGGGGCGACTAAACGATAGGCTAAGGCCCCGTACGTATTTGAAAAAATGTCGGCCATCCAAGAGGAAGCTTTGAGTAATGATCGATCCAGATCATCAAAATAAGATTCGTCAACCATAAATAAACCCCTTCGATTTTATTAAGATTTGGCAATAGTGCCATAATCTTTTTTTTAAAGTCGAGGAATTTTTTTAAGTTTAAAATCCGATGGCCGCAGACACTGCCTTCCAGTCTACGGTTCCAATGATCAATCCGAAGACACAAAGCTGGCAGGCGCGCCAATTGACCTGCTCTTGGTACAGTTTTTGTCCCCAAAGGTTCGTGAGAATGATCCCAACTACAGAATAGATCGGGAAAATCACTGCATTTTCTAGGGGGCCTGCTTTTTCTGTCGCCCAGATGATAAAAAAGGTGCAGAGGAGATTGGAGACTCCGCCCAAAACGCCATACATCACTTCGCCTCTTTTAGGCATTTTTGCCTCGGCTCGCAAATAAATCAGAACTTGAATGATTCCGGAAGTCAGAAACATGAAGGGAGTAAACCATTCGCTATTCAGGGTAATATTTTCTTTTATGAGCATCGCCCGCCATTGATACAGGCCCAAAAGCAGCACATGGAAAGAAAACATCAGCGTGGCAAAAAGGAGCCAACTTTTCAGATCTTTCATCCCTTGCAAGCCTTTGGCTCCCCAAAAAAGGCCTCCCAAAACCAGCAAAGAACCTAAAGCGTGCCACGTGTTGTACTCAAATCCCATCTCTGATCCAAAAAAGAGCGCCATGAGAAGTCCTGGCATCACGGTAGCTGAAAACAGAATGGCGAAGGTAAATCCAGGAGGCCCTTTTTCCACCGCGCGCCCTAAAGAAAAAAGCATGAGCGAAAGGATTAGGCCTGCAACAATGCCAAGCCCTGCAACGGGAAGAGGGATCGAATAATCTCCATGGCGCACCGGCCCTAGCAAAACGGCAAATAGAAATGAGGAAATCATCTGCACAACGAAAAAGGCTTTTGCGCTGCCACCCACATCAACGCTTTTTCGCACGCATAAATTGGTCAGAGGGATAAACATCCCAGCGATTAGAGCGAGTAAAATTCCCATGTGAAAAATCCCCTATACAGTAGCCATCGATTATATCAGATGGGCAAATTATTGCCTTAGGTCTATAATCATCCCTTACGAATGATTGGATCGTTATGCGCCTTTGCTGGTTACTCCTATTGATTGCGCCCCTTCTCGCTCGCGCTGAAAGCGATGAGGAGGCCCTTTTTTTGCGGCGGATTGCCGATTTTTGGCAGGAAGGAGAGTACCAAATTGCCAAAAGTCAAATGGAGGAATTCATTGTTGAATTTCCAGAGAGCTCTTTTTCAGAGGCTCTTTGCGCTGCTTTAGGAGACCTCTATCTCAGAGAGAAAAATTTTTCCAATGCTCTCAACCACTATACGCTCATCCAAACTCCCGAATTTTATCAACGTGTTTTCTTAAACCGGATGCAGTGCCTGTATGAGATGCAGTGGTATGCAACTCTAGCTGACGAGTGCGAGGCCTATTTGGAAAATGGCCCCAACCTCCATGTCACCTACTTTCTCGCTATCGCCCTCTATCACCAATGCCTCAACGCTTCAAAAGACCCCGAAGCGCTCGCCTCCTTAGCTGAAAGAGCGCGCCCCTATTTCGAGATTCTTTCAAAAAGCGAGCTTTCCGAGGAGATCGCCCAAGGATTTGCCCACCTTTGCTGCCTCCTCAAAGATTATGCAAAAGCTTCTGAAATCTATCTCGATCTGGCCAACCGGAACCCCGATTCTCGAGATGAGATGCTCTTTCAAGTCGCGCTGATCCAATCCCAGTTCGATAAAGAACAGGCAATTCAAACCTTTGATCAAATCGCCCATTTGGGACAAAAACGGTCTAAAGAGGCAGCCTACAACCGCCTCGTCCTCTCCTTTGACACGGGTCATTATGAAGAGCTCACCAAAGCAAATCTGCTCGATGAGCTACCCCCAGAAAGGGCCGATATGGCAAAACTATTCATAGGAATAAGCCTGCTGAATTTGAAGAAATTCCCCGAAGCGGTGCAGCAGCTCAAAGCCTACATTGCAGACGCCCCCGCTTCAGAGCCTGTCCATTCTGCTATTTTGTGCCTCATCGACGCTTCTTATCAGAGCAACGACATCGCCTCGTTAGATCAGGCCATTGCAAAACTGCTGGCGAGCTACCCCCAAGATCCTGAACTGCCAAAAGCCTATTTTTCAAGAGCCCAAGTTTTGAAAAAAAATCAGAACTTCCAAGAGGCCCAAAAACAGCTAGAACAGCTCCTAACGCAGTTTCCCCAATTCCAACACAAGGCGCAGGTGATTTTTGAACTTGCTCATCTAGAATACAAAGCCAAATCGTGGAATTCTTGCTACACAAGGACGCGCGATTTCCTCTCCCAGTTCCCCCAGCACGAACTGGCCCCTTTCGCTTGGCGCTACTTGGTCTCCTCTTCAACGGAAATTGCGGCAGAGAAACCGGAATTCAAAAAACAGTTGGTTGTCGATCTAGATGCCTTCTTAAAACTTCCGCTCCCAGATAAAGAAAAAGAGGAGTGGCAATTTCTCCTTGCTAAAACAAATTACGAAATGAAAGCCTTCGAAAAAGCGATGAACGGCTTACAAAATCTAAAATCGCCCAATGCCCACCTCCTTCTCGCTCTCTGTTATCGCGACGGCTCGAATGACCTCGAACACTTTTGCGAATTAGCTGAAGCCGCGCTGCTCGAAGGGGCCAATTTGATCGATCCGGGCCAAATCCACGCCTCCCTTTACAACGCCCTTCTCGAACGCTCCCAAATTGAATCCGCCGCAGAACATCTCTACGCAGCCTATTTGGCTAAAGCCGATATCAAGACCGAAAATCTTCTATGGCTTGCCGATCACTACTATACGCGCCTACGAGAAGAAGAGGCCAATTTTGTACTCGCCAATCGCACTGCAAATATTCTTCAGGCCTGCGCCAAATCAGCTCCCGATTTGTCCCATAAGCTAGCGAAAGTCTACACAATTTTGGGGCGGACGAATGATGCTATTGCGATTCTAGAGTCTTTGAAAGCGCTCGGTAATGAAGAACGGCTCCTTTTGGCGGAAAGCTATGCCAAAAAAGGGGGCGTTGAAAGGGCGATTCAGATGTTTGACGCGATTGTGGCATCGAGCGCAACCGTGCGCAACCCTGTGAGCGCATCGGCCTCTTTGCAAGGCGCGCGTCTGAAACTTGCAGCAGATCACCCCGATCTGGTAAAAATTGCAACGCAGCTCAAAACTCTGGTTGTACAAAAAACATTTGAAGGGGAGCCCCTCTATTTAGAAGCCGCTTTGGATTACGTCGAATTGCAAACCCGGCTCGATCCCGGAAAAAGGGTGGCCCTTTTACTGAAAACAAAACACGATTTTGAAACGAGAGAAGACCTACTTTCAAAAGATTACCATGAAGCCCGATCGAAATGGCCTAAAAAAGAGAAGATGTACAAAGGGTACATGCAGTTGATTGAAGCTGAAATTTTGCACGCTAAAGCTAAACTCGACCCTCAAAATCAAAAAGACTTGCAAGCAAAGTCAAAAGACCTTTTGCTGCAAATTATAAAAGAACAGTCTGCAACCGCTTTGCTTGAGAGAGCCCATACACTGTTAAATGAAGCAAAAACATAGAAAGATCTTAACGGGATGTTATATCGCATCTCTCTTTCTGCATGCATTGGCGATGGTCTTCTTGCAGCGCTACTCCCTTTGGTTTTCATCTACTCAAACTCCAGATCCGAACACCGCCTGGCTCAGTTTGGTCGATAAAAAAGAGCGCGATCAAATTTTAAAAACCGCCTTTGAACCCGTGAATGAAGAAAAAGAGGTCCCTGTTTCGTACCGGCCTCAAAATGAACCCGTTTCCGACCTGGCGCTCAAATCCAACATTCAGCCCCTCGAGCGCGACGAGTACAAATGGTTCGCCTCCATTCTTTTCCAAAATCCCTTCTCTTTTCCCATTGACGATTTTCTGATTGCGAAGCCCGTGCTCCCCTCTTTTTCCGTCCCCTCGCAGCCGTTCAATCTTTTAGATCATTTGCCTAAAGACCTCATTGTTCCCACTGCCTCTAAACAAAAACCGCCCCTCTTTCTTCCCCAACCGGCCGAGTCGAATGTATCTTTGGCCATTTCCCTGCCGCCTCGCATCCAAGAAGAGGTTCCTCCCGCGGAGATCACCTACTCTGAACCCCTCGATCTTCCCCTCACCGACGCGCCCCAAATTGCCAAAGCGCCCAGCATGATTCCGCTTCCGATACTCCCCGTTTTGCCCACGCTGGAAGAGCTAGAAACCTCCTCCTATTCTGATTCATTTGATGCCGACCTGGTCTTTTTGCCCAAAGAGGACGGAGGCTATATCTTTGCCCTCACCCTCATCCCCAGACCCGATCTCGAACTCCCCAGACTCAAACAGCACTTCACTTTTTTGATTGATCGGGGCAATTCCATCCAACAAGGGCGCCTTTCAGCCACCCGCGCCGCCATTCATAAAGTGCTCGCAGAGCTCTCTTCTCAAGACACCTTCAACATCATCGCATTCGACAGCAAATTGGAAAAAATGTCTCCCAATTCTCTTCCCTGTGCAGGAAAATCATTTGCGCTAGCGGAAGACTTTTTAGAAAAAATCCAACTGGGCAGCTTCTTTGCCTCTAGCGATCTCTACAAACCCCTTCTTCTAACCGTTCCTGGGCAAGTTCAAAATGACGAACTCCATTCGGCCATCCTTTTGACCGATTCTGAAACACTCGCTAAAAAAGGGGCCCAAAAAGCGATTCTTCAAGATTGGACAAGCTACAACGCCGGCAGGGTCAACCTCTACGCGATCGGCCTAAATAGCGATGCGCACAGTCCCACTCTTGATGCCGCCACCGCGTTTAACAAAGGCAAATATTCGAACGCCCCCACCAATCGAGGCATCAAGCGGAAGCTCCTCAAATTAATCAAAACCATTCAAAACCCGGTCGCCAAAAACCTTGTTTGCAAAGCCATCAGCCGCTCTCCCAATGCCAAGATCCACATCTTCCCCAAGTCTTCCCAAATGCCCCCTCTTTATGTGGACCAGCCCTACGTCATTGTCGGCGAGTCGGAAACTCTGGATGATTTCATCCTCTTTCTTCAAGGCCGCCTCAAGGATCGTTGGCTCAACATCAAGAAGACCATCTCCTTCGTCAACGCCAAGAAAGGGAACAAGTCCCTACGAGAAGAGTGGGCTCTTCAGCGCGCCTACAACCTCTATGAGCGCTACATCCACGACGACAATCCCAAACACATCGCCGAAGCGGCCACTCTCCTCGAACCCTTCGACTTCCAAGTTGCCTTTAGATGACCCTATCCACAAATTATAACGTCGGTCTTCGGAAGCTTTTTGGTCCCAGCGCCCCAAAAAGCGAAACGCTTTTCGGGGACCCCCTCAGTGTTCGCTCTCGCCAACTTATCCAAGTTGGCTTCGAGTCTCCACACTGCACTGGACCTCAAAAATCTTCTCGAATCCCTAACCATTATACTTTGCAGACAGGTTCATGATGACCCTTCGTATCATTGCAGGCACCTTCAAAGGCCGACTCCTAAAAACTCCCAAAGGGCCCTCTACCCGTCCCACTCAGGGCATGCTCCGTGAGGCCGTCTTCAACATTTGTCAAAACGAAATCGCCGGCGCCCACTTTCTCGACCTCTATGCTGGCAGCGGAGCCATGGCGCTTGAGGCTCTCAGCCGCGGCGCCTCGCACGCCACTCTCGTCGAGTCGAATCGTCAAGCCGTCACCTGCATTAAAGAGAACATCGCCGCCCTCCATGCCGCATCCCAAACGACCCTAATTCCAGCAGATGCCACCAGGGCCCTCGCCATTTTGTCTAAACAAGCGCCCCAATTTAACATCGTCTACCTAGATCCACCCTATGATAAGCCTCTCGATCTGGCCCCGCTCATCCCGCTGCTGGCCCCGCAAGCGATCGTCTTTATTGAAGAGCGTTTTGATCCTAAAAAGCCCCACAAGCCTTACGTTATTCCCGGACTCAAGTTGAGAGACAGCCGCCGCTTCGGCATCGCCCTACTCACTATCTTCGATGAATTTGATTCTTTCTCGCCAAAGTGATAATCAACTCTCGGCAAGTCCTATCTGTTTGCATCTTCACATAATTAATACCGAAACTACTTGAAGAATCGGGAATATGGCAAGGAGGCGCCCTGAATTTGAGTCAGCGAAGCGGCGCCGAAGCAGCTAAACTTA
>CAYWKW010000068.1:0-9720 GCA_964458995.1 uncultured bacterium | reverse complement strand
AAGAAACAATTTGAAGGTAAGAAATGGCACTAATCATTCGCATGAGACAGCAAGGAGCCAACAGCCGGCAGAGATTCCGCCTCGTTGTCACCGACTCTAGAAATCCCCGCGACGGCAAATACCTCGAGATGATCGGCTGGTATAATCCTTTTGGCGAAGATGACAAGAACTACTTTATCGACGTACCACGCGTTCAATATTGGATTGGGCTAGGCGCTCAAATCAGCGACCGGGTCAAATCTCTTGTGAAGCGTTTTGCCCCTGAAGTTGTCAATGAGATGACTCAGAGAAAAGTCGCAAAAGTAGCGAAAAAGAGAAAGAAGAAAAACAAAAAATAATGGAGATCGAGATCCTGTCGCTCTTCCCCGAGTATTTTCGGGGCCCGTTTGATGTCAGCATGCTGAAGCGGGCCAGGGAATATGGACATCTCGACATTCGGCATACCGACATTCGCGAATTTGCGGAAAATAAACATGCCCGAGTCGACGATCGCCCCTTCGGAGGAGGACCCGGAATGGTCCTTTGCCCAGGACCTGTGGCCAGAGCTATCCGCAGCGTGCGAAAACCGCAGTCCCACGTGATCTATCTTTCGCCGCAGGGACCTTTGCTCACGGCTGCCAAGTGCCAGGAGCTCGCCGCCAGAGAGCACCTCATCCTCCTTTGCGGACATTACGAAGGAGTGGATGAGCGGGTGCTCGAGAGAGAGATCGATGAAGAGATCAGCATTGGCGACTATGTGCTGACGAATGGATGCGCTGCAGCCATCGTGCTGATCGATGCCTTGGCTCGATTTATTCCTGGCGTCATCGGACATCCCGATGCCGTGCAAGAAGATTCGTTCCAGGAGGGGATTTTTGATTCTCCCCATTACACAAGGCCGGAAAATTTTGAAGGGATGGAAGTCCCAGCGGTTCTGCTGCAAGGAAACCATGCAGAGATCCGCAAATGGCGTAAAGCCCAAGCTATAAACAAAACACGCCGGGTACGACCCGATTTATTACTAGGAGAACATTGTGAGCCGCTCACCCATCATACAAGAACTTGAAGAATCTTATCTGAAGAAAGATGTCCCGGTGTTTAACATTGGCGACACGGTACGCGTCAACACGCGCATCATTGAAGGAGAAAAAGAACGCCTCCAAGCCTTTTCTGGCACAGTCATTGCGAAAAAAGGAACAGGCCTATCTGAAACTTTCACAATCTATCGCAACGCATATGGTTCTAGCATGGACCGCGTATTCTTGCTCCACAGCCCGCGCATAGCTTCCATCCAAGTCATTCGCCCAGGAAAGGTGCGCCGCGCGAAACTCTACTATCTACGCGGACGTTCTGGCAAATCAGCTAAGGTTCGGGAACAGTACGTAGCTGGCGATGAAGCGGCAGCAGCGGAAACTCCACAAGCATAAAATTCTTTCCTATAATTCCTCAAAGGAGTAATTTTTCTTGCTAAATCTCAAACGAGTTTGGCTTGCGAGAAGTTACTCCTTCGGAATTTGTCCGTTTACAACGCATGTCTCAATGTGAAAACCGGCTCAAGCTCGAAGGGTTCGCTCGCATTGCGGGCATTGATGAAGCGGGCCGCGGACCCCTTGCGGGCCCCGTTGTTGCGGCCGCCTGCATCTTGCCCGAAGGCGCCCTCTTTGAAAACCTCAACGACAGCAAACAACTCACACCCGAATTGCGCGCTATTCTCTTTGATGAGATCATCGCTCTTCCCAATCTCACCTACGGCATTGGAATTATCGACGTAAAGACAATCGATCGCGTTAACATTCTCCAAGCGACCTTTCTCGCCATGCAAAGAGCGATCGCTTCGTTCTCCATCCAACCCGATTATATCCTCATTGACGGGAATCAGCTTCCCCATTTTGAGGTTCCCACTGAATCGCTCGTGCAAGGCGACGGCCTCTCCATCTCCATTGCCGCCGCCTCCATCCTCGCCAAAGTCACGCGGGACCGGATCATGGAAGAACTCGATGCCAAATATCCCCAATATGGCTTTAAACAACACAAAGGCTACGCTACCGAGCAACATCTTGAAGCCATCCAAGCCCACGGCCCTTGTCCCATCCACCGCAAATCATTCGATCCCGTCAAGTCGATGCTCTATCCCCAACCCGTCCAAATCAGTTTATTTTAAGCGAATTGATCAAGAAAGACATGAAAGAGATCGGCAACGGCAAAGCCAGCGATGCCAAACCACAGATAGGGTTGGCTCCAAGAGAGGACAGGGTAGAGATAGCCAAGTGGGTAGAGGAGGGCGAGGAGCCATAAGATGCGGGTCAGGGTGCCTATCAGGGGCATGTGGGAAATGCCTCGATGGCGGAAGAGATAGCTGTAGGGACGAAAAGGGAGCGTGAGAAGTCCTTTGAGGGAGAAGAGGCGAATGTTGCGAGCGAGGTCGAGATCGGGATGGAGGAAAAGGGTTCCATAGGCGAATGCAAAGGCAAAAGAGGCGATGTCAGTGGGGGTTGATTGCACAGTGTATTTGAGGGCGGCCAGAGAGAGAGGAAGGCCGACGAAGAGGTTCACGGAAACGTGGGTGCGATAGGATGGCATGGAATTAAATTAACAGATTGGATTAAAATTGACAAAAAGGTTCTCTATGTTAAGCAGCATGACTGGGTTTGGAAGAGCCGTTTTTGATGCTCCAATGGGCAAAATTACGGTCGAAATTCAGTCGGTCAATCGCAAATTCCTCGAGATATTCGTCTTCCTGCCAAAAGAATTTAGCCGCTTCGAGCCTGAGGTGAGAAAGTGGGTGGGAGATGCGGTCGCAAGGGGCGGTGTATCCGTTCGCATTTTTTTCACTCCGAATGTGGGCGCTGTTGAAGGATTGCTCCCCGATGTGGCGCTGTTGAAGAGTTTGAAAAAGGGTTGGGAAAAGATCGCTAAAGAACTGGGAGTCGATCCCGGATCGGTTGATTTGCCGTTCCTGATGCAAAGTTTTCCCGCTGCGTCTAAGGGAGAAACGGCTCGAGATGAAGACTTGCCCGCCTTGCACCGGTGTGTTGATGAGGCGCTGCAGAGCCTTTTGAAAATGAAAAAGGCCGAAGGGAAAAACTTAGGGCAAGATCTCTTGGCCAGGACAAAAGAGCTCGAGCGGATGATCGGTGAAGTAGAGAGCCTGGCTCCCGACGCCACGAAGAAGATGCGACAAAAACTTTCGGAAAAAATGGAAGAGGTTCTCAAGCCGGGCGCAGAGTTGGAAGAGAGATTATTGAGAGAGGCCGCCCTGTTTGCTGAAAGGGTCGATGTCACTGAGGAAATTACGAGATTTCGGAGTCATGTGTCTCAATTTAAAGAACTTTCAAAAGGGACGTCGGTGGGAAGAAAGATGGATTTTCTGATTCAGGAGATGGGGCGGGAAGTGAATACGATTGGCTCCAAATCGTGTGATGCAAAAATTTCCCATTTAGTAGTCGATCTGAAGAGCGAACTAGAAAAAATGCGTGAACAAGTGCAGAATATTGAGTAGGAACCTGAATTTTGAGTTTATTTGCCTGATCTTCAAGTTTTTTCGGCATCTTTTTGCTTTTTCGCCTCGGCAAGATGCTCGTCCCGATATGGCTCTCGGCTCCAAAATGCAAAAATATGCTCGAAATCTCCTTGAATCTCATGGACAACTAAACCCAAAACTCAGGTTAGGATGAAAGGGCTAGTCTTTGTCATTAGTGCCCCCGCTGGCACGGGAAAAACAACTCTCGTCCGCATGCTGATCGAGGAGTTCCACCGCGTAGTCGAGAGCGTCTCATTTACGACTCGAAACCCAAGACCCAATGAGACGCCTGGAAGAGACTACAATTTTATTACAGCTAAGCAATTTGAAAAGAAGATTGACGAAGGGGAGTTTCTAGAATACGCAAAAGTGTTTCACAACTACTATGGCACTTCAAAGAAATTTGTAGAGGCGCAGCAGGAGAAGGGGAAGCACGTGGTGTTAGTCATTGATACACAGGGCGCTTTGCAGTTGATGGGAAAATGGGATGCGATCTACATTTTTATCAGCCCGCCGAGTCTGGATGAATTGAGGGCCCGGTTGTGCCGCCGCAAATCGGAAAGTGAAGATGCGATCGAGCATCGCCTATCGTGGGCTGAAGAAGAGATGGCCCTCGCTTCCAAATACAATTACCACATTGTAAATGACAATTTGAAAACGGCCTACGAGGCGCTCCGTTCGATTTTGATTGCTGAAGAGCACCGAAACCGCTAAAATATTCATCAAAAGAGGTTTCCAACATGACAGACTCGTTAACGACTGAGCGAATCAGGAAGAAATTTAAAAATAATTTTGACCTTTGCAACTTTGCGATCAATATCGCTCGAAATATCATTATGGGCGGGACCCCGGCTACTCTCACTGAGCTTTTAGTTGCTATCGAAGCGCGAGCCGACGAAGCTAGAAAATAATGGCTGAAAAAATTTTGATTACGTCCGCTTTGCCTTATGCAAACGGGCCTCTCCATTTTGGCCATATAGCAGGGGCCTATTTGCCTGGCGATTGCTACGCCCGGTTCGAGAGGCTCATGGGCAACGACGTACTCTACATTTGCGGTTCCGATGAGCACGGGGTAGCCATCACTCTCAGCGCCGATTTAGCGCATCGATCGCCTAAAGAGCATGTCGACCTTTTCCACAAGGTTATCAAAGACTTTTTTGATCAATTGGGGTTATCGTTTGACCATTACAGCCGTACGACTTGGCCTGGACACGTCCCCACCACGCAAGAATTTTATTATGCCCTCGATAAGAAGGGGCTGATTGAAGAGAGGACAGAAAATCATCTCTATTCCGAAGCGGAGAAGCGGTTTCTTGCCGATCGCTATGTGGTAGGCGCTTGCCCTAAATGCGGCTATGAAGAGGCCCGCGGCGATGAATGTCAACGTTGCGCCAGTTCCTATGAAGCGACCGATTTAAAAAATCCCCGTTCAAAACTCACCGGTTCGCCCCTCGTTTTAAAACCGAGCAACCATCTCTATTTGCGCTTTGATAAGTTTAAAGATCAGCTCGCTGCTTGGATCAAAGGGAAGAAATGGAAAGAAAATGTGGTCCATTTCGCCATGCAGTATATCAACGATCTCAAACCGCGCGCGATCACTCGCGATTCCGATTGGGGAGTGCCTGTTCCTGGCAAACCGGGCAAGGTGTTCTACGTCTGGTTTGATGCCCCCATTGGATATATTTCTGCGACGAAGGAGTGGGCCCAAAAAATCGGAAAGCCGCAGCGTTGGGAAGATTACTGGTTGGATCCCAAATGCAAACTCATCCACTTCATTGGAAAAGACAACATCCCTTTCCATGCGGTCTTCTTCCCCGCCATGTTGATGGGGCAAGACAAACCCTACAAGCTCCCCGATGAGATCCCTGCGAATGAATTTTATCTATTGGAAGGGAAGCAATTTTCCAAGTCGGAAGGGTGGTACATCGATCTCAAAGACTTTTTCACCCACTACACCCCCGATCAGGCCCGCTATGCAATCGCAGCCAATGCGCCCGAAACGGCCGACTCTGAGTTTAGTTGGAAAGATTTTCAAATGCGCTGCAACGCCGAACTCCTCGGCAAATTTGGAAATTTTGTCAACCGCGTCCTCGTCTTTGCCAAGCAGCACCACAACGGCACGGTTCCCCAAATCGGAGAAAATGACGGCCATTTCCTCAAACAGATGGACAATCTCGTCGGGACGGCAGAACAGAGCTTTAAAAATTTTCACCTGCGGAAAGCCTGCCAAACGCTGATGGAGCTGGCCCAAGCGGGCAATGCCTTCTTCGATTCCAAGAAGCCTTGGGCTTTAGTCAAAGATCCCTCTAAGCGGCAAGAACTCGACACAACCCTTGCCCTGAGTATTGAGTGCATCAAAAACCTGGCCCTTTTAGCCTCGCCCATCATCCCTGCCACCGCGCAAAAGATTTGGCACATGCTTGGATTTAACGGGGAGATTGCCAAAGGCAATTGGCCAAAGATCCATTCCACGCGCATCCCTGCCGGGCAAAAGCTCAATGAACCTGAAATCCTCTTCCGTAAAATTGAAGACGAAGAAATTGAAGCGCAAATCAAAAAGCTAGGAAACAAAGCCAAGGCCCCTATGACCACCACGACGTATAAACCTCTCAAAGAGACCATCGTTTACGAGCAATTTGAAAAACTCGATCTACGTGTGGCACAAGTTCTTGAAGCAATCAAAGTTCCCAAATCGAAAAAGCTTCTCAAGCTCCACGTCGATCTTGGCTTTGAGAAGCGCACGATTGTTTCTGGCATTGCCCTCACTTACGAGCCTGAGCAGCTGATTGGGAAGAAAGTGATTATTGTGGCTAATCTCGCGCCTGCCACGATCATGGGCATAGAGAGCCAGGGGATGGTTCTAGCGGCCACACTCGACGCCCAGCTCGAACTGCCCCAAATCCAGAGCCTCCCCCCCGGCTCCATCGTCTCCTAGCAGGATGGCTGAAACAGGGTGGCTAGAAAGGGCTTCCCGACACTCTGCTCTCGCTATCCTGTTCCTCTCTTGAATGAAAGCCGTGCTGGTCACTCGGAGAAGAGCTGCTCCAGTTCTTCACGCAATCGTTGCTGAAGAGACGAGAGATCGTTTTCGCTAAAGACTTGGATGGCATTGGGCACAGCAACCTGTTTTTGAACGACTTTGCCCCCAATATCTTCGATAATGACGCGTAAATGTGCCAATGCTCTAGCTCCCCCCAACCGGCCTGGAGAGGCGCTCATAATGGCAAATTTTTTCCCCTTAAAGGCGCTTCTCGACGCTGCTCCATTTTGTCTGGAGGCCCAATCGAGAGCGTTTTTTAATACGCCGGGAACCGAAGCATTGTATTCAGGAGAGGCGATCACTATGGCATCGCTGGCCACCATCAGCTCTTGCAGCTTCTTGGCGTTTTTAGGCATCCCCTTTTTTTCTAAATCTGCATTGTAAAAGGGCATGGCATAGTCTTTGAGATCGATCACCGTAGCCTGGCCGCCCAATTCCTCTACGATTTGAGCAGCCTCAGCGGCCAATCTCTTGTTGTAGGAATCGCTGCGAGTGCTTCCCGCAAAAACCAAAACATTGAGATCTGCCAGCAGGGCAGAGCTGCAAGCCAAAAAGATCAGAATTTTTTTCATACAAACTCCATTTGGTGATGTGTGTCGGGGCGGTACGTCTTTGCCATGTCTTTGATTGCTTTTTCCAAACCCGTGTACCGTTTTTGGACTTGGTTGTTGTTGATAGCAATGCCAATTGCTTTTTTCGAGCCCACCAAATAAACCTGTCTTTTGCCCCTCGTTACAGCTGTGTATAACAAATTGCGGTGGAGCAGTTTAAAGTGGGTTGTGTGGATGGGAACGACAACGCAGGGGCATTCGCTACCCTGAAATTTGTGGACAGAAGTGGCGTACGCCAGGAGGATTTCATCGAGTTCCATTAAAGTGTATTCCAGTTCCTTCTCGTCAAATTGGATGACCATGCCTTTATCATCCATCGTTACGATCCTTCCAATATCTCCGTTGTAGACGTTTTTATCATAGTTGTTTTTGATTTGCATCACTTTATCGCCTACATGGAAGCGCCTTCCCGCTCTGAAAGCAGGTTTCTCGCTTGGGTTGAGCAGATTTTGCAATGCATCATTCAACATTTCTGCCCCAATCACCCCTTTCTTCATGGGCGACAGCACCTGGATGTCATCGATGGGATGAAAGTGCCATTTTTTGGGTATTTCCGCTGAAACCAATTGCAGGATCACTTGGCTGATCGCTTCGGGCGTATCCGCTTCTATAAAATGGAAATCGCTCCATTCCGGCGTTGCAATTTCGGGGAATTCTCCAAGATTGATCTTGTGGGCATTCGTAATGATTTTGGATCCTTTTGCCTGCCTAAAAATCTCGGTGAGCCTCGTGACTCCAATCTGTCCTGAGCTAATCAGATCTCTCAATACTGTTCCCGCTCCTACGCTCGGCAGCTGATCGATATCGCCCACCAGCAACACTCTTGCCCTCGCGGGGATGGCCCTTAGCAAGCAGAAGAGCAATTGCGTATCGATCATGCTTGCCTCATCGACAATGAGCAGATCGCAATCGATCTGGTTATCTTTTCCTTTCTTAAAGCCGCCAGAGGCGAAATCCATCTCTAAAAGGGCATGGATAGTCAAGGCCAACTTTCGGGTGATCTGAGTCAGTCTTTTAGCCGCTCTACCCGTGGGCGCAGCAAGAACGATCTTATCGGTCAATTTACCCGTAATGGCGATGATCGCATTCGTAATCGTGCTCTTACCCGTTCCAGGACCTCCCGTGATGATATGAACCTTGTCGACCAAAGCAGCAATCACTGCCTTTTTCTGCTGTTCAGCAAACTGGATCGACAACTGTCCCTGTACCCAACCCACTGCCTTCTCAGCATCAACGCTCCGGATGGCCTGATGTCCGTGGATCAGCCTTAAGAGATCTTTGGAGATTCCCTGCTCGTAGGCGAAGTAGGGTTTCAGCCAAATTAAACCCTCTTGTTCGACCAATTGAACATTTACCAGCCTTCCAATGGCCCCATCGACCAGCTCCTCCTCCACCTCCAAAACCTTGGTCGCAATCGGAACGAAATCGGCCCTTGGGTAGCAGGTGTGTCCCTCATTGGCGAGCTCCCATAAAACGAACTCGATCCCCGCTGCCACTCTCTCGGGCGAGTGCATAGCAAACCCCAGCTTCAGAGCAATGACATCTGCCATTTTGAAGCCGATCCCCTTTACCTCTTTGGCCAGCTGATAGGGGTTGGCTTTTACCTTCTCGATGCTCTCATCGCCATACTGCTTAAAAATTTTTTGAGCGTAGCCGGGGCTTGCCCCGTGTGCTCGTAGGAAGACCATCACATCCCGGATGCTTCTCTGCTCGTTCCAGCAATCCTTCAGTTGATTGATTTTTTTCTTTCCCAGCCCCTCGATTTCTCTCAACCTATGCGGGGCCTTGTCGATTATCTCCAGGGTATCGGCCCCAAACCTATCGACGATTTTCTTTGCATAGACGGGACCTATTCCCTTGACCAGACCTGATTCTAAATATTTTTGGATACCCAAGATATCTGACGGCGCCTCCACTGTGAATTCGCACACCTCGAACTGCCGGCCATGGGCCGGATGATTTTTCCACGTGCCCTTGCAAACGACATTTTCGCCGGCCTGTATACCGGGCAAGCTGCCCACGATGATAGTAAGGTCTTTTTTTTTGGGTTCTTTGAGCCTTGCTACAGTGAATCCATTTTCTGGATTTGTGAAGACGATAGCATCTACGTAACCTGAAAGGGGGTCATCCATGAGTAAAAATTTAACACTAAACGTTCTCAACCTCAAGGAAATTCCCTTGCAAAATAACGCCTTTCAAATTTACACTGGATCTTCTTTTCTGATCCGGGTTAGCTCAGTGGTAGAGCAGTGGACTGTTAATCCATTGGTCGTAAGTTCGAATCTTACACCCGGAGATTCCTTAAAATTTCCCCTTAAATACCTCTGGACAAAGCAAACTTTTAACCAAAGAGACGTGCATGTCCAAATCTCGTTTTTTACCCATTTTACGCACTTTTTCCGCAAATGACTGGAACTATCCAGAATCAAAACATTTCGTTTCCCTAACTCTTGATCCACAGTCCGAAACAGCGTCAACTTTTTCCTCAAATGCGGAAAATTTGCGTAAATTCGAATCTCAAGGTATCGAAGAGAACTGATTAGCAACGACAAGAACAGCTGGGAGCAACG
>CAYWKW010000067.1:0-10081 GCA_964458995.1 uncultured bacterium | reverse complement strand
AAAGAGACCCCTCCTCAGCCGAATTCCCGTTCCGCCTCCTTAAATTCCGATCGCTTTATAGCGAAATTCACTAGGGAAAGTTTGTGAAATCAGGGCCGTTGAACAGATGAATAGGATCGAGGCGCCCACAGCCTGCAATCCTCTAAAGAAGATCAACAGGTCGATATTTGGACTCATGCCCGCTCCCATCGCCGCGATGGCAAACACCCCAACGCCAAGATAGAAGAGCCGTTTTCGCCCCCATAGATCTCCAAACTTACCGGAGGCGATCATCGTCATGCTCACGATAATCGAAAAGATGTTGGATACCCATTGTAATTGCAAAATGTCGATATCGAAGGCCTTTTGAATGAACGGCAGAGCGGTATTTACAATCGTGAAGTCCAAATAGGCTGTGAAGGCCAGGATGCTAATCCCAAATAACCCGAGCCATTTATGACTGTAGTTTTCCATGTGATTCAGAGTGTCCGGATGCGGTAGATGTTTTCCACTTGATCAATGTTAGAGATGCAAAAATCGAGCCCTTTTAGACTGCCCGAGGCGATGTCGTAAACCCAGCCATGGATCCAGAGAGGTTGCTTGCGCATCCAGGCCTTTTGAACGATCGTAGTGTGGCAGATATTGAGCACTTGCTGCATCACGTTCAGCTCAACGAGGCGATCGTAGCGCTCTTTTTGGTCGGGAATCTTCTCCAACTCCTCTTTGTGCCGCGCATAGACGTCGCGAATGTTGCGCAGCCAATTGTCCACAAGCCCCAGTTGATGGTTCTCCATGGCTGCCTTGACCCCGCTGCATCCATAGTGGCCGCAGACGATCACATGCTGGATGTGGAGGAGGTCGACGGCAAATTCAAGGACCGAAAGGCAGTTGAAGTCGGTGTGGGGACAGAGGTTGGCGACGTTGCGGTGGACGAAAAGCTCGCCCGGCTCCAGGCCGACGATCTCATTGGCCGGAACGCGGCTATCAGAGCAGCCTATCCACAGATAGAGGGGGTCTTGGGCCTCCGCCATGCGGCGAAAGTACTTCGGATCTTTGCTGAGCCGATGTGAGGCCCATTCTCGGTTTTTTTCAAAGAGGATCTGCAGTTTTTCCATGGACCGAGAATAGCATAAACGGTATTCTTTTCCCCGATAAAATGGATATAATTGAAGATTCTTTTTACCTAGCCTCCTACCTCACAGACCCCATTTGCAAAGCGCATGAGTATTTACGCAGGTTGTATGTCGTTGAGGCTCTGAATCCGACTGCTAGCAAGATCGCAAATTGGGCCAGAAAGTTTTTCTTGATACTGGCGATTGCGCTCTTTTCCCTTTTGGCGCTTTTCACTACTGGGCCCGGAGCGGCCTTGAGGGGAATGGCGGCCCTTTGGCAGAAAAATCCTTTTACCTATGTCCACACGGGCGGCGAAAATAAAATTTTGCCTCAAAACAGGGAGTTTACCCTCTTTTCTTGGAATATTTGCTGCGTGGCGGGCGGCTATACGATCACGGATGGGGGCGTAGTTCCCTGGGAAGAGCGGATCGATGAGATCGTGCGTCAAATCGTAGAGCAAAACGGCGATGTCAATTGTCTATACGAAACCTTTGATACAAAAGCGGCCTACTATTTGACGGAAAAGCTCAAAGAGAAAGGGTATTGCCATTTTTATTACAACATGGGCCCTCAAGCTATTGGCGTTTCCTCGGGCATCATGATCGCCAGCAAATATGGGATCAAAAATCCCGAATTTGCCCTCTTTCCCAAAGATACTTTGGTGGGGCGCACAAAAAATGCATCTAAAGGGATTTTTGGTTTTGATCTAGTGAGTGAAGGGAAGTCGTTTGCCCGTATTTTTGCAAACCATTTTCAACATTCGGAAGAACCTGAATTCCCGAGGCCCGCCGAAAGCGAAGGGCGAAAAAGGCAGATGGAGATTCTTGTCGACAAAGTGAATCAGGTTCGAGACCGGGCCATTGTCGTTACAGGCGATATGAATCAGCCCGATTTGCCGTGGCCTGCAGAGTTCCAAAGAAACGATCTCTTTGAGGGGAAAACTTGGGGAGGGGACGCCTTCTGCGCCAAACTCGAAGGGAAACAAGTTTCAGGCCCTTTGAATTTGGATCACACCCTGGCCCTTCGAGTCAAAAGCATTGCCACTACCATGGTAGGAACGGGGTACGATCCGAATGTCTATAAGCGAGAAGCGACATCGGATCACAACGGACTTTTCAGCAGGATTGCCATATGATTTTACCGAACATTCTCGATGGCGAAGATCAGAGTTCGATGCTGGGCAACCGGATACGAAAGAACTACCGCCACGTTAGAAAATGGGCGAAGAGAACGGAGACGAACGCCTTTCGCATCTACGACTGGGAGATTGGAAAATATCCTTTAGCGATCGACTACTACGATGGCAAGTACTGCGTTCAATATTTTTCCCGCGAGCGCGATTGCCATGAGCCTCCTGCTGAATTGGAGCAAGAAACCCACCGCGTTTTGATCTCCCTCTTTGGCGCCAGGGAAGAGGACATTTATTGGCGCAGCCGCATCAAACGGGCCAAATATCAGCAATATGAAAAAACGGGGGAATTTAAAGAGTTTTTCCCGATTCAAGAATATGGCGTAAAATTTCGGATCAACCTGCTCGATTATTTGGATACGGGCCTTTTCCTCGATCACCGCGAAACGAGGAAGTACATTGCATCGGCGGCCAAAGGAAAAAGGGTTCTGAATCTCTTCGCCTACACGTGTTCTTTTAGTGTTTGTGCCGCCATGGCGGGGGCTAGTTTTACCAAAAGCGTCGATATGTCCAACACCTACACCGATTGGGGCAGGGAGAACTTTCTTTTAAACGGCCTCTCTTTGAAAAACAACCCCATCATTCGGGCCGACTGTTTGAAGTTCTTACAAGAAGAAACAGGCCAATACGATCTCATCATCATCGACCCGCCCACGATTTCCCGGTCGAAAAAAATGGATCAGATGTTCGACGTCCAACTCGACTATATTTTCCTCATTGAAAAGGCGCTGCAGTTACTCGCGACTGGCGGAGCGATCTATTTCAGCACCAACTCGAGAAAATTCCACTTTGATGAGAGCCAATTTCCTCAATGCGCTATTTTAGATGTTTCAGACAAAACCATCCCCATCGATTTTCACGATCCCAAGATCCACCGCTGCTGGAGGATCACTCGCTCCGGTAGCGAGACACAAAAAAGAGAAACGCAATAAAAATCAGGATGGCGCCCAGAGCCAAGGGCGAGTAGAGGTTCCAGGCGGCCATGGGACCTGCGATGAGCGGCGAGACGATTTGTCCAATCGACCACATCGATCCGCCGGCTCCCAGAGCGCGTCCTTGCATATTTTCCGGAGAGCGCATAGAGAGAAGAGCCCCCAGATTGGTCCAGCATAGGCCCCCTCCGAGGCCGGCCATAGGAATAATAATCCAATAGAGCCATAGAGTAGATGGGATGATATAAAGAGCCACTCCGATAGCAGCAAGGGGAAGACCAAAATTGAGGAGAGTGCGAACTGAAAAATAGGCCCCTAGTTCTTTATTGAGAATCGTCATCACAAAAAAGGCGATCACCGCCAAATAGGCGTAGATATCGCCGATCATACCCGCCCCCAGATCGAATTTTTGGACGAGGAAAGTGGGTGCAAAAATCAGAAAAAAGCCCCAACCCACGGAGAAAAGAAGATAGGTGGCGAGGATCTTACACAACACCTTGTGGCGGATCACGAGTTGGATGTCCTTGAAGGATTGAAAGAGAGAACCTGCATGTTCAGGTCTCTTTTGGGCCGTTTCGACAAAGAAAAAGATCACGAGAAGCAGGTTGATGGCCGAAGCAACGCTCGCAAAAATGAAAGCTCCCGAGCCAAAAAGCCAATCGGGGTTGGCTAATTTTCCTCCAAACCAGGGGCCAATGACAAATCCGAAAGCGCCCGTTCCCATCAAAATGCCAAATGCCTTACTTCGGTTGTGCTCATCTGTAATATCGGCGGTTGCCGATTGGGCCAGAGTAAAATTCCCCGAGCAAAATCCAGTGACAATCCGCCCAAGGAAGAGGAGAGGCAGGCTCTGCATGTAAACCGCAAAGGCCAATACGACATAGCCCGCAATGGCAATCCCGATCGTTCCTATGAAGACTTTATATCTGCCGTAGTGGTCTGCCAAAGTTCCCGTAATGGGAGCCCCAATGAATTGAGCCACTCCAAAACAGGCAAAGATCACCCCCAAAATCGTCGTCCTCAGACTTGTCGATGCTTCTGGGGAGAAAAAATGGAGATCTGGATTTAGCAAAAGCGGGGCTAGGACCGGGAACACGATCGAGTAGCCGACCAGGTCGAGAAAATAGGTCATTAAGATGGTTAGAAAAGTTCTTTGATCTCTGGCTGAACGAAACATGGGCCCCTTGACATTGTCTTTTACCCTACCTATAATCGAAAGCGATTCAAATTCATAGAGGAAAAAATGAAAAGCTCGATCATTTCTCTGTTATTGATCTGCAATGCAGCCTTTGCATCTAGAAATGAGGACCTGAAAGTCATCATTGAGAAAACCTATTTAGCCTCTCAATGCGAGCCTCTTTTGAATATGATTGCTATGGAGGCAATCACAGGGAGCCAGAAAAAGATCGACTCAGAAAAACTGATTGAGCTCTTTCGGAAAAATTTTACCGAGTCTAAGAATTTGGCTCAATTTTTCGAGCCCTACAAAGCCGTCTTCTCCGATGAAGAGATCGCCGAATTGAGGAAAATTCATGAGAATCCCGTTTGGCAAAAATATTCCCATGAGGGGATGCCTATTTTCCGAGCCAATTTGGAGACGCTGAAGCATTCTTTTAAAGAGCTAGCTGTCAATTTTACGGTTGAAGAGAAGGAGTGCATTGTCAATGCCGACATCATGGAAGTTTCTCAAGAGAATGTCAGCGAGCTCCAACAATCGGGCCTTCCCGTCATTCTCGACGTTAATGCGACTTGGTGCAATCCGTGCCGCATGATGGATCCGATCATCGAGGAGCTGAGCGAGAAGTACCAAGGGAAGATTCAATTCGCCAAAATGGACTACGATTCCCAGCAAGAGCTAGTGAAGAAATATGGGGTTGGTTCTCTTCCTACCATTCTCTTCTTCAAACCGGGCCAAAAGACCCCTATCATGAAGAACGTAGGCTACATGAGCAAAAAGGACTTCGAAGCCAAAATCTCCGAATTTTTAAAGAAGTAATGCATAGCCACAAAGAATGGGTCCGAGATACTTTTGATCGCGCCGCACCAGAGTATGGAGAAAAAGCGGTCCAAGAAAAGCATGTTATTTTTGGAGTAACTTCTTCAACTCACCTATGAATGCATCGACATCTTTAGGCTCTGTGTCCCAAGAAGTCATCCAGCGGGCAACGCATTTTTCATAGTCCCAGATCCAGAAAAAACTCTTTTTTTGTAGTTTTTGCAAAATTTCCATGGAGGGAAGCTGGACAAAAAGGGCGTTGGCCTGCACAGGGTAGAGGATCGGCAAGTGGGGGCAGTGTTTTTTGAGTCCGGCTTCTAGAAGATGTGCCATTTCGTTGGCCCGTTTTGCATTGCGCAGCCAAAGATCGTTTTCTAATAGGGCGATCATTTGCGCTGCCATGAAACGCATCTTCGAGGCGAGCTGCATCTGCTGCTTGCGCACATATTGGAAGTTTTCAGCCAATCCATCTTTGATGAAAACGATCGCTTCGGCTCCCATTAGGCCGATTTTTGTTCCCCCAAATGAGAGAACATCGACGCCCACGTCCGTTGTCACCGTTTTTAAAGAGACTCCCAAGCTGGCTGCCGCATTGCAAATCCGGGCACCATCTATATGGAAGAGGAGATCGTTTTTGTGGGCAAATTGGGCTAAGGCTTTCAACTCATCGAGAGAATAAACGGTGCCCAATTCGGTCGATTGAGTGATGGATAGGGCGGCTGGTTGAACATGGTGTTGGAACCCTTTTCCATGCAAAAAGAGTTCACATTGTTCGGGTGTGATTTTTCCGTTCTTGGAGGTGACCGGCAGAAGAGAACAGCCGCTATTGGCTTGAGGTGCGCCACATTCATCGGTCCACATGTGAGCCGAAAAAGGGCAGATAATGGCTTGCCAAGGTTTGAAGAGATGTTTGAGGGCGCAAACATTGGCTGCCGTCCCATTGAAAACGAGGAAGCTCTCCGCCTTTGGGCCGAACACTTTTTTGAAGATCTCATGGCTTCTTTCTGTCCAGGCATCGGCCCCGTAGGCGATGGCGTGTCCTACATTGGCTTTTTCAAGAGCCGAAAAGACTTCAGGATGGATTCCAGCGAAATTATCACTTGCAAACATGCAAATGTTATAAGAAAATTGACTTTATATGTCTTCTAAAAAATGGATAAAATTAGGTGCGCTCATTCCGGCGGTGGCCATTGTCTTTATGGATCAGACCATTTTGCCAGTGGCCTTGCCCACAATTCAAAGGGAATTGGGTGCGGGAGATATTGCCCTTCAGTGGTGCGTCAATGCCTATTTATTGGCAACCGCCGTGTTTTGTCTTGTGGCGGGGAAAGTGAGCGATCAGATTGGGCATCGAAAAGCGTATGTTTGGGGCATTATTATATTTGCCATTACATCTGCTCTATGCGGCATAAGCCCCAGCGTCGAGTTTTTAATTGGGGCTAGGTTACTACAAGGAGTGGGGGCTGCTTTGATTTATCCGTCGCAAACGGCCCTTTTGGCTCATCTTTTTTTGCCTCATGAAAGAGGGAGAGCCAGCGGGATCAATGTGAGTTTGGGTTCGCTCTTCCTGATCGCGGGGCCACTGATCGGGGGCTATTTAACTCAGAATGTTTCCTGGCGGTGGATCTTTTGGATCAATCTGCCCATTGCGGCCGTGGGTGTATTATTGGCACTTATTGTATTGCCAAGAATCCAGCCGGTGAAAGGGAAAATCGATCTCTTGGGATTTTTCTATTTTGCCGTTTCTTGTACAAGCGCCGTTGTCTTTTTCATGCAAGGAGATGATTGGGGTTGGGGATCTTGGCCTTCATGGGCTTTTCTGGCCCTGGCGATTTTAACCCTGATTTTACTCTTGCTCCGTGAAAAAAAGACGCCGCATCCCTTCCTCGATTTAGCTCTTTTCAAGATCCCTGTTTTTGCAGCGATCAATCTCAGTATTTGTATCACTGCCTTCATTCTGATGATCACTGTTTTCCGGGCGATCTATTTTCAAACTGTGCTCGAATACAGTCCATTGCAAGCAGGGCTTATCTCTTTTGTCACTTGCGTTCCCATCCTATTTTTTGCCCCATTGGGAGGGTGGCTTTCTGATAAAGTTTCTCCAAAGCTGCCCATCGCCCTGGGGTTTCTCTGCCTAATTGGTTCCTTCTTTTGGCTTGCTTTTGATAGTACTCCGGGACTTGTCAACTTGCTGATCCCATTGATGATTTTTGGAATTGGCATCCCCTTTGTTTTTACACCCTCTTTTTCGGCCGCCATGAGCGCCCTTCCACCTACGAAACTGGGAACGGGAATAGGAATGGTTTCGACGCTTCGCACGCTGGCTTCAACGATGGGCATTGCTCTGATAGGGGCCTACATTTTGGCTGTTAAAGATCGCCATTTGGAAGAGGGGACTCGCAATGCAGAAATTGCCAGCTTTACTAGCGTCCACTTTGCTCTTGCCTTTCTCCTCATTCTTGCCTTTGCGCTCGTCTTCGTTCTCCACCGCCGCAAATCGAACCACAAGCCTCCCCCCACCCCCGCCGAAGGCTGGGATTGACGCTCTGTGGCCGAGAGAAGGAACAGGATGGGAAGGAAAGGACGGGTTTGTAGGCAAGAGAAAAGAACAGGATAGCCAGGATCGCTTCGCGGCAGGATGACCAGGATGGCGGGGATCCACCCCGGAATGGCCCCGCGCCCTGCAGGACGAGGCTCACTTCATTTTTCTTCCCTTCCCATCCTTCCTATCGTGTTCATCCTGTTCCTCTCTTAGGCGGCGGGAGCGCCCCAGCGGAGGGTGCTGACTAGGGCGTTATGGTCAGAGAGAGCGGTTCGGGTATTGTAATCATCGGTGTAGGCCTTGATCATGCGGGTGTTGACCAATTGGGCGTCGATATTGTTTCTAAAGAGAGAAATGTAATCGATAGTCTCCCCTGGAGTTCCCCATTTCTTAGGATCCCACTGCCGAACGAGTTCGTTGGTACAGGTCGGTTCAGTTCCCTGATAGCCGTGGATGAAATGGCGATCGAGGACGCGCCCTTCATCGGCCTTCTCGCGCTCTAGATTGAGATCGCCGGCAAGAACCGTGGGCAGTTGAAGCGTCTCTTTCGCAAGCGAATGGACAACTTGCGCCACTTGAACCATCCGTTTGGCGTTATCGTCGTGGATGAGGTGGGTTCCCACAATGCGCGCGGCAGGAAGGAGATCTGAGGGCTTGGCTTTGATGTCGAGGGTGGTGAAGGTTCGGTTGAGGGTCCAATCGTTATTTTCAAAAGAGGTGCTGGTGAAACGGTTGACTGCGCACTTGGTGATGACGAGCTCTCCGCTGACGCTTCCCATGACATTGGGGCCGAGATGGGCAAAGAAGTGAGCATATTGAGGACCGAGCTTGGCAATGAGGGCCTCAAGAAGCGCCGTGTCGTAAATTTCTTGAAGAACGAGAACGTCGGGGTCCTCTTTTTGGATCTTTCCCACAATCCACTCGAGACGGGAGCGCCAGCTGATCACGCCGCCATGATCGTAATGCATGCCGCCGCCGATGCCGCAGATATTCCAAGTCAGGATCTTGGCTTCGCCATCGAGCGTTTTTTCGGGCAATTGGCCCCGGATATGCGTGTAGTTGTCTTTTTGAAGGGCAAATCCGATGGCGCGGGTGATTTTGCTCGCTAGGCCCAAAGCAATGAAGACAATGGGTATGACTAAAGTTACGAGTGCAAAAATGGCGGTGATAGCGATGAAGGCGCGCGTAGCTATCTCAACAATCTTGTTTGCATGGGAGTCGAACTTATCAAGAGGAGAAACCATCCGGTAGCGAAGAAGTCCGTAGGCCCAGCAAATGGGTTCGGCCAATTTAGAGGAGATATCGAGAAAGGTACGGTCCCAGCCTTCTTCAAGATCGATCGATTCCATTGTTTAAAAAATCCTTGTTAAATTATTAAGATTCTGAGATGATATCACGCGAATTATTTAAAGGAAATGGTTGTTATGGAGATAGGGGATGTGCTGGAAGAACTTGAAAGATGGATGGCGCCATTGCCTTTGCCAGATGTTGTGAAATGGAACCAGGGCAAACTCGAGCAGGTACCTTTAACGACCAGTCAAAAAATTGGCCACTATGTAGCTAATATTTTTAAAACCTTTGGCTATGTGGCCTGTGCTATCTTGTCGATTCCCATTGGCTTTGTCTATTCGATGGGCAGATGGGTTGTCTCTTTGTTTAGACCGACTCCTAAAAATGAACCCATGAGCCCCGTCGATCCGTCGGCTTTGCCCGACCATTTTGGCTTAGCCGATTCCCTTTTCCAAACTTCGGGGTTGGGAACATCGGCCTCTGCAACTCCGCTGCCAGGCTTAAGCGATTGGGAAGCCTTTATGAATCCCGAGCGGCTTGAAGGAGTCAAATCTCCCGAAGAGATCCGTCAATTTTTCATCGATGTATTGAGAAATCCGCAGCCCTTCATCGACATCCTTCGCAAAATGAATGTAACCGCTCACCGCTTCTCTCTGGAGAGGGCGGTCATTGAGCCACAAAAAGGACAGTACGACCGGGAGGCGATCGCGCTCTACCGCAACTTCATCCAGAAGCTGAAAGACAACGGAATCGAGCCCTACGTCACCATCCAACACTTCGTCTGTCCCAAATGGTTTGCTGAAGAGGGAGCCTTCACGCAGCTAGAAAATGTCGAAAACTTCAAAAATCATGCCCTTGCCATGATGGAAATGTTCCCTGAAGTTACGAATTGGATGACCTTCAACGAGATCAACTTCGATGGTTTCCAAAAGTATGTCCGCTGTTTCTATCCGCCAGCCCTCCTGTGCGATATGGCTAATGCAGTCCGAGGCGTTCGGAAACTGCTCGTTGCCCATAGTGCAATGTAAAAAGAGGCCAAA
>CAYWKW010000066.1:0-10212 GCA_964458995.1 uncultured bacterium | reverse complement strand
TTTTGGAACAAACGCGTAAAAAAAAGGGTTAATCGTTGGGTAAACATCTAAAACTAAACATCAAAAACACCCAGCTCGCAGAAGCGTTCAAAACAAAAAAAGAACCGGAAGCAGCTCCAGAGACACCCAAGAAAGCAGAGGCTGCCCCAGCTCCTGAAGGTGAACCTAAGAAAAAATTGACACGTCTCCGCGAGGATTCGACCATCTCCTCCGCATTGAAGCAGGCAGAAAAGACTTTGGCTGCTCGAGATAAAGAGAAAGAAGTTGAGATCCCCAAGAAGAAGAAGGCGCGCATTATTCAGGGTCCCGACGAGGCCGCCAAGGAAGAGGCCGCTGCCGCTGAAGAAGCCGCTTCAGAGTCCGCTCCTTCAGCAAGTGAAGAAGCTGCCTCAAAGCCTACCGCTGAGCATCCCAAAGCAGCCGACTCTGAGACCAAACCAGCTCCAAAGCCGGCATCGGCCGAAACCTCCCATGCAGCCCCCCATGCGGCCCCCCACGCAACGCCCCATACGGCCCCCCATGCCGCCCCCCATGCGATTCCAGGCATTGCTCCTCGCAGAGAACCGCCTAAAGAACTCCGTCTGGGCAAAAAGAAGGAAGAGATCCGCTTCGACTCTCGAGACAGACAAGGTCTGCGCGATATCGACAATGAAGCTTGGCGCAAAAGACGGGCCCACAAGCCGCGCAAAATCATTCAAGAAGAGATCATCCGACCTAAAAGTTTAAACATTCGCTTGCCCATCACCATCAAAGACCTCGCGCAAGAGATGAAATTGAAGGCATCTCAGCTCATCGCCAAGCTGTTCATGCAGGGCATTACGCTCACATTGAACGACTACTTAGATGATGAGACGGTCGTTCAACTTTTGGGCCACGATTTCGACTGCGAAATCAAAATCGATACCTCGGAAGAAAAGAGAATCCGAATTACAGAAAAAACAATCCGGCAGGAAATCGACACCTCTACGCAAGATCAACTCGTCCTCCGCTCCCCTGTTGTCACCTTCATGGGCCACGTCGACCACGGTAAAACCAGTTTGATCGACGCCATCCGCAAATCGAATCGGGCCGCAGGCGAAGCGGGCGCAATCACGCAACACATCGGCGCTTTCAAAGTAAAAACCAATGCGGGCGATGTTGCGATTCTGGATACTCCCGGCCACGAAGCCTTTTCTGAAATGCGCTCCCGCGGCGCCAACGTAACGGACATCGTGATTCTAGTCGTTGCAGGCGATGAAGGAATTCGCGCACAAACAGAAGAGGCGATCCGTCAAGCTCGAGAAGCTCATGTTCCTATTCTAGTGGCGCTCAACAAAGCGGATAAGCCCTCTTTCGATGCGCAAAAAGTGTATCGCGAATTGGCCGACCGGGACCTTTTACCTGAAGCTTGGGGCGGAACCACGATAACTGTAAACTGCTCAGCCGTATCCGGGAAGGGAATCACTGAACTTCTTGAAATGATCGCTTTGCAAGCTGAAATCTTGGAGCTGAGAGCGAACCCGAATTCAAGAGCCAGAGGAACCGTCCTTGAATCCGAAATGCATAAAGGCCTTGGAGCCGTGGCTACCGTTCTTGTGCAGAACGGAACTCTGAAGAAGGGCGATGCGATTGTATTTGGCCACTATTCAGGCCGCATCAAAACCATGCAAGACGATCATGGCCTCTCTATTGAAGAGGCAGGCCCATCAACTCCTGTAAAAATCACAGGCCTTTCCGAACTCGCCCTAGCGGGCCACGAATTCATCGTCGTGAAAAATGAGAAAGAGGCTCGCGAGCTAGCTGCCGCCCGTGCAGAAGGCGCTAAGCGAGAAACGGCTGCAAAACCGAAACTGGGCAGCCTAGAGAAGATGATGGCCAAAAAAGAGAGCGGCGAGAAAAAGATTCTCCCCCTCATTCTCAGAGCCGACGTGCAAGGTTCTTTAGAAGCTTTAAAAACTTCTTTGATGAAAATCCAATCCGACAAGGTGCGGCTAGAAATCGTCAGCGCCGATGTAGGAGAGATCTCTGAATCTGATATCGAGCTGGCAGCGGCATCCAAAGCGACCATTGTCGGTTTCCATACAAGCATTGAGAGCCACGCCGACGACCTCATCAAGCAGAAAAAAGTCCCCGTCTACACGCAAGATGTGATCTACCATCTCATTGATGAAGTCAAAAACCGGATGCGGCAGCTTCTCGACAAAATTGAGCAAGAAACCGATACAGGCTCGGCCCTTGTTAAAGCCGTCTTTAAATCTTCACAGTTGGGCATCATCGCGGGCTGCCAAGTCGCCGACGGTACCATCAAACGGCAAAACTTCGTTCGCCAAATCCGCGAAAAGCAAGTCATTTGGAAAGGGAAGATCGCCTCTCTAAAACGGATGAAGGAAGATATCAAGGAAGTCCAAAAAGGATTTGAATGCGGTATCCTTTTGGAAGGACAAGGCGACATCAAAGAGGGTGACATCCTTCAGGCCTATGAGATCACTTACCTCGAGCAAGACCTCTGATGAAAAAGAACCGCCTTGCCCGAGTTAATTCTCTATTGAAAGAGGTCATTTTTGAAGTGATTCAAAAAGAGGTGCGCAATCCCAACGTGACCACGTTTGTTTCGGTCACCGATGTCGACACCTCGGCCGATTTGCACCACGCCAAAGTCTCCGTTAGCCTCATCGCAAGCGAAGAAGAGAAAGCAAGAGTGCTAGCTGCCCTCAATTCCGCTGCTGGATTTATCGCCGTCCATGCAGCCAAAAAAGTGCAGCTACGCTATTTCCCCGCCCTCACCTTCAAACTCGACACCTCGATTGAAGAGCACATGCGCATTCAAAAAATTCTTGGCGATATAGAAAAAGAGCGCCTCTCCCGTGAACCAGAACAATTATAACGGTATTCTTCTCGTTGATAAGGCTGCGGGGTCGACCTCGTTCTATCTTGTCTCTCTCCTGAGGCGCCTAACCCAGATTGAAAAAATTGGCCATGCGGGGACGCTCGACCCTTTTGCCACGGGCGTTATGGTGATGCTGATCGGCCGCGAATACACGCGCCGTTCTGATGAATTTCTCTCAAGCGATAAAGAATACCGGGCCACCCTCCAATTGGGCATTGCAACTGACACCTACGATATCGACGGACAAATCACCTCCCGCAGCGACAAAGTTCCGTCCCTCAACGAAGTGGAACTCGCCCTAGCCACTTTTCAGGGGGAAATTTTGCAGATTCCTCCGATGTATTCAGCGAAAAAAATTGAAGGGAAAAAACTCTATGACCTCGCCCGCAAAGGGATCACGATTGAGAGACAGCCTGTTAAAGTGCAATTGCAAATCAAACTCATGAGCTACAACTATCCGATGCTTGACATGGAAGTGAAGTGCAGCAAAGGGACCTACATCCGCTCCCTGGCGCACGACATTGGACAATTTCTGAACTGCGGCGCCCATCTGTTTGAGCTGGCCCGAACCCGCTCTGGCCCCTTCCATCTGGGCCAATGCGTCCCCCAGTCGCACCTAAAAAACCCCGAATTTGACCTCTCCCCCTACCTGAGGCGATCATGAAAATAGCCCTTACGATCGGTTTTTTTGATGGTGTTCACCTTGGGCATCAGGCCCTTTTGAAGCGGCTGCGGCAACATCCTCATGCAACCATCCTCACCTTTTCCAATCATCCGCAAAGTGTTTTTAGACCCCCTGCCCCACCCCTCATTCTTCCCCTCGAGGAAAAGGTGACCCTTCTTAAACTCTTTGCCGATGAAGTCATCGTCCTCCCTTTTACACCCGAATTTGCCGAAACAACCTACAACGACCTCCTCTCTCAATTTGATCTTTCCCATTTGATTTTGGGCTCTGGTTCTCTCTTTGGCAAAAACCGCGAAGGGAACGAAGCGAATGTACGCGCCTATGCGCAAAAAAAGGGCTTTATTGTCGAATACATCCCCAAAGTTCTCTTCCACAACGAGCCCGTCTCCTCCTCTCGCATCCGCCGCGCAATGGCCGCTGGCGACACCCCATTAGCACATCAATTATTAGGCAAACCCATATGAAAAATCTTGCATGCGGCATTGTGGGCCTACCCAATGTCGGTAAATCGACCCTTTTCAATGCCCTCACTCGCAAACAGATCCCTTCTGAAAACTACCCCTTTTGCACCATCGACCCCAACGTCGGCATCGTCAACCTCAGCGACCCCCGTCTGCAAAGACTCTCCGACCAATCGCACAGCAAAAAGGTCATTCCCGCGACCGTCAGTTTTGTTGACATTGCAGGCCTTGTGAAAGGGGCCTCGCAAGGAGAGGGTCTCGGCAACCAATTCCTCTCCCATATCCGGGAAACAGACGCCATCGTTCAAGTCGTCCGTTGTTTTGAAGATCCCAATGTGATTCACGTAGCTGGCCGGGTCAATCCGCTTGATGACATTGAAGTGATCACCCTCGAACTCATCCTTGCCGACCTGCAAATGGCGGAAAACACCCTCAGCCGCCTAGAAAAGCAAGCCAAAGGGAAAAAAGAGCTCCAACCCCCCGTCGACTTTCTCAAAAAAGCGATCGTTCACCTCAACCAGAACCTTCCCATGCGCTCCCTTCCGCTCACCCCTGAAGAAGAGATCCTTTGCAAGAACTACAACTTCCTCACCAAAAAGAAAGTCCTCTACATCTGCAACGTCGGTGAAAACGACGTTCCCGCCCTTGACAACTCTCTCGTTCAAATCGTCCGTGACTATGCAGCCAAAGAGGGTTCTCGAGTCGTCCCCATTTGCGCCCGCATCGAAGAGGAGATCTCCCGCCTTGATGAAAAGGACGCCAAGGAGTTCCTCGAATCTCTTGGTCTTCAAGAATCGGGCCTAGACCGCCTCATCCGCGAAGCTTTTTCTCTCCTGGATCTCATTACCTACATTACCACTGGTGAAATCGAAACGCGCGCCTGGATGGTTCGGAAAGGCACTCCTGCCGATCAAGCCGCAGGCGAGATCCATTCTGACATTGAGAAAGGGTTCATCCGCGCCGAGGTGGTCAGCTTCGACGACATGATCCGCTACAAAGGGCGTGTTGGCGCCCGGGACGCTGGCAAGGCCCGTTCCGAGGGGCGGGAATACGTCGTCCAAGACGGCGACGTCATCCTCTTCTTCCACAGCTAAAAATCTTTCTCTGTGCGCAGAGGAACGGAAAAGAACTACTTCCTCGGGCAAGAACTTTTCCCTAATAGCTGGTAGAGAAAACACCAGCTAAAGAGGGCCTCATAAAGACAAAATAGACCCGCTAGCAGAAGGATCCAGCTCCATTTCCAATAGGCGAGGATGAAGAGGAGGATTGCAATGCCCAGACGGATCAGGCGATCGGGCGTTCCTATGTTCTTTTTTGGTCTAATTCTTGCCACCGGAGATAGAGTTGTTCAATTTGGTTTTCAGCTAGGCCAATCGCCTTGCAGATGTCGGAGAGCTTTTCGACATCCTCGGCAATCTCAGGCTTTTCTCGATTTCAGCATATTCCTTATTTACATAAAATAAAATATTTTAATATATTGCTGCCCTCCAGATTGGAGGTTCTATGAGTTCAGAGTTTTCCATTGAGTCGGACTACAACTTTTACGATCAGTTTTATCTTGCACCTCCGCTAACTAGCAGTGAGTGGAATGGATATGTAATGACTTGGAAAGACCTTCCCCAAGTTCGATCAGAAATCGAGCGAAAGATTCTGGAAATCTACGATTTGGGAAATGTGGATCTCGCGAATCAACTCGCCTGGTTCTATTTCAAACAATTCTCATCATATGGAGAAGTCCAAAAGATCAACTGGTTTACAGATAGTGCCTGTGCCGTAGGAAATTTCATTACAAATACGGCTGGCAAAGTGAAAAAGTTCGTCAAGAAGGGAATTGAGAAATTAATCGCCCAACCGGTCCCCTTACCTATTGCTACTCCCGCAACCCTGCTGGTTGAGTATTTATTGAATAAAGACCCACCAAAATCTCCTGAGAAATCTGGGGTGTCTTATTGGATTCAATCCCTCTTTCCGCAATCTGTTTCACCGACTTGCCTTTTGTCTTGGAGGGGAAATGAACTGAGAGCCCATTTTTCTAGCCCCGAGCACCTTTCCGCGATGGCCAAAGTCCATAACGGTGGAATCAAAGAATTTTGGGATGAGCACAAAAAAGCAATCATCATTGTCGGCATCGTTCTCATTGCCGCGGCTGTTACCATTATCATAATCGCTACACAAGGTTCAGGAACTAGCATTGCAGTAGGAACTGGGGCTCAGGGCATTCAGGCCCTCCTCGATGAATACGATTCTGCAGCAGAGCCTCTTAATGATGCAAATCTTGAGGAAGGAATCCAAAATTTCGGTCGATCTATTGGTGCAGACGTAACAGATGAAATCAATCGAACTATTCGAGTCCTTGATGTACAAAATTTGGATATTCCTCTAGACGATATAGTCAATCAATGGGAAACACTCGTTGATTCAAGAATTAGCAGAGATTCACTTGGCCTTGAGCCCCTTTCTATTTTCGATCAAAACAGGGAATTATTCGAATTCTCTTCTCTAACCACTCCGCAATCGCTTTTACAACCACTCACAGCTCAAGATCCGGTTTTCGTCCCCTCCGCAAATCCCGTTCTCCCATGGGAGCAAGAATCGATGACCTATTTCCAATGGGTAGAACGGAGATTGCAAGAAGAACTCACGACTGCATTGATTCAAAGAGGGAAAGAAAAGGGAATCCCAGAAGATCTTCAAAATGACTTCCCACTTTTCAACCACCCCCTTCGTTTGACAAATGAACTATCACCCAATACGCCTTCTTTAACTCCAAAAATTGAACCTCCAGTTCCAAACCCAACCCCCGAAAATTTGGCTAGGGAAAATCTCCGAAACTATCTGGGAAATATTGCGCGTACCATGCTTGGCCCAAATTATGTAGAACCGACAGACCCAGCACCTCAGAAGTCAATGAATTATATCACTGAGGGAACACGACCAACCACATGGCGCATTGGCGGCATAAATGGCATGGCCACAAGTTATGAGGAAATGAAGGAGCGCCGGGAATATATCAATCAATTCGTTCCAGGACAAAGCATTGATTGGGTTTATAACAAAAGCAATTCCCCTCCCATCGATCTATGCGAGATATTTACTTGTAATTATCCTGGCTTTTCACCAAACACAGCTGCTCTATTGATTGATAATTGGACAAAATTTCATGAAGAGAATCCCTCGAATCCAAATGCAAAATATCTGCAATTTTGCCATAGTCAAGGAGCTATCCACCTGAATAATGCATTGATGAAAGCAACTCCTGACATTCGCGATCGAGTCATTGTCGTTGCTATCGGTCCGGGAAAAATAGTGCCAAAAGAGCTCTGTTTTAATTCTTTTAATTATGCAAGTAAGTCTGATTTGGTTCCTTTGGGTGCCTTATTCCAGGCTGGGCTTTTTGATGTCGAAGAAGTTGGGGTTTCTAATCGAGTGCAGCTCGCTTTAAAAGATAGGGAGCAGCTGATCCTGTTAGATCCCGACCCAGATGCGAAAGGCATGGATCACGATTTCATGAGCCCCACATTTAGAAGAATAATTGAAAAGCACATAAACAGTTATATAATGGATAAAGGAGAATATAAATGAGGTTCGTTTTTATTTTGCTGTTAATTACTTTTTCTTTTAGCTGCAACAAATCTAATTATCGACCAAGTTCAAAAGAGCTTTTAGCAGATGAAATTCTTAAAAACTCAGCGATAAAATTACGAAAAGAAAAGGACCTCCGCTTGATCGGCACGGGTGGGGGCATGATGAATGAAGTGAGAATGCTTGCATTGAGTTTTAATTATTACAAGCCGATTGACATAGAAAAAGGCAGAGAATTACTAATAACTGCTACCAGAGCATTAGCTGATGAAGTCAATGGTGACACAGAGATTCGTAAATATCTAAAGAATTATCCATTTGGACCAGAAAACATTGAAATTAGAATTTTCTTGCGAAAACCAAATGTTTCTGATGTTGCACCTGGAGAGTTAAGTGTCATTAGCATGCTCGAAGGAACATTAGATTATGATATACGAGATCAAGTAACAGATCGCCTAAAAACAGTTTGTGAAGAAACTTACGAGGAAGCCCTTACAAAATTAAATGAAAAATCTGCAGTCAATATTTAGGGTTATGAGAAACCCTAATTTTTTCTCTGCGCCTCTGCGATATCGGTTTCTGAGGGGGTTCGGGGGAGCCTCTCCCCCGCTAGTGTCGACTAATCTCTTTTTTGGTCTAATTCTTGCCACCGGAGATAGAGTTGTTCAATTTGGTTTTCAGCTAGGCCAATCGCCTTGCAAATGTCGGCGAGCTTTTCGGCATCCTCGGCAATCTCAGGCTTTTCCAGCTGGTGATTGAGAGCTTGAACCTCCCCTTCCAAGTTTAAAATCTTTCCCTCAATTTCATCATACTCCTTTTTTTCCATGTAGGAGAGCTTGCCCTTAGAACGGGGAGCCTCCCCGCGTTCGTGAACGTTTGCGTTTGCGTTTTCCGATTTGGGGTTTGCGGGAACTTCCACTCCCAGTGTGATGAGCTGATTGCAAAGACGATCGAGCATGCACCGGTCGTGAGTGATAAGCACAATCGCTCCAGGGAATTCAAGGAGGCTCTCCTCGAGGGTTTCGAGAGTGGGAATGTCGAGGTCATTGGTCGGCTCGTCGAGGAGGAGGACGTCGGCGGGCTGGAGCATGAGATGGGCGATCGAGATGCGGGCTCTTTCGCCGCCGGAAAGATGGCCAATGGTCATATCGAGCAGATCGGGCGAGAAGAGGAACCTCTTGCACCACCCATTCACATGGACCTGCTGGCCGCGGAAGGTGACATAATCGCCTTTGGGAGAGAGGGCGTCGCGCAGGGTGATATTGTGAGGAAGTTGGGCCCGATGTTGGTCAAAGTAGACGGTTTTAAGATCATCAGCCCGTTTGATGGTCCCTTGATCGGGCTCAATTTCGCCTGTCAGGAGACGAAGTAGGGTCGTTTTCCCCGAACCATTGGGTCCCATAAGGCCGATGCGCGTGCCAGGCGACAGGAGCAAATCGAGGTGGCGGAAAAGGGTCCCTTTAGCCAGGTTTTTGGCGACGAGGAGCTTGCGGGTTTCCCTCTCTGAAGCCGCAAAGTCGATTTTGGCTCTCTTAGGCCGGTTGCGCGCAGAAATAGCCGCGTGCTCTTCTAAAATCTCGTGCGCTTCATCGATGCGCGATTGCGATTTGGTGGTGCGCGCTTTGACGCCTTGCCGCAGCCAGTCGGTTTCTCTCCTGGCTTTGGTGGCAATCGAGCGCTCCTGTTGGATTTGCCCCGATAAAAAGGCCTCCTTCTTCTCGAGAAAAAAGGCGTACGACCCATCGATGGCGAACATCCCCTTTGGATAGGCCGGATCGATTTCGATGATGCGCGTCGTTACATTTTGCAGAAAGTAGCGGTCGTGGCTGACCAGCAAATAGGTGGGCGATTCGCGCTGCAAGAATTTCTCCAACCATACGATCCCTTCCAGATCGAGGTGGTTGGTAGGTTCATCATAGAGGATGAGATCGGGCGATGAGATGAGTTCGCAAGCAAAGCCAAGCCGTTTTTTCCATCCGCCCGATAGAAGTGCAGCCGATGCTTCATTTCCGGTGAAACCAAGCTTACTCAGCCACATTTGAGCGAGCCGTTCTTTTTCATATTCGGGCAAATCCTCTTTGATGACGCTGATGAGAATTTTTTCTGGCGATAAGTCGGGAAATTCGCAGCTTTGCGGGACATAGCCAATCTTCAAATCCCGCTTGACAGAGATGATTCCCTCATCGGCCTTTTCATCGCCTGCAATGATTTTCAGCAGAGTCGATTTTCCCGATCCATTGGGTCCGATAAGGCCGATCCGGTCTCCCGCGAAAATATTTACGGAAAGCCCTTTAAAAAGAACACGAGAGGCAAAGGCCTTTGAAATAGACTGGCAGCTAAAAAAAAGAGTCATAAGTAGAGTCAGCAGCTAGCATACGGAAACATGCTTTATAAAGGAAGGTCATACCAGGGCGGACACGTCAAAAACAGGATAGATATGAAAAAGTAACAGCACGGTTCGCAGGCCAAAGGAAAGTAACAGGATAACGCCTCGCTCTGCGAGGCTAAGGATGACGGCTCGCATACGCGAGCCTGCAAGATACGCCCGCCTGATGGCGGGCTACAGGATGAAATAAGAACAAGGAAACCCCGGGCCCAGCCTTCGGCTGGTATATCAC
>CAYWKW010000065.1:0-10746 GCA_964458995.1 uncultured bacterium | reverse complement strand
TGGTAGCTCAGTTGGATAGAGTACCTGGCTACGAACCAGGGGGTCAGAGGTTCAAATCCTCTCCAGTGCGTTTTATGTATATTTTTAAATTTCCTTTTGGCCCGCTAGAGACAAATGCCATCCTGATCGGCTGCTCAAAAACAAAAAAGGGCGCCGTCATCGACCCGTCATTGGGTTCCGCTGGCGCCATCATTGAAAAAGCGAAAGAAAACGATTTGGCCATTGAGAAAATCCTCTTAACGCATTCCCACTGGGACCATTTTGCCGATGCCGGAGGATTGAAAAGTAAAACGGGCGCCCATCTCTATGTGCATCCACTCGATGCTAAAAATATCGAGCAGCCCGGATCGGATGGGATTCCCCTCTTTTTTCCCATCCAACCCGTCGCCGTAGACCATCTGTTGAATGAGGGCGATATCATTGAAGTGGGAGAAATCCGGGCTGAAGTGATTCATAGTCCCGGCCATTCGCCTGGAAGCGTCTGTTTTTATTTGCGAAAGCAAAATTTACTGATTTCAGGAGATACACTGTTTCAAGGAAGCATCGGCAATATCCATCTACCCACAGGACGGCCTGCGCAAATGTGGACCAGTTTAGAAAAATTAACAAAACTGCCCCCAGAGACCCGGGTGATTCCCGGCCACGGAGGCGATACATCCATCGAAAGAGAAACCTGGCTCTCGCGAGCCAAAGAAATATTTTCGGAGTAATTTATGGTATTAGTAGGAAAAAAGGCCCCCGAGTTTAAAGCAAAGGCATCAATTAAAGATAAAACCTCTGATTTAAGCCTCTCTGACTATGCGGGCAAATATGTCATTTTCTTTTTCTATCCGCTCGATTTCACCTTTGTTTGCCCAACGGAACTGCATGCATTTCAAGATAGGCTCAAAGACTTTGAAAAGAGGAATGCCCAGGTTATCGGTTGCTCCATTGACAGCAATTTTTCCCATGCAGCTTGGCTGAACACGCCCAAAGCGAGAGGCGGCATACAGGGCATTAGCTATCCCATCGTCTCTGACATTCACAAATCGATTGCAAAAGATTACCAAGTTCTCAAAGAGGACGATGGCATTGCCTATCGAGGCCTCTTCCTCATCGATCGAAGCGGCATCATTCGCCATATGCTGGTCAATGACCTTCCGCTCGGCCGCTCTGTCGACGAAGTGATCCGTCTGCTCGATGCCCTCATTTTCCACGAACAATATGGCGAAGTTTGTCCTGCCAACTGGAGAGCTGGCGCTAAAGCCATGAAGCCCACAGAGCAGGGTCTGGCTGAATACTTTCATTGACCGCCCAGACTGAATCGTCTATATAGCGGTTATGGCCCAATTTCGGAAAGAGACAGACAGCATGGGAGAGATGCAAGTCCCGGCTGATAGTTATTATGGCGCCCAAACGGAGCGCTCTCTGCGCCATTTTTCCATTGGCAGAGATCTCATGCCCCCCGAACTCATCCGCGCCTTAGGCATCTTGAAAAAAGGGTGCGCCCTCGTCAATTCCGCCATTGGCAAACTCGACAAGAAAAAAAGCGACCTCATAGTAAAGGCCGCCGATGAAGTCATTGGCGGCAAGCTGAACGCCCACTTCCCCCTCCGCATTTGGCAGACCGGAAGCGGCACTCAGACCAACATGAACGCCAACGAAGTGATCTCCAATCGCGCCATCGAAATGGCCAAAGGCAAATTGGGCAGCAAGGATCCGGTCCATCCCAATGACCATGTCAACATGTCCCAATCGTCCAACGACACCTTTCCAACGGCCATGCACATCGCCGCCGCAACAGAACTCAACCAACTTCTTCCCGCGCTCAAAAGTCTGAAGAAAGCCTTTGAGAAAAAGGTCAAAGAGTTCCACGGCATCGTAAAAATCGGCCGCACCCACCTACAAGATGCAACACCTCTCACTCTTTCGCAAGAATTCTCTGGCTACGTTTCGCTCCTTGAGCGCAATATTCACCGCATTGAACAAGCTCTTGATGGCCTTTACGATCTAGCCATCGGGGGAACCGCCGTAGGAACGGGACTCAACGCCCCGCCCCATTTTGGTGAAAAGGTGGCCAAGCAGATTGCCGAACTCACTCATCTTCCCTTTCGTTCCCATCCCAACAAATTTGCAGCCCTCTCCGCGCACGATGAGATCGTCTTTGCCAGCGGCGCCCTCCGCACCACCGCCTGCGCCCTCATGAAAATCGCCAACGACATCCGCTGGCTCGGCTCTGGCCCCCGTTGCGGCCTTCATGAACTCATCCTCCCCGAGAACGAACCCGGTTCCTCCATCATGCCGGGCAAAGTCAACCCCACCCAATGCGAAGCCCTCACCATGGTGGCCACTCAAGTCATTGGCAACGACACCGCCATTGCCATCGCCGGCTCTCAAGGCAATTTCGAACTCAACGTCTTTAAGCCTGTGATGATTTTCAACTTTCTCCACTCCACCCTCATCCTCAAAGATTCCGTCCAGATGTTTGAGAAGTATTGCATCCAGGGACTCAAAGCCAACCGGAAAAAGATCGAACACTACGTGAGCCAATCCCTCATGCTTGTCACGGCCCTCAGCCCCGTCATCGGCTATGATAAGTGCGCTAAAATCGCCCACATTGCCTTCGAGCAAGATCTATCCCTTCGCGAAGCCTGTCTCAAACTCGGCTATCTCTCTGGCGAAGAGTTCGACAAAATCGTCATCCCCGAAAAAATGACCTAATGCGAGGTCAGGAAATCGTATAGGTCTTTTTGGTTGGTGATCAGAAGGCTTTTGTGAACTTGGCATACAGATTCTGAAGCTGAGAGGATTTGGGGGTCGCCGACCCCGGGCATGCATAGAGCGTGCAGTTTTTTCACCTTTTCGCAATCCTCTAAGTACTTGAGCCCGTGAAAATAGTCGATGTGGCTGTAGCCCTCTTCCGCCACCCTGAAGAAAATCAGGTCCCGATTATAAAGGATGGCTTGGATGGCAAAAAAGAGCCCTTCGCTCTCCCCGGGCGGGTTGCCCAGAAGGTCGACGAGCTGAGGTAACTTGCGCAGCTTATGGGGCGTTTTAAAGGCCCCTTTTTCCGCTTCGCCGAATAGTGCCACGATTTGTCTCATACCCCCTCCATAACCAGGGGATATTTTTATTTCAAGTAGGCACTGCGAGGATGAAAGTGGGCTTTTTTACCAAGTTCTTCCTCAATTTCTAAAAGGCGGTTGTATTTGGCAATGCGTTCCGAGCGGCAGAGCGACCCCGTTTTGATTTGGCCTGAACCAAATGCAACGGCGAGATCGGCAATGGTGGTATCCTCCGTTTCGCCGGAACGGTGGGAGATGATGGTTCGGTAATGATGCCGTTTAGCGAGATCAATGGCTGCCGCCGTTTCGGTAAGCGTCCCAATCTGGTTGACTTTGATGAGGATCGCATTGGCCACACCCATGTCGATCGCTTTTTGGAGGAATCGAGTATTCGTCACGAAGATGTCATCGCCCACGAGCTGGACCTTTTTACCCAGTTTTTGGGTTAGGTGAACCCAGCCGCTCCAATCATTTTGATCGAGCCCGTCTTCAATCGAGATGAGGGGATACTTCTCGACGAGTTGGATCAGATAGTCGATCTGCTCGTTGGTAGTGCGCTTGCCATATTTGCCATGCTTGAAGAATTCAGAGGAGGCAGGATCGATGGCAATGGAAATGTCCTGTTTGGGTTTGTAGCCCGCTTTGTGGATGGCCTCGACGATGAGATCGAAGGCCTCTTCGTGGGACGTGAGGCGAGGAGCAAAGCCCCCTTCGTCGCCAACTGCAGTGGAAAGACCACGCTTTTTCAGGAGGCTTTTTAGTGCGTGGAAGGTCTCGGCGCCGTAGCGAAGTGCTTCGTGGTAGGAGGGGGCGCCGGTGGGGAAGATCATGAACTCTTGGAAGTCGAGGCCATTGTCCGCGTGGACGCCGCCATTGATCACGTTCATCATGGGACAGGGGAGGAGGTGGGCATCGGGGCCGCCGAGATAGCGGTATAGGGGTTGGTTTTTGGCGGCGGCTGCACATTTGGCGACGGCGAGGGAGATGCCGAGGATCGCATTGGCGCCCAGATGGCCTTTGTTTTCTGTGCCGTCGAGAGAAATCATAGAACGGTCGATGGCCTCTTGTTCAAAGACCGATTTCCCTTTGAGTTGCTGATTGAGGGGGCCGTTCACATTGGCGACGGCTTTAAGAACCCCTTTTCCCCCGTAGCGTTTCGGATCGTTATCGCGAAGTTCAATCGCTTCGTGTTCGCCAGTGGAGGCGCCCGACGGGACGCAAGCCTGGCCGACATGGCCATCTTTCGATTTGACCGTCACTTTGAGGGTCGGATTTCCACGGGAATCGAGGATTTCTAGTGCATGGCAAGATTCAATCAGACTCATGGTCCCCTTTTCGTTTGGTTCGATTGTCGGTTCCACCCGTGGCTTCGTCGAGAAGAGTGCGATACGATTCGTAACGAAGGAGAGAGATTTTCCCCTCTTCCAACGCCTTTAAAACGCCACATTCCGGCTCATTGATATGTTGACAATCGGGAAATCTACATTCAAAACCGGCTAAATCATGAAAATGGGTGACGACATCCTCTTTTTTCAATTTCCAAAGGCCAAAACTGCGCACTCCGGGCGTGTCGACGCAAAAGCCACCGCCTGGCAAAGAGATTAATTCTGAGGCTGACGTTGTGTGCGTCCCCTTAGACGTCTTTTGAGCCAGCTCTCCCGTTTTTAAACTCAGGCCGAAAGCCGCATTGATCACAGAAGATTTACCAACCCCCGATTGACCCGAAAAAACAGATGTTTTGTCTTTCAACAAGGATCTGAGAGAATCCAAACCGATGAGTTTTGTTGTACTGATCGAAATGATAGGCAAACCGAGTTTTTCATACGCCGACAGAAATTCTTGATGGCGGATGTTTTCCTCTTTGGAGGCTTCTTCTAAAAGATCGACTTTATTTATCACAAGAATGGGATGGATGTTCCCTTTTTCTGCTGCGATTAAGTAGCGGTCGACCAGGGCTGGTTTCAGAGGAGGATTGATAACAGAAACGGTGATGATCGCCTGATCGATATTCACAGCAATGAGCTGCTCTTTTTTCCCCCTAATATCGGTCCTGGCTAAAAAGGAATAGCGCTCTTCAATATAGGCAATGGCGTGTTCATCAGTGAACCGGACCAAATCGCCGATGGCAAGGATATTTTTTCCCTCAATTTTTTGCTTTTTTAAAAGACCTTTTAATGAAGCCTGAAAACGAAGCCCGTCTGAATCAACCCAAATCGCCTCGCCGGTAATCGATACGACCCTCCCTCTTTTCCACTGAGGATCTATTTTGCCGAGCTCTCTTTTATCGCTGTCTGTTTTTTTAAATTGGGAGCGATCCGTTTCTTGCGCATGTCTTCTCTCTTTACGCCATTTTTTCCGCTCTTTTCCGTGAAAATCTTCTTCAAAATCGAGTTCGCGAGTCACTTCGCCCTCATCCGGTACAAAAGGATAGCTCCTGAAGTAGCTACATTAAGCGATTCCACCTTTTTATCCATGGGAATTGTAATTTTTTTCCCCAATTTTTCAGCCCAAAAACCGGGTCCATGCCCTTCGCTGCTTAAAATCAGCGCCAATGGTTTTTTAAAAGCCGCCTGATCGATCGCTTCACCCTCCACATCGGCTGTATAAAAGTGGATCTTCAACTGGGCCACCTCTTCCACGCTCATCCTGGCGTAGGGCAAAAAGAAAGTCGCCCCTTTTGCAGCTCTCAAAGCCTTGTCATTGAAAAGATCGACTGTCCCCGGCGTTAAAACAACCCCCTCCCAGCCAAATGCAAGAGCGGTGCGCAAGAGCGTCCCTAAATTGCCAGGATCGGCAATTTGATCGAGGACCAAAAGAGAAGATTTTTGACTCACATCTTGAGGTTCAGGCAAAGGAACCTCGGCCGCGAAACCATCGGGATGGTTCAACCCTGTAATCTTTTTTAAAATAGCCTCTGTCACCACATATTTCTCTTTCGCCTTGATTTCCGAAGGCTCCAAAGAGATCAAAGTTGCCAGTGGAAGTTCCTGAGCCATTTTTTGTCCCACGACCAGAACGCGGCCCTTCTCTTCCCTATAAGCGCGATTCAAACGAAGTTCCACCCAATGCTTGACAAGAGGATGTTGATTGCTAGTAATTTTTTTTGATAATACCATCCATAACAGTATGGCCGATTCGAAAATAAGGATAAAGCACCATCCCACGGGGTCTTTGGCTCGCCGGATTCTTTCCGTGAGCATCCTTTTGCTTGTCATCCCCCTCTTTCTCTACAGCCTCTATCAGTACATCGAGGGATATAAACAAAATTTAATCGACTGGCAAACCCATTTGAAAGTGGTTGCCGAAGAGCGCGTCTACTTTGTCGAAGAGATCATCAAACTGGACCATGCCCTGCTCGAATCGGCGGCCCCAAATCCAAATGTAAAGCAGCTTTACACGAGCCCAAGCATTGAAAGAATCCCCATGCCGAAGGGGGGCGCAGATCATTTTGTAATGGGGAGTAGTAGCCGGCAGGCACTCTTGGTCGGTAAGAAAGAGACAGAGAGCCATGCGCTGGTCATTTCGGTTCCTTATAGCGATATTGTCGATGATGTGGAGACAACGCCGCCGGTGCGAATTTCTTTAGTGGATGGGGGCGGGAAAGTTTTAGCTGCAAACCGGACGTTCAAAGATACGAGTCAATTGCTGGAAGTGAAGTTGCCCATCTCCGGCACATCGTACAGCCTTCAGCTCGTGATCAACAAAAAGGATTTGCAAGAGCTGCAGCTCTCCTCTTACGTTCTCCATTTTGTGGTTTTGGTATTTTTGATTGGGGTGATCGGCGGCTCTGCGGTCTATCTTTTCACTCGAAGGATTGCAAAACCTCTGAAGAATCTGGTGGCTACAATGGAAAGAGTTTCGGGCGGGGCATCCCACGCAAGATATACTCCCGACCGGATGGGATTTGAGATCAATGAGCTGGGAATTCAATTCAACGAGACGCTCGATTCTCTCTTGAGGCATGAGCAGGAAATTCAGCGGGAAAGGGTGGGCAGAGAAAAATTAGCGGAAGAGTTGAAGATCGGCCACGAAATCCAAGCCAGCTTGCTCCCATTGCGTGTGCCTGGTTTGCCGGGTATTGATATTGGAACTGGATATTTTGCCTCCAAAGAGGTCAATGGCGATTTTTACGATCTGTTTAGGATGGATGATGGGAAACTGTTGATGGCGGTTTGCGATACGGCTGGCAAAGGGATTTCTGCCTGTATCTTTTCTTTGGGATTGAGAAGCATGATTCGCTCCATGGCAAGCAGCACGGGCGATCTGTCAGAAATCGTGAGGAGGACGAATGATCTATACTATATCGATGCCCATGAATCGTCGATGTTCTCGACACTTTGGATTGGGATTTTCGATCCAGCCAATCGCCATTTGAGTTATTGCAGCCAAGGGCACCCGCCCGCCATCCATTGCCATGGAGAGAGGGTTGAAGAATTATGGACAGGCGGCATCTCATTAGGCGCGCAAAAAATGGATGTGATACCAACGAAGGAGATCACTCTTCGAAAAGGGGATGTGCTTGTTTTGTATACGGACGGGATTATCGAAGCGCACGATCCCGACAAGCAACTGTTTGGGAAATATCGCCTCACTGAATTGATCCAGCGCAAGCGAAAAGATTTAGCGCAACACATCGCCGATCGAATCATCGATGAAGTGCAGCTATTTAGCCAGGGCGCTCCTCAACATGACGACATGACTTTAGTTGTCATGCGCATTTCTGATTGAAAAAAAAGTTTTCAATATTGCATGGGTAGAATATTAACGGCACCCAAAGGAGGAAAGATGGCTGCTCGCAAAAGAAAAAGAAAAACGAAAGCAAAAAGAAGAACCGTTAAAAGAAAAACTGCAAAGAAAACCACGCACAAAAAGCGTAGAAAAAGTTCTGCTAAAAAAAGAATGAAAGGCGGAAGCTGCGGAACCTGCTCCTCAGTCGAAGTTTAATTTAAATCACATAAGAGGGTTTTAAAAAACCCTCTTTCAAAATTTTAAGCAAATAAGAGTCTTTCTTTAGCGTTGTTTGGTTAATTTGATGTTGTTATAATTGACGCATATTTATTCAAAACAAAAGTGAGGTAAAAATGGAAGTTAATAGAAGTCTATTGCAAGAGTATGTTAATACATCTCCCTTTCATGAGGCTGCCGATTTCAACTACCACCATCTTAAAACTTTTACTGAAACTGGAAAGGATGTATCTCTAAGCCAACAGCTGCAAGGAATTCTTTATTTGGGCTTTTTCCGAAGACTCCAGGTTATTTTACTCAATTTTTTAGGTATGACTGGTACGTCAGCCCGTGTTGTTGCCGACTTCGCAAAACAATATTTTTCTCAACTTAGCTACCAAGAACCTACAACGGACCTCGATAAGACCTACATTTTTTTCCATGAGAGAGGGCGTCCCATCCAGGTTTCCGACCGCAAGGCTGCCAAAGATATGGCGGCTGCTTTAGGTGGTCAAAATCTGTATCTGCAGGAGCCGTATGGAGGTCGATACCTAGTGGCCCTCACTAACTTAGAAAGATTAGACCTGGTTTAATATCATTCGGGCTGCTCGAGCATTTTTGTGTAGTGGAAACAAACGCATGGGATACCTAGAGCGGCCATTTCCTTTTCCATTTCAATGAGGTCGGTTTTCCCCTGATCGACCAAAATTACCTTCCTCGGGCGCTTTTCCGTAACTTCTAGCCATTTGCGGAAAATCGCTCCCTTTTTATTAAAATCGGTCAGAAAAAGGACCCCCCTTTCCCAATGAATGAGGTTTTTAGATTCAATGACGGGACATTCGGGAGCTGTAAAAGTAAAGTCGATCCCAATTTGCGCCAACCGCCTCAATGTGGCCGCGCAGATGGGGGGATGGCGGGCCGTTAATCCAAAAACCGCCCCAGCCGATTGCTGTACTTGTCGCACGATCGCGGGATTCTCAGGTTCAAGAAGAAAATCATTCAGGTCAAAAAGGACCCAAGTAGTCTCATCTACGTAATGAAGGATCTCTTCCATTTGATGGGTCTCGATGATTTCGGCTCGCAAGAAGGAGATGCAGAGGAGAAAAGCAATTATTTTGGCCATAGGGCTAACTTTTTTAGGCGCTCAATGATGGGCGCGGGTTCATAAAGTTGTTCATTGATAGCAATTCGATCGGCCTCTTTCAACAAGAGCCCCATTGTGACGCCGGGTTGAATCCCTGCCTGCAATAGATCGTCTGACTTCACTATGGGATTGTGTTCTCGAATTCTTTGGATCGATTTTTGCAGCATGTCCATTTGCTCTTCATGCTCATGTAAAAAGGCGGTGCGGCGGCGGGGGTCCAAATGGGCCGCAATGATTTGCAGCGATAGGGGAGCGAAAGAATTGGCATAAAAATAGGCCCATTCCACGAGTTCAACGGGCCGGTTGAGGCGAGTTAACTCTTTTGCATGAAAGAGAAAGGCGACAAACTGTTGATCGATATTGGAGAGTTTGAGTTTTTTGCACAATTCCAACTCTTCTTTCAGAGTGCTTTGGGGAAAAAGGGGCAAAAGCGAAGCAATGACTGGGGCTTTTATTGGATAATCTTTGATCGGCAGAAGCCTATTTTCAATTTCTTCCAACGAGACGTTTTGAATGGCGGGGAATATTTCGCCGAGAAGGCCAAACTCATGGAGCTGAATGAGCATTGGGCGCAGTTTACCAAAATCGTGCCCCTTTGTGAACTCTTGCCAAACTCTTTCGATGGCCACAGCGGGAAAAAGCTCCCGTGCATGGGCCCGAATCGCTTTTTCCGTTTCCGTCTCAATATGAAATCCAAAGCGGCAGGATAGCCTTACAGCGCGAATCATCCGCAACCGGTCTTCCTTAATTCGCTCGTGAGGATTTCCAATGGCCCGGATGATTTTGGCCTCCAGATCGGCGCGCCCATGGACATAATCAAAGATCTCATCGCGCAGGGGATCGTAAAACATTCCGTTGATGGTAAAATCGCGGCGGCGGGCATCTTCCACAGCGGTGGTAAATTCAACGCGGCTGGGTCTGCGCCCATCCTTGTAGTCGAGATCTTGCCGGAAGGTGGCGACTTCATATTGGCGTCCCTCCACGATCACAAGAATAATTCCATAGGCGATGCCAACAGGAACGGTGTGGGGAAAAAGCGCTTGAATCGTCTCCGGAGGGGCGTTGGTGGCAATATCGATATCATCGGAAGGGTGATTCAAGAGAAGATCGCGGACCCATCCCCCCGCGTAGTAGGCGATAAAGCCCGCCTTTGCCAATGTATCAACAACGAATCTAGCCTGTGGATGTTCTTCCATTAAAACACAACTATCGTTGAAACCGTGTAGGCAAATTCATCACGCACCCTTCTCTCAAAATTGACATGGAGCCGTCCCGTGAGCGAGACAGTCAGCCCGTAAAAAAAACCCCAGTTTACTTGATTGTGGTAATTTACATCTGCATGAAGGCGTGAATGGAGATAAGAAACACCTCCATAAGGAGTTAAAAAGAAAAAGCGGGAAGAGAGTCCAGCGCTCAGTTGCCATTCCTTTAAAGAGAGCTTCTTTTTTTCTTCTGTTTCTAACGGCAAATTGAGCCGGTTTAAAAACTTAAAGAACGATTTTTGAGAGGCGGGGATGGCGAAGTAGGTGAAATCGGTACTAAAATAGGTTTGTCCCCATTGGAGCAAAATGACTTTGCTCCCTGCGCTCCAAGAAAAGTGGTAGGAAGTGTGCG
>CAYWKW010000064.1:0-10770 GCA_964458995.1 uncultured bacterium | reverse complement strand
CCAAAATATTTCTCAACGACACTGCTTTTCTGGCACAAAAATGGCACACTCTTGGACAACACTTGGCAGCATGAGGCAGTGCTCAGCAACAATTCAAAAAGCTCTAAGCCTTTAAATCGATTGCTGTTAGAGTTTGTGGAGTGTTGTAGAGTGCGGTAATGGCCGTTTCGGCCCTGCGAGAGGGGGTCCCACTCCGAGCATTGCCTCAATGCGAGGAAAGAAATCGACCTTCATCCCGATCAGAAAAAGATCTCCGGACAAAAACAAATGCAGCAACGCTCAAATGCGCGTACGTAAGCCCTCTATTTAAAAAACGAAAAACAAGGTGTTTCGTACTTAAATTAGGACTCCGGCGAATTGGCCGGAGACCCTAAAAATAATTTTACGCTTTCCAGCTCCACTCATAGGTCATTCGATCAATCAGCTCTTGGTCTTTAATATTAAATCGTTTAGCTACTGTATCGACTGCAGCCTTTTTGAGTTCTGGTAAAAGGTCGCTTCTTAAGTCGGCTTTTGCCTTGGTAAAATCCGCAAAAGGTGAACTTTTTAGAAAGCCCTCATGTTTGTCATAATAAGCCTGGAGTTTCTCAAAAAATTGTCCTTCCTAAAGAGCTGGGGTGTCGCTTTTCGCCATTCCGTCAATTCCTTTTGCAATTTTTGCATTCCATTCCTGAAATCTATGAGTAAATTCATTTTGAACAGCTTTGTTAGGTAGATTAGCAATCCATCTTTCGAGAGTTTCGGGAGACACTGTTGCATTGCAATAGGCAGCGCGAACTTCTCGTCGATCATTGATAAAGGCTTTACCGCCTGCATGGTTGAACGCATCGCGAGCTGTGATGTAATCCTCAATATGCTTTACTACGGGATGTGCAGAAAAGCTGCCTTCAGCAGGACTGGTAGATGAAACGGCTGATGCCATAAAATTTTTCCTATGTTGTTAATTAAAAGATAGTGACCTTGCCCCCCCTTCTCTAGTTCAGTCCTAGATAGAGGTTCCTATTAGTTTGAGCTAGCCCCCATTTTTGGTCCATTCTGAATGCGAAAAATCGGTCTCAATGCGTGGATTTTTCTATACAGGCCTGTGAAGAAGGCAAATGTGGCCATCATAAGGGATAAGAGGATGTGGCCCCAGGTTGAATTCTTTGATTTTCACAAATAAGAGTTTTCAATAAAATTCCATTGCCGGCAGATTGTCATTCCAGCAGTGTAAAGTGATTCCATTTCTATCTGATTCTACAGCCATTTGCGCGATGCGAGTAAACCGAAACATGTGCATAAATTTCACATGTACTTTACAGTGGGCCCATTTGTCCAGACAGTTTTTGGGTCAGCGACTCCTATCCGTCACTTTCCTGAGAAGAAATCAAGCCCGTTGCATCTTTGGAATCCAGATTTTCGCATCCGCGGTCCACTGGCGGTCCATCAATCCACCAAAAACAACTAAAAAGTTCGATGTGCTTAGAATGCTTTTGCGGCCTTGTTTTTGTGCGCGGTGGACCGCGCGATGAGTTGTTGAGATGTAAGTGGATGAAGTTCATGGTGTATTTGCTGTTTTAGTAGGTGAATAGTGCGAGCGTGCATGAGTATAGCACAGGACTGACTCGGATCGCAGTAGCACGCAATCTCGGAGTCACATTCACTCAATTGGTATATCTGCTTGACAAGATTTACTAGTCCATGCACTTAGAAGCTAGTTGCTGAGCTTAATGGGGCAGCTGTATGAGTAGTCAAAAATCAGAAGACCCGAAAGGTGGAACAGTTCCCCTTATCCTGAATCATTGCCCCGCTTTGCCCCTTTTTTATGACTTTGACAATAGCGTTGTGGAGAAAATCTCTGATAAGATCAGTCGCCAATACGTCATAGGCTCTCAAGCGATGCTTGTTAAGTGGATGTACAAAAAGGGAGCCATGATCCCTTTGCATTTTCACCCGCACGAGCAAATCACTTGGATCACAGAGGGAGTTGCTGAAGTAAAATCGCAAGGGAAAACTTTTATTGTCAAAGCAGGCGGGGTCATCATTTTTCCCGCTTTTGTACCGCATGAGTTTTTTATTCCAGAAGATACGGTCAATATCGATATTTTTACTCCCGTACGAGAAGATTGGTTTGCTCATTCTGAGTACTATCTGAAAGCTGGGCATAAATAAATGGATTATCGAAATACTCCTGAGTACAAGCGAGGGATGGAGATCTTTAGATCTAAGCATCCTCCTGCCAATCTAAAAATGATTGATGAGATGTATCGTCTTTCTCCGGAGCTTGCAGATGTCGTCATCGCCCATGGAGTTTATGATATTTGGGATCGTAAAACGCAGAATCTTACCGTCCAAGAAAAAGAAATTGCTTCTTTAGCCGTTTTGATCGAACAGCAAAATCCGCTGGAGGTCAAATCTCATGTTTTTACTTGCCTCAAGTTAGGAATTACAAAAGAGAGAATTCTTGAATTATTTGTGTTTCTTACTTTGTATTCAGGTGTTCCTAAATTAGTGATTGCGTACACTTTTGCAAAAGAAGCCTTTGAAGAATACGATCGTCTAGCCAAAGGGACTTGATGAAAGGAGCCGAATATTTACTCAAGGTATTTGAAAAAGAGGGAGTAAAGCATGTCTTTTTGGTTCCCGGCATGCATGTGGACCCCCTCGTATCTGCTTTTCAGCATTTTCCCGATATGCAAGCCGTAATAGCCTGTCATGAAGAGGGGGCTACCTTTATGGCTGATGGCTATGCAAAGGTGAGCGGAAAGTTTGGTGTAGCAGCCGGAATTGCAGGTCCCGGCATTACGAACATGGTGACAGGGATTACCTGCGCCCATAGTGACCGGACTCCTCTGTTTATCATCACAGGGGAAACCGATGAAACATGGGAAGGAAGGGGTGCTTTTCAAGAGGGCAGCTTAGGCGGGATCAACGATAGTGCCATCGTTGCTCCTGTTACAATGAAGCAGCTTCGCGCCTATAACGCAGCCGTTTTGGGACCTTATATCGACATGCTGATGCGGACCATGCTCAACAGCTCGACGCGTGGGCCTGTCCATTTCGCTTTTGCAAGAGCCTTACAGCTCCAAGAAGTTTCCATTCAGCCGCGCACGCTTCCTTATCTATCAGAACCTCGTCTCGTCGATCGCAAAGCTTGCGAAAGCAGCTGGCAGCTGTTTAAAGGAGCCAAGAAAATCGCTATTCTCGCAGGAGGAGGAGCACAACACTCCAATGCGACAGAAGAGCTCGTCCGATTTGCCGAACAATATGAGATCCCCGTTGCTACGACCCTTTCAGCAAAGAGCGTTTTCCCAGAGGATCACCGCTTATCGCTAGGTGTGCTCGGCTGGTATGGGAACCCATATGCCCTTAACACCTTGCTTAGCAAAGAGATCGATGTATTAATTGTTCTTGGATCTCGGCTGAATCAGGTTGACACAGCTAAATGGTCAGCCGATCTCATTCCGAAAAAAGCCATGATCATCAATGACATCAGCGAATCAAATTACTATGGAAACTACTTTCCCGACCTGTTTGTCCTCGGCGACACTTCAGAATATTTGAGAGTATTAAACGAAGCGTCCACGGAGAAAAAGGCGATTCTTTTAGAAGGGGCCTCCGAGCGAAAAAAATGGATGAAACAAATCCACCAAACAGGGCCGAACTATTATGATCTGGAAAATCTCAGCTCCGATATTGTCCCGATCCATCCATCACGGGTCATGCACGAATTAGAAAAGGCAATGCCGCACAATACCATTCTCTTTTCGGGGGAGGGAGCGAGCAGTTTTATTGCATCTCATTACTGGAAATGCCGTGGTCCTAGGCAACATTTTACCCAGGTGAAATACATTAGCTCGATGGGGTGGTCGATCTGTGCAGCCATTGGAGGGAAACTAGCCAAACCTGAAGTCCCTGTTGTTGCCATCATTGGGGATGGAAGCATGCTGATGCACGGTTTAGAGATTCAAACTGCTGCGCGCTATCAGGCTGCTGTGATTTTTGTGTTGATGAATAATGGCGCGCACGGCAACCCCCAGCTGCGGGCCAAAAAAGTAGGCCTGTTTGAAGAACACACGCTGAAGTTGCCTATCCACGATTGGGCTAAAGTAGCTGAAGGGCTTGGCGTTACGGGGATCACGGTGAATCAACCAGAGGACCTTGCTCCTGCCTTTAAAAAGGCCCTTTCTCTCAATAAGCCTGTACTGCTCGATATCCGGACGGGAAATTATCCGACGCCTGTCAAGGTTTCTCCATTCTAAAGTGGCTTTCAAGATAGCGCATTCCCATGCTGGTTGAGCTTTTTAAGCGATTCAAAAGATAAGTTTGGGGATATTTGAGTTTTCCATTCAGAACTTCCGTGTAAGGAATTTTTAGAAGGACAAGCATAGACCAGCCCAAAATATTTCTCAACGACACTGCTTTTCTGGCACAAATTAGTTTTTTAGTATTTTAAACATCTTGTGGATTGATTATAATTAATCTTCAAAATGAGGGTATATGTTAGAAGTGGTTAATTTTTCCGTTCAAGAAACGAAGTATTGTCTTTCTCAGACTGTTTCAAAGCAAGACGTCTCTGAACTTCTTGAAGTTATAAATAGGGCAAACTTCGATGCATTTGTTAAGCTCATCGACAGGTTTGATTTGAATCGGGTTTATGATCATGAAAGCTTCCCTGAGCCGCAGTTGCTTTCCCAATTCCTTTTGTTCCGGTTTCTTGGGTATATTTCTATTGAGGGAGAGGAATATTTCCCAAACGGGTTTCCAAATGCAGCGGAGTTTATCAAAACCATCCTAGAGAGAAAACCTGATTTGACCTTTCAATTAGGTGACGGGTATGCTTTCGCCGATTTTATTAGAGATAGACGCGAAATGCTTATTGAAGAGATCGCTGATTTGCATGCTCATCCGGAAAGGGAGAGAGAGTTCAATCTTCCCAACGAGCTCTTGCTCCAAAGTTATGAGGTGGAGCTTTCCCACATAGAATTGATAGCCAACTATCTGTCTCTGTAGACAGGAAATTCCAGCGAAAAGGATAGGAATGATGGGAAGGAAAGAAAAATAGAAAATCTCTTCCTCCCGATCCTTTTCATCTTGCTACCCTGTTCCTTCAAACATAAATCTTGTGCAATAAGAGATTTTTTGATTCGATGGTCGTTTAGCGGAGCGAGGATCTTTCATGAGAAGAGAACATTTCTTTTTACCGTTCATTTTACTCATAGCGTCGGCGTCATTGAAGGCGGAAGAACCTACCGCCCAAACCATGCCAATCCCGCCTTGCGTCTATTGTGAATATGATGACACATGCTGTTTGCAAAAAGGATCATCTTGGGGGACTTTTTCGGCAGAGGGTGAATTTCTCTACTGGCACCCATCATCACTGGACTCGCCTATGCCATCACCCATAAAGATATAGAGATTCCCTATGGAACGCCTTTTGGCCCTGGTACCTATCCTAATTTTCTCTCCATTAAAAACGTGGGTTTTGAATATGGGCCAGGATATCGCGTTGCAGGTCGCTATACTCTTCCTAAAACAGCGTGGGACTTCAATGGGGATTACACGCAATTTGAAAAAACGGGTCATAGTTCGGTACAAGCAGGAGACGGTCTATTCATTATTACTCTATGGGATGCTCCTGGCGCTGTTAACCCGAATCGCGCTAGTGCTGATTTAGAAGTGAAATTGAGACAGGCCAATGTGACGCTAGGGAAGACCCTCTGGACTACCGGTTGTTTTATGACGCGACCCAAGTTTGGGGCGCAATTTTATAAATTGGACTGTAACGAAGCCATACAATATGTTGGTATCACTACGGTAAGTGAGGTTGTGCGAAGCTCTATTTCTAATACACAACTCATCACTGACACCAAAGGCTGGGGTCTCATGGTGGGGGTTGATGCTCTTTGGAGGTTGCCATATCATTTTGAGTTATGTGGACAGACATCATATGGGGTTTTGACAACAATATTTGTTTCTCATCAAAATCAACAAATATTTGTCGACACACAACCGGAGATCGATTTGATTTCGGTGAGCAGGTTTAGAGGGATCATACAAAGTATGCGATGAAGGGGGGAGTGAATTGGAACTACGAATTCAATTGCGCTTGTCATCCCATGGGTTTCAAGCTATATGCGGCCTATGAAATGAACGTATGGGTACAAGATGTGCAAATCACGCGTGCGATACCGATAGGTACACCTCTTGCGGATGCGGTCACGATCAATATTGGGAACGTCGGTTTCCGTGGATTGACAGCCGGAGCCGAATTCAGTTTTTAATAGTGCCAGGGATATTCTTGGTAGCGGGGCTCCCTCTTTTCTAAAAAGGCGGCCCGCCCCTCGCTTGCCTCTTCTGTGCCATAGGCCAGGCGCGTCGCTTCGCCTGCAAAAATTTGCTGTCCAACAAGCCCGTCGTCGATCAAGTTGAACCCAAATTTCAACATCCGTATTGCGGTCGGACTCTTCCGGTTAATGGTATGGCACCACTCCAGGGCCGTTTTTTCCAAGTCGCGATGCGCTACGACCGCATTCACCATCCCCATCGCCATCGCCTCTTCCGCACTATAATCCTTGCCCAAGAAAAAGATTTCGCGCGCCCGCTTTTGCCCCACCATCCGCGCGAGATAGGCGGAACCGAAGCCCGAGTCGAAGCTGGCCACATTGGGGTCGGTCTGTTTAAAGATGGCGTGCTCGCGGCTCGCCAGGCTGAGGTCGCACACGACGTGCAGGCTGTGCCCTCCGCCCACGGCCCATCCGGGGACGACCGCCAGGACGACTTTCGGCATAAAGCGAATCAGGCGCTGCACTTCGAGGATATGCAGGCGCCCCAGGCGAGAGCGGTCGACCCCATCCGTTGGCCCCGCGCCCTTCGGATACTGGTAGCCATCTTTGCCGCGAATGCGCTGGTCTCCGCCCGCCGAAAAGGCCCAGCCCCCATCTTTGGGCGAGGGGCCATTGCCAGTCAAGATGACCGTCCCCACGTCGGGGGTCATGCGCGCATGGTCGAGCGCTAGGTAGAGCTCGTCGACGGTTTGGGGGCGGAAGGCGTTCCGGCATTCGGGGCGGTTAATAGCGACGCGCACCGTCCCTTCGCCCTTGGCGCGGTGGTAAGTGATGTCGGTAAAAGAAAATCCGGGAACCTTCGTCCACGCGGTCGGGTCAAAGATCTCAGAAACCATAATTTATCCCACTGCTCGTTGAGGAGTTCGGTCACAACCAGGGAAGGCGTTCAGAAGAATCTGTTTGAGGCGGTCTACTTGTCCATGCAGTTCGCCAAAACGAGAAATCTTGGCGTATAATTCTAGAGCATGTGGAGAAAGGTCCTTTTTCCATGTGGCAATCCATGAAGCAAATAGTTGGGCTCTTTTTTCGTGAGCTGATCCATCACATTCAGCAAAAAAGAGTCTAAGCAAGATCGTCGCTTTTGATTCGGCAGAGAGTTGCCTTTCATATTTAGCGACTAAAGATTCGATGAAGGCAAATTCATCATATGCAAGAGCTCTGCCGATAAAATCCCCTATTTCAACAGTCCGCAGCTGGGCTAGACCAAGTAATCGATTCAGCGTATCAAAATGAGTTTCACGGTAGTTAGCAGCGGTCTTCATGTTTTTAAGACTATATCCAACTAAGCGGTAATAGTCTTTGAGCTGATCTAAGGAAGGTTTTACGCTTTTTGCAATGAGCGCATTCCTCTGTTCTTCTGTCAAAACACCTGTTTTCACAACTTCGTCTTTAGAATTGTATTGAGGGCATGAGAAGTGAACGAGAATGTCTTGCATATATACGAAGGGGACGTCGTCTGGGAGAATTCCGATAACACGGTCAACAAGAGCCATTCTGTCATATACTAAGAAAGCGTGCAGGGCACGGATTCCACCGGGTACTTTGTTAACATCCAAAACATGTTTGTGCTCTTCCCAGTAGTCCAAAATCCGATTGGCGTTCAGTTCCGTATTTTCTCTAGATCCCCAGCAATGTTTTAGAGCTCCCATCAAGCTTTCAGAGCTCCAGTCTTGCCGGTGATTCAGAATCATTAAGAAGGTTTCATTGTTTGAGGAATGAGCAGCCAGGCGCAATATCCGCTCGGCTTTACCCGGATCGCTCAGCGGATTGCTTGCCAAGCATAAGTGCACAACTTCCTTGTCGTTCCTGCAGACAGCCTGGACTAGATCATCGCCGAAACCTTTAAGGATGGAGATGATTAGGTAGCCAAGAGCAAGCAAGTTCCCAAGGATGGGAATGGACTGAAAGAAAAGCGCTCTATTGTTTTTGTTCAGAATATGAATTTTGAGGCTTGTTTTCAGACCAGGAGCGACGGGGTTTAGGGTGTCCACTTTATGAGCTAATTTATAGAGCGCCTGGGCGGCGCAATTGACAGCGCTCACAATGGGGATACAGTTGAGAACCGCATCCACAGTTTGAACAATTTTCCCAAAATTAGTCATAACACACTCCCAAATATCGATGTTTGAGGGGAGCACTGTATCCTAGTAAAACATTAAAAATCAATAAAGATTTTTACTCTCCTGTCAAGGTGTACTCCATGACTGTGACTTGGTGGCCGCGGAAGGGGCGAAGGCCAATGATTTTGGCCCCGTGGCTTGCATACATCCCCACAATTTCTTCCCTTGAAGTGAAGAAATGGATCTTTTGATAGCCCATCCGTTTTGAAATTGTTACAATCACTTGGGCCATTGCTGCTCCTATTCCCTGATTTCTCATTTCGGGAACGACGTGGAAGCTGCCTCCCCAGGGATTGCCATCCTCTAAGTCAACAAACTCGGGTTCTCCCTTTGCCTCCAAAGAGATAACTCCGATGGGAACCGAGCCATTAAACGCTACCAGGATCAAGGGGAGCCGATCATCGTTGAGGGACGAGTTGAACGCCTCGAAGAGCCTTTCTCTTGTGAGTGTTTTGTCGTAAGAATGCCAATCTTGATATTCCCACTCAACGATGGTAGGGATTTGTTCCGGACAATTTTTTAACAACTCGATGCGAAGCTCTCTATTTGCTTCCTCTAAAGTCTCTTGAATCACTACCGCATAGTTTCCATAGCAGCACCCAATCGCCAATACAAAAGCAGCTAAATATTTCATAAAACTCCCATTGTGAGGCAAACACGATAGCCGAAATGGCTCAAGAAAAGCAAGTGGGCGAATTGTACGAGAAGAGCAGGTTCACAGTTGAAACTCAAGAAAGAGTTGTACGGAAAAATCGTACAACTGGAATAATCCCGATTCTCATGAAGAAACTTGAACTGGAAGACGATCAACATTGCTTTGCCTGCGGGATGGAAAATCCCGATGGTCTGAGAATTAAGTGGAAACAGGAAGGAATGTTGATGACGGCCCATTTCACCCCGACGAAAAAGTATCAGGGATGGAAAGGGATTGTGCATGGGGGCATTCTGGCGACATTGCTGGATGAGGCGATGACCCGTTTGGCTGGACTTCTCTACAAGAGTGTGGTGACTGCCGAAATGACGGTTCGCTATGTGAAACCAGCTCCCATTGGCGAAAAGCTGTTTGTTCGCGGAGAAGTCATCGATGGAAGCCGTAAAATCATCGAAATGAGGTCGGCTATTTTTGCCTCCGATGAATCTGGAATCCTAATTGCACAGGCCAGTGGGAAAATCTTAAAAGTCAAATCACCCGAAAAATCCTCATGAGAACCTGTTTTCTGTTTCTATTGATTTTTCCGTCTCTTTTTGCGGAGACAATAGAGAGTTTCTATGGTCCGATTGAGGTGGAGGAGCCCGTCTTGCTGGAGTTGGTCCATTGCCCCGCCATGCAAAGGCTGAAGAAGATCCATCAATATGGGGTCGCCTATTATACAACGCACCGAGAGGAGTACACGAGGTTCGATCACTCCATTGGGGTGTTTGCGGTGTTAAGGAGGAATGGGGCGAGTGTGGAGGAACAGATCTCTGGATTGCTTCACGATGTGTCGCATACCGTTTTTTCCCACGTGGGCGATTGGATTTTCGGAAGAGAACATCAAGAGGATGACTACCAAAATCAAACTTTTGGCCAATATTTAGCGAGGTCGGGGGTTGGAGAGATTTTGGGCAGGTATGGGTATTCGATTGAAGATGTCGATCCAAAGAATGCGAAATTTATCATGTTAGAGCAGCCATTGCCAAACTTATGCGCCGATCGTATCGATTACAACATTCAGGGGGCCTATTTTCAGCGGTTTTTAAATAGGGAAGAGGCTTTGGAGGTGCTGGAGGATTTGCACTTTGTAAATGGGAAGTGGGCGGGTACGAGAGAGGATCTGTTGGAGAAGTTGGCAAGGTTTTCCCTTTTTATGACTTTGGATTGCTGGGGCGGCGCTCTGAATTATATGACTTCAAGATGGCTTGCCGATGCCATTTTGATGGGTTTGGAAACCGGATTGCTCTCGTGGGAAGAGATCCATTTTGGGGTTGATGATGCGATTTGGGAAAAGTTAACGGCTTCGCAAAACTCCTTCATTCGGGAAAGAATGAATAGGCTTTTTCACCCCCACAACCACTTTCAGTTGGTAGATCGAGAAAGGGCCTCTCTTTTTGTGAGATTTCGATGCAGGGGAATCGATCCCTGGATTAGGAATGGCGACGAGATGATACGATTGTCCAACGCGAATGAGGGCATTAGACAAGAATTCGAAAAGGTTAAGAGGCTGGCTGTGGAAGGGTGGCCTTTAATTTTGGAATAATACCGAAACAACTTGAAGAATCGGGAATATGGCAAGGAGGCGCCCTGAATTTGAGTCAGCGAAGCGGCGCCGAAGGCTCAAGGGGTC
>CAYWKW010000063.1:0-10905 GCA_964458995.1 uncultured bacterium | reverse complement strand
GGAAGGGGATGACGCCTTGGGAGGTGCCGTTGGTCCCTTTGATGCGGGCGCCGGTGGCGCGGACGTTGGTCCAGTCGTTGCCAAGGCCGCCTGCCCATTTGGAGAGCTGGGCGTCGTCAGCAACCACTTTGAAAATGTGATGGAGATCGTCCATAACAGTGGAGAGATAGCAAGAACTGAGCTGCGAATGGAGCGTCCCTGAATTAAAGAGCGTGGGTGTGCCCGATGTGAAATAGAACTCGGAGAGGACATTGTAAAACTCGATGGCCCGCTTATTCTTTTGCTCCCCTTCATCAAGGGCTAGCCCCATGGCAACACGCATCCAGAAAATTTGCGGCGTCTCCATGCGGCGCTGCTCGTTGTGGATGAAGTAGCGGTCGTAAAGCGTTTGTAGTCCGAGATAGGTGAAGAGATCATCGCGAGCCAGGTCCATCGCTAGCCCCAATTCATCGAGATCGAAGTCGAGAAGCTTGGGCGAAATGCGATCGATTGCAATGGCATCTTTGATGTATTTCTTAAAGTACTGACGGTGAGCGCGAGGCAGAGTGGAATCGGAGGCGGGGAGGCCCGTCGTTTCCCGATAGATGACGTCGAGAAGGAGGCGAGAGGCGACTTGCGAATAGGCAGGCTCCTTCTCAATTTTCGATTTGGCAGCGAAAATGTTGGCCAGATCAACTTCCTGCTCCTTCATTCCCACATAGTATTGAGTGATGGCTGTCTCGAGCAGTTCATTGACCGAAACGAGCTTTTCCAAGCCGCGGCAGGCGTAGGCCAGTTTGCTGCGAAGCATGAGATCGGTGATCGTCATCTTGCCGCTATCGCTGGTGGCAATCTCAAATTGGCGGACGGGCGCGTTTTCATCGACGGCCTGGTGGGTCGATTCTTGGTTTTTCGCCTTTTCGGCCCGATAGAGAATGTAGTGCTTAGCCACGTCAAAGTATTTTTCAAGCATGAGCTCCCGCTCGATCCGGTCTTCAATCATATCGATATAGAGAAGATCGCCCTTGGCGGCGAGATCGGCCATTTCATTCACGATTTTTTGAGTGAGCAGATTGACCGCGGCGACCACTTCGTCAGTCGTTTGCTCTTCAATTTTTCGAGCTCTGCGGAAGGCCCTTTCAATCGAAGAGGCGATTTTCATCGGATTGAAGCGGGTCGGCGTGGTTTTGTCGCGGCGGTAGATCTTCAGGTTTTGGGGCGAGCCTTCCCGTTTTGCTTTCCGGCTGTCGCGATAGATGATGTAGTCGCGGGCTACATCGTGATACCCATTTTTCATAAGAGTCACTTCAACAACATCTTGGATCCCTTCAACGGTGAGGCAGGCTCCTTTAGAAGCTAGGCTGAGGACCTGCTTCACTACCAGATCGGCAATCTGGTTGGTTACCTGCTGCAGCTCCGCGTCTAAGGTGGCCGTCTTTTTCGTGTCGCAAAAGGCAGCTTCAATAGCCCGTAAAATCCGTTCCCGGCGGAAAGGGACCAAGGTCCCATTGCGCTTCACAACAGTATATTGGGCTTCTTTAATGGCCCCTTTTTTGGGGGTCCCCGTTTTGGGTGCTTCTTCTAAAAATGATGCCGTTGTATCGTGGCTTGTTTGTCTTTTCATAATCGCCCCTAACTAATCTTATTTAAATGAAAAAAAACCCATTTTAGGGCCTTTTCTTTTTTACTACTTTTTGGCCGTCCCTACCAGATCTAGTAGATCATCGTGCCTTCAACACACTATATATTGTAGTTGACACTTTCATGTCCAGAAAAAATGTCAGGTCTGGTGCTTTTTACTTGATCCTGCTATCTTGGGGGTATGAAAAGAGTCTATCTGGTCCCCAATATCATTACTGCTTTTGGTCTGGCTTGCGGGCTTTTTGTGATTTTCAAAATCAATATGTTGGAGCCGGGGAGCGGCGATTTTGAGGTTGTGAGAACTTCAGCCATTCTCCTCTTGGTTGCCGCTTTAGCCGACTTTATAGACGGGGCTTTAGCCAGGGCTATCCATGCAGAGAGTGAATTTGGCTTTGTTTTTGACTCTTTGGCCGACGCCATTTCCTTTGGAGTGGCCCCCTCGGTTCTCATGCTCAAAACCCTCTCCCTGGAACAGGGGAGCTTTTTCTCATTCTTTAGTGCAACTGGAGCCATGGTCTATTCGCTGTGTGGAGTTCTGCGGCTTGTTCGCTTTAGCGTAAAAACCACGGAAGCGAAAGGAAACATCGAGCTTCAGGCGGCGCAAAAGAAAAATTTCACAGGCCTACCTATTCCCGCTGCCGCCGCCGCGGCCGTTTCTGCCAATCTCCTCTTTTTATCGCCCTTTGTCCGGCAATGGATCGACCTTTCCAATCTAGACCGGGCGATCACGCTGACCTGTGTCATGATTGTTTTGGGCTATTTCATGGTTTGCAGGCTTAAGTTCCCCAGCCTCAAGATGCTCCATTTCCGCATACCCTCCTTCCACCTAGCCTTTTTAACCGTGGTGGTGGCCGTCTTTGTTCTTTATGGCATCCTCTATTTCTTTGCAGAAATTTTGGCCCTCTTTGCATGGAGCTATGTGGCATTAGCTCTTTGCCTCTCCATTATCCGGCTCATTGCTGGCAAAAAGTCAAAAACATTGGAGGACTTTGAGCCTGAGCCGGACGACTTCGATAACAATTAGAGGTTCTTAGATGGCGATCATCAGTGTTTTCGGTCTGATCCTTGGGTTTATCGGGCTCTATCTTTGGATGCAAAAAAAGATCGAATCGACTCAAAGGCAGTTGCAAGACTCCTTTAAGGCGCTCTCTTTTGATGTGATGGAGAAGAATGGCAAGCAATTCTTAAATCTAGCCGATGCCACTCTTCAACCTCTTCGCGAATCGATGAAGATGCTCGATGAGCATCAACGGGAGCTCGAAAAGAGGAGAGAGGGGGCCTATGCGGGCCTATCGAAGCAAATTGAAGGTCTTATCTCTTCAGAAAGAGATTTGAGAACGGAGACAACCCGTTTAGTTCAGGCGCTCCGTTCGCCCCAAATTCGGGGCTCTTGGGGAGAGGTTCATTTAAGGCGTGTGGTCGAACTGGCTGGCCTTGTCAATCATTGCGATTTTTATGAGCAGAAGGCCTTTGAAACGGACGGGAGAACATTGCGGCCCGATCTAGTTGTTCGCCTGCCTGGTCAGAGGTACATTGCTGTCGACGCCAAAACCCCTCTCACGGCCTATCTCGATGCAGCCGATGCCGGCGACGAGACTCTCCGCAAGAAAAAATTGCAAGACCATGCCTTAGCCCTGCGCAAACATATGAAGGACCTCTCTGCCAAAGAGTATTGGAAGCAGCTGGATCCTGCGCCGGAATATGTGGTTCTTTTCCTACCTGCGGAGGCCTTTTTCAGTGCGGCTCTGCAGGCCGACCCCACATTGATTGAAGTGGGGGCTGATCAGAATATTATTGTTGCCACGCCCACCACGCTCATTGCCATTTTGCGTGCTGTTGCGCATGGATGGAAGCAGGAGAGTCTCTCGAAAAGCGCGAAGGAGATTGCTAGACTGGGGCAAGAGTTATATGAGAGGGTGGGGGTAGTTTGCGAACACTGGAACAAAGTGGGCAAATCGCTCAACACGGCCGTGGAGACCTATAATCAGAGTATTGCCTCGTTGGAGACGCGGGTGCTTGTGACCGCGAGGAAGCTGAAGGAGAGTGGGGGGATTATAAAGGAGCTGCCCGATATGGATGGGGTTGACAAAGTGGCGAGAGAGTTGCCCACCTTGGAGTGAGAGTCACTGTCTCTTAAGGTTTTCTATCCAGGAGTCTGGGATCCCCGCTTTGCGTCGATTTTCCTCCATCACGACGAATCCTTTCGCCCTCCCGGGACTCAATTTCGGAGCCAAGTTTGCAATCCACGCCTCCCAATCGGACTCCTCCCCCTTCAACTGACCCAACCACCGGTAACCAAACGAAACGTGATGAATCTCATCCTTCAAAATTTGCGCCATCAAAGCGGCGCTTCTCCCATCCCCAAAATGGGCAAAAGACTTGCCATACAGGGGCGCAAAATCTAAATTCGCCATCTCAAACGTGAGACTCATGGCGCTCACATATCTCAGCGGCGAAGTCAAAAAGGGGACATGATTCCAAAAATGTTTGAAAAGGGGCAGATCTCCAAAATGCAATCCCAACTCTCCCATCCTTTTCATGTACATCCGCACATGGCCCTGTTCCTCCTTCAGCGTATGGGCAACCCCTCTACGAAACGATTTAGGAGCATCGGGAAAAGCGGTCAGCGCATGAGCCATAATCTCCACCGCCAAAAGCTCATGGCCGGCAAAGCGGTGGAGGCACACGGCTCTATTGTCTGCTTTGTCGTGTGCTTGAAAGGGGGGCAGTTTTTGTTCTTTGGTCCGTTTGCTGAAGTGCATACCTGCTGGGCGCACTGGCTCATTGAAAACCAGGGGTGCGCCTGGCGCTTCGTCAGTCAATATTTCGGGGCAGAGCAGTTTTTCTTCCAGCGTATCCGCTGAAAGAATCCGCGTCGCCCACTCTCGAAATTCCATCACTCCACGCTGAAGACGAAATAGGCTGGGAAAGCAAAGTGGTTATTGGGCCGGGGAGAGGCCAATAGGGTCACTGTCTTGCCCGCATACTGTTCGAGGTCCACTTGCGTGCTGTAAAGATAGGCGACAGGTGCATCTTCAGAGCCGCGAAGGATGTAATCGCCTGGCTTGTTTTTCACATCATAGGTGTAACGTTCAATGGTGCCCGTGAGAACAGAAGCGTTTGCTTTTTGTTCTACATAGTAGTCATCAAAGTTTTTTCCTGAGTGGAAAGCGGACCAGGAGAGAAAGAGCGACTCCTCGAGCGTATCCCAAAAACCGCTATCTTCTCTCTTCGCAACGGTTCGCTTGCTCCAAAGGGAGGGATCGACTTTGACGGCGCCATCTGCAAATAATTCTGTGTTTTCCGCCTTATGCTTTGCAATGAGTTCCTGTTTCGCTGTTGAAGAGAGCTCGGCTTTGGATTCAAGATAGGCAATCTTTTTATTGAGATAGGTCTCTTTTAGAAGAGCAAGACCCTCTTTAGCTTGCGCTACAGCGTCAGGAAAGTCGGTGAAGCTACGCAAAACAGTCTGGAATTGTTCGATCGCTTGTTGAGGAGACATCTCTTCGTAGAGCTTTTTACATTCTGTTTCTGCATTGAGATAGGCAGAAGAGACGAGCTCTTCAACTTGGGCTTTTCTCTTTTCCATTGTGGCGAGAAGCTCGGGTCCGCCCGCTTGGCCGACAAACTCTTTCGCTACGTAAAACCGGGTTCCTCTCGGAGGGGTAATCTCGAGCCACTTGTGGTTCATAGCGCAGACCGTGCTCTGAATTTTATCGCCTGCTTGCAGTTGGCCAATGATAGGTGCGTCGACGTGGGGTTCGAGGCGGACATTGACGCGGTTTGCCTCGATGACGTCATCGAGAACATAACTGCGGAATACATAGGCCTTGGTGTCTTTAAGAGGTTCGACGGCATAAAAATCGCCTTCTTGTCCAACGATCAAAAGGAGATCGTTCTTATTCATCTGGCGCACGATGGGGCTGTCCAAATCGGGTTTGGCGCGAATGCGGACTTTGCCAGCGAGCAATTTCCCAGTGAACGCTTTGAAAGTTTCCACTTTTTTCGGGGGCGCAGCTTTCGGTTGCGGCGCTTCTGCCGAAGGCGCAGCAAAAGTGAGGGAAGTTACTGCAAGAAAAATCAGGGTACGAAACAACATAGAACACTCCAAACAGGCTTAAGGAAAATACTAGTCTTTCAGCCTTTTTAGAATCTACTATTTTTTAACTATTGAGGACGGCGCGGATGTGTTCGCAATTTTTCGAACCGCAAGTGCAGCCGAGGGGCGTGCCCAGAAAAATGTTGTAATGCTCATTGGAATCGAGCGGATTGGTCACTGTATAGAGTTGTTCGCCTGTTTGTTTGATTTCCCAGTTGCGGAAAGAGAGATCTTCTGCGGTCACTTCTTCCGCCGGTTCCTCTATTTCGCTATTGAGCGAGCGGGCGATTTGGCAATAAATACAGTTGCAGTGAGGCTCGGCTTTAGGCAGGGCCGAAGTGTCTTCGAGACCAAAAGCCTGAGCGATCATGGTGATCTTTTTCAAAACTTCGGGAGGAAGGGGAGGGAGATTGGCCTGCTCAGGATTGTGTTGCATGGAGGAGCCTAAAGTGTCGATAGGACCACCGTCCGCTTTGAGGGGGAGGTTGAAACTAAAAGGGCCTTCTAATGGATTGAAGATTTTAGGAGTCGTTTCTTCCGAAGACCTGGCATGGGCTTCAAAAATTTCATCGATAGAAGCCTTATCTAAACCGGGAACCTCTACAGAGACGCGGTTTTGAAGGATAACAACCAGCGTGAAAGCCCCTCTCTCCTCTCTAACGTGTAGAGAAGCGATGTTCTTCCAAGTAGTTGAGAGATAGGGAGGGATACTCAATATTGTCCCAGTGATTTTCATTGCCACTACTCCATTTGTACTTTAAATTATAACTCATAGCAGAGGTGTAAGTCAAGCCTGAATTGGCACTCGAATTATCTGTCTGCCATTTACAACTTAAGGCATTTATTATAAGAATGTTGCAACAAGTTCTTGCTTTCGTTTCAAGGAAGACCTATAAGGTGGAATTTTGAAGCCAAGGAGGTAGTTCCCCTAAACAGCTCCATAAACCGGTTCAAAATGCATATAATAGAGGTGTCTGATGATAGTGGCTCAGCAGCCAAACCGAAGCAACGAAAACAAGACTTCCGAAGGAAAAAAAGTGTCTCGAAAAACTTTTGTGATCGATACAAATGTTCTGATCCACGATCCTGCTGCGATTCAGAAATTCAAAGATAACGATGTGGTGATTCCGCTGGCTGTCCTTGAAGAGCTGGACAGTTTAAAGCGTCATTCCGACGAAGCGGGAAAAAATTCACGGGAAGTCATTCGCTATATTGACTCTTTAAAAGCGGAAAAAATTGGGGATCTTCATACGGGAGTTGTGATTCCCGAGGGGCCCAAAGTGCGTATCCATCTGGATGCGAAACCGGAGCGCGTAGAGGGATTCCCTCTTCCTTTGGATCGCAGTAGCAATAAATTTCTCTTAGTTGCTTATCTCCTCAAAGAAAAAGGGGAATCGGTTGTTATTGTTTCGAAAGATTTTGTCACTCGGGTTAAGGCCGAGGCAATGGATCTCGAATCGGAAGATTATGAGAATCTAAAAACATCTTACGAAGAGATCTATAAAGGCTTGCGTAAGATAGATGTCCAAAAGCGGGACATCGATCTCTTTTACAAAGATGGGACTCTTCCCTTAACTGATGGAGGATTTCGCCCGAATGAATATGCCCTTCTTGCTTCACCCGAAAAATCTTCGGCCGTTTGCAAATATAGCGACAAAGCGAAAAAGTTGGAGCCGCTCCTCCAAATCACGCGCGACATCTGGGGCATTCAACCGCTCAACATCGAGCAGCGATGCGCGATCGACCTCCTCCTCAGAGACGACATCCAGCTCGTAACGCTCATTGGCCCAGCGGGAACAGGAAAAACGCTTCTGGCCCTGGCTTGCGGTATGCGCAAAGTATTTGATGAAAATAGCTATTCGCGCATCCTCATTTCAAGGCCCATTGTCCCTCTCGGCAAAGACATTGGCTATCTTCCAGGAACCAAAGAGGAAAAGCTCTATCACTGGATGCAGCCGATCTATGACAACCTTGAATTCCTTTGCTCCACAACCAGCGGCGAAGGAAATGGGGCTGCCACATTGGAATTCATCATGGAGAGCAAGAAGATTGAAATGGAGGCGGTTACCTACATTCGCGGTCGTTCTCTTCCCAAGATGTATATGATCATCGATGAAGCGCAGAACCTCACTCCTCACGAAGTGAAGACAATTGTTTCTCGTGCGGGGAAAGGAACCAAAGTGATTCTCACGGGCGATGCGACCCAAATCGACAATCCTTATCTAGATAAGGATTCGAACGGTTTGACCTACATTGTCAACAGGTTTAAAAACCATCGTATCTACGGCCATATGTTTCTCGAGAAAACTGAGCGCTCTGAGCTCGCCTCCATCGCCGCAGAAATTCTCTAATAGCCAAGCCGGAGTTCACCGCTCCGGCTAATCATCTCCACATGCTTGCCCCCTTAATTCTGTTTGTGTATAATTAAGATCGTGTAAAGTTAATTTGAGGTTTATTGTGGAAATTCAAGAATTGTATGATCAAGTAAATAAACAGGGCGGCATTGGTCGTCTTCCCTATCGTCTCACTGAGGATTGTCAGGCTTGCGGACAAGTTCAAAATTTAAATAGCTGCCCTCGCGGTGGTGATTGTATTCCTTTTTTACTCCCTGAGGATTTTCGAGTTTGGGCAGCCAATGACATGGTGGTGAACCATCCAGTCTGTGGTTTTGAAGAGATTATTTTGCCTACCTATAACGATTACATGGGTCCAGATGGCGGCTACGTGGCGATCTATACCCGAGATCCAGTGGCGGGCCTTTACAGCGTTGGCGGCGGGATCTATGTGATGGGACAAATCCGTGTTCAGGGCTATTATAGCGGCCGGATTTTTGTTCCAACAGGATATCAACTTGGCGATAACATTACCCGAGATGCAAACATTCTTGAGGCGTGTAAGATGTACATCCCTGAGATGAAGAATGACTACTGGGTCGGCGGAGATACCGGCGGCTGGTTTGGGATCCCTGGTTAGTAGTAAAAAGCCGGAGCGAAGAACTCCGGCTAACCTTGAAGAGCAAGAGGCGGTTATGCTTTTTTGAGGTGCTTGCTGATTGCGCCTGCCATTTTAAGCATATCGATCTGTCTGCTGCCTAACACTTCAGCGAGTTTTTTGTCAGGATTGATCATTCTTCTATTTCTAGTGTCTTGACATTTGTGTGCTTTGATATAGACCCACAACTTCTTCACAACTTGGGGGCGGGAAGCTGTTCGTGAACCGACGATTGCTTGTAGTTCTGGAGAGAGAGTATAGTGTAGCTGTGTTAAGCCTCCACCTCTTCTTTTTCCTTTCGATGCTTTTTTCGCTCTTGTTGCTTTTCTAGCTTTTGGCCTTTTCGCCTTAGCCGCTTTTTTTCTTTTTGCTGCCATACTTTATTCCTTCTTTTTCATCGATTGGGAATATTCCATTTCCAAATCTTCTATCTGTTGGTGTAAAATCTTTTGCGAATTCGTGCAAGAATTTTTTGATAATTTCACGAAAAAGTTTAGAAGGGACGTCTTATGCACATGAGTATTGAAAACAAAGAATCGATTCCGTTTAGAGAAAAATTCGATAGGGGAACTTACGTTGTTTACGAGCTATTTGAAAATGAAAAATGGGGCGCTGCACTCATTGAAATTGAAGATTCTCCGAGGCATTATCACAAAATTGAAAGAGAAATTTTCGTTGTGGTCCATGGAAAACTCGATATCGAAATCGACGGAGCGCACCATTTCCTGCAGGCGGGAGAATCGATCACAGTCCTCCCCAACCAAATTCATCATCTAAAATCGGCAAATCGAGAAGCTGTGCGCGTTCTTTGCCTTAGTTTCCCCCCATTTTCGCCTTCGGATCTGTACACTGTCTGAGGAACTCAGATTGGGTTTCGAGGGAAAAAAGGCGGTTCTGCGGATCGAGGAACGTGTGCCCGTCGTTTTTTAATACGTGGAATTGAAATGGGATCTGATATTGATCGAGAGCCTCTGCCATTCTTTTGCTTTGCATGCAATGGACTCGAAGGTCGTTATCAGAATGGAGCATCAGCAAAGGATCTTGGATGCGGTGCGCCAGATCTACGGGCGTCTTTGAACCTTTCGCAGATGGGAGAAGGGAAGGCACATAAATTTTAGCCCACTGTACAAATTCCTCAGGCAGCCACCGCTCTGGCTCTACGACTGAAGCAATGGCCATCCCGCAGGTAAATTCTCCAGGAGCGACGCATAAGCCAAGAAGGGTGAAATAGCCGCCCATGCTGCCTCCCCGAAGGGCCACTCGGTTTGGATCGACCCATCCCTGTTCAACGGCCCATCTCTTCCCCTCGATGATATCTTGGATCATATGCCCCTCTCCCCACTCTCCAAAGTCGGCCTTCAAGAACTCAGTTCCATAGCCATCGGATCCTCTGTAATTGATCATGAGAACGGCATAGCCTTGCTGAGCAAAATATTGGAAAGTTGGATAAAAAGCGTATTCGTAGCGACTGTGTGGACCGCCGTGAATCTCCACAATAGTGGGAAAAGGGGGCTCCCCAACTGGGGGAGTCAAAAAATACCCCGGAATTTTTTTTCCGTCAGAAGCTAAAAAAGAGAAAGGGAAGAGTTTGCCAAAAGAGAGTCCTTCCCAGGCAGGTATTTGTTGTAAAACGAGTTCGAGTCGCCCTTCCTCTTTGTGCCATAAGTAGTATTTCGTCGGGTGATCATCCCTTCGATGGGAGATGAACCACTTCTTTCCCTGATCCAGCCGGGACAAGAGAATGACAGCGCCTTTTTCGAGATGATTTTCGATCTTCCGGATCTCATTCCCAAATTCGGGGTCGAGAAACTGCCAATCGGGGATTTCACCTTTGATGAAGGCAGCTTGTAGTTGGTCCGATTCGGGGTCGAAATAGAACTGATCGCAATCGAATGTAGGGTCGGAGAATAGAAGAGTTCTCTCTCCTGTTTCGAGATCGATTTCAAAAAGTCCCCTTGCAGGAAGATCAAAGCAGGAGATCACTCGCAGCTTTTTTTCATCCCGACTCAGCCCTAAAATGGAACATTTCCAATCGTCTGGAGAGAGTTCCCAGATACGATCCCACTGCCCCTCACGTTCGACTTCTAAGAATTTTCTTCCCGATTCTTCAAACAGAACGAGCGCTTTAAGGGCTCCTTCTCGATTGAATGCAGCTCTTGCGATCCATTCCCTCTCGGGCAGGATCAATGTTTGCT
>CAYWKW010000062.1:0-11053 GCA_964458995.1 uncultured bacterium | reverse complement strand
TTTGATTGCAACGGGTAGCGATACGGGCGGTTCCATCAGGCAGCCCGCCGCGATGTGCGGCATTGTCGGCTTTAAACCTACCTATGGAAGAGTTTCCCGCTACGGACTGGTTGCTTTTGGGTCTTCTCTAGATCAAATTGGTCCCTTTGCAACTACCGTGGCCGATGTCGCCTTGACCATGGAAGTGATCGGGCGCCATTGCGCTCATGACGCGACCTCTTTAGACCTGCCTGTTGAGACCTACTCTTTGTCGCCTAAACTCGAAAAAGAGACCACGGTGGGAGTTCCTTGGCAATTTTTGGCCGGTTTAGATCCGCAGGTGCGCGGTAATTTTGAGGCATCCATTGAGGTGATGAAATCTCTCGGGGCTAAAATTGTTGAAATCGACCTCGACATCCTGAAATATTCAATTGCAGTCTACTATATCTTGTCTACAGCTGAAGCCTCGACCAACCTGGCTCGATTTGATGGAATCCGCTATGGCGTTCGCTCTAAAAATGCGAAAACCTTGGATGAAATCTACGAATATTCTCGCAAGGATGGTTTTGGAAAAGAGGTCAAAAGGCGGATCATGTTGGGGACCTATGTCCTCTCTGCAGGCTATCAAGACGCCTATTATAAGAAGGCGCAAAAAGTGAGAACTCTCATCATCGATGGCTTTGAGTCGGCCTTCAACAAGTGCGATGTGATCATGATTCCCGTGACTACAAGCAGCGCTTTTGAAAGAGGATCGATCCAAGATCCGCTAGCCATGTATTTGCAAGATATTTTCACTGTTCCCGCCAACCTCGCTGGTGTACCCGCCATGAGCGTCCCCTCTGGCTATGACAACAAAGGGATGCCCCTGGGAGTTCAATTCATCGGCCCTCAAATGTGCGACGTCTCTTTAATCCAATACGCCTACGCCTACGAGCAAGCCTCCAAACATGGCCGCATCCCGGGGGGGTATGGATAAGCGTTTAAAAAAAGAAGAAATCGTGCAGAGGCTCGGACACGGACTCGGGCGGGGGCAGGAATTATGAATAAGCGTGACTTACCCTATGAGATGTGGGAGCCAGTCATTGGATTGGAGATCCATGCCCAGTTGAATACCAAATCGAAGATCTTTAGCCCTGCGCCGAATCACTTTGGCGATGAACCGAATGTCAATATCTCCGTAGTGTGCACAGGTCAGCCCGGGGCGCTGCCCGTTTTAAACAAAGAAGTGGTGAAAAAGGCGGTCCAATTTGGCCTAGCAATCGGAGCGCAAATCACAAAAGTGAGCACGTTCGACCGAAAGTCCTATTTCTATCCAGATAGCCCGCGCAATTTCCAAATCACCCAATTCGAAAATCCTCTCATCCGGGGAGGCCAGATCGCGGCGAGTGGAAAAACATTCCAGATCAACCGAGCCCATATCGAAGATGATGCGGGAATGTTGAAGCATTTCAGCACCTTTGCCGGCGTCGATTACAATAGAGCCGGTACCCCTTTGATTGAAATCGTCTCTGAGCCTTGCATCCATTCGGCGAAAGATGCCGCCTCTTATGCAATGGCGATCCGGGCCATCATGCTCTATTTGGATGCATGCGATGGGAACATGGAGGAGGGTAGTCTGAGAATGGATGCCAATATCTCCGTAAGGCCCAAAGGCGAAAAAGAACTTCGCCCCCGAATTGAAATTAAGAACATGAACTCGTTCACCTTCATGGAAATGGCGATCGATTCAGAAATCAGCCGCCAAATTTCTCTCTACCTGAACAATCCCCATAAAGATCCGCTGGAATTGATTCCGCCCGGCACGTATCGATGGGATCCAGAATTGAAACAAACGGTTTTGATGCGCCGCAAAGAGAGCGCTGACGACTACCGCTATTTTCCGGAACCCGATTTGACGCCTGTTGTTTTGAGCGAAGCCTATATCGATGAATTGAGAACCTCTTTGCCGGAGCTGCCGAACGATCGACTGAGGCGCTACGTTTCCGATCTGGGGCTTACCGAATACGCTGCCGCCACTTTGATCAATGAAAAGTTCCTCTCCGATTACTTCGAAGAGGCTTTAAAACTCTGCAACAATCCCCGCCTTCTGTGCAATTGGATTACGGTGGAATTTGCAGGCCGCTTGAAAGAGTCGGGCCAAACTTTGCTCGATGTGGGCATTGCCCCCGTGCATGTGGCAAAATTGGTCGAAATGATCGAGCAAAATAGGATCACGGGCCGCATCGCGAAGTCGGTAGCCGATGATATGGTTGCGAACCCCGGCCTCGATCCGGAGGTCATCGTCGCAAAAAATCCCGATTACCTACCCACGAGCGATATTGCCAGCATCGAGCCTTTGGTCGATCAGGTTTTGGCGGCCAATCCCCAGTCTGTAGCTGATTATAAAGCGGGCCGAGATAAAGCGTTTGCCTTCCTGGTCGGCTCGGTCATGAAACTCACTCGAGGGAAAGCTTCCCCGCAAGTCGTCAACGATCTTCTTCGCAAAAAAATGGGGTAAACTGTATTAACCCAATTAATGGGTTTAAAACGGCTGGCTCTTTTTCTCTGTCCTCTTTTGTTTGCGAGTTGTATGAGGGATGCGAAGGATCCTTTTTCGCTGACTCCATCGACCCCCTTTTCTTCTTGGACTCCCATGAAAGGGAACAACCTCGTCTCCTCAAAATATTGTAGAACGCTTCTGCCTCCCTCTTTTGGGACGGGAGAGCTCTCTTTGGCCGAATTGCTCGATATTGCACTACAAAACAACCCCACAACCAAGCAAACTTGGGCAATGGCCAGATCTTCCGCCGCTCAATATGGAGAATCGCTCAGCCCCTTTTTCCCCAACATTCAATTCAGCGGATTCTATTACAGACAAAAGTCGGGCTTTCCGCAGGTGGGCGCCCCAGTGGCTACCGCTGGGCAGCCCGTGACTCTGACAGGCGGCGTGACGACGGGAGTCACTACGCAATATTTCACAGAAGCTGGCCCCGATGTCATTTTAAGCTACACCTTGTTTGACTTTGGCCAAAGGACAGCCGCCAGCATGGCAGCCCGAGAATCTCTCTACTATGCCGATTTAACCCACAATCAGCAAATCCAAACCGTCTTGCAAACAGTCATGGGCGACTATTACGGTTATCTCTATCAACTCTCTGTTCAAAAAGCGGATGAAGCCAATTTAGCCAATGCGCAAATGGCGCTCGACGCAGCCAACGAGAAATTTTCCCTTGGATTAGCCGCTTTGGGCGACGTCGCCCAGGCAAGAACGCAATATTTGCAGAGCAAGATCAATTTAACGACGCAAAGACAGAATGTCGAAAATGCATTTGCCCAGCTGGCAGTCGATATAGGATTGCCTGCCAATGTCCCCTTCCGGGTGCAGCCATTGCCGGAGCAAGTGGCTTCAGAGCCCCTACTGGAAGATATCGACAACCTGGTTGCGATGGCCCAGGTGCAGAGGCAAGACTTTTTGGCCGCGCAAGCCAATCTTCGTTCCAAAGAGGCCTCTCTTCTTGGAGCTCAAAGGGCGCTCATGCCGGTCATTACCTCGCAATTGAGCACGGGGCGCTACTGGTTTAATGGGGATTTGTCTGAAAAATCGAACCACTGGACCGCTCTTTTTAGCGTCTCTTTCCCTATTTTTAACGGCTACCTGACCAAAAATCAGGTGAGAAATGCGGAGGCCAATGTGGAATTATCCCGGGCGCAGCTTTTGCAAACCGAGTTATCGATGATTCAGAGTGTGACGACGGCTCATATGGGCGTCAAAACCGCCGCGATGAACATGAACGATTCGGGGGAATATCTCAAGGCGGCTGAGCTGGAATTCAATATTGCGCTGACCAATTATAAAGTTGGGACGATGACCATTCTGAACGTAATTAACGCGCAAAGTTCCGTAGCGGACGCACGGGCGAAAAAAGCGAACGCGCAAAAAGATTGGTTCCTCTCACTGGCCCAAATCGCCTATGCAACCGGCTCTCTCTGCGCAACTCCCAATGAGGAGGAAGTGGAATGAAAAAGAGTTGGTTATTCTTCATAATAGTCCTATCTGCCTGCCATAAAGAGGTAAAGCCCACTATCCCCTCTTATCCTGTAAAGACGGGGGTGTCGGTGCAAAAAGAGGCCCCGATCTATATCGAGGCGTTGGGCCACGTCGACTCGGTCACGGCCATCAACATTAAGTCGCGCATTGAGGGCGAATTGACAGGAGTCTACTTTAAGCAGGGTCAAGAGGTAAAACGGGAAGATCTGCTTTTCACAATCGACCCGAGACCGTATGAAGCCTCGCTGAAAGAGGCCGAGGCTACTTTGGAACAGAATTTGGCTAATTTAGCTCTAGCTGCTGAAAAGGTGAAAAGATACCGGCTCCTTGCGAAGGACGAGTACTACTCCCAAATCGATTACGAAACGCTGCAAGCCAATTTAGCCTCTACGTCAGCTCTGGTTGAGCAGGATAGAGCCCGAGTTGATATGGCCCGAATCGATTTGAACTACTGCTGGATCTATGCCCCGATCGATGGAATGATGGGGCTGCTATTGGTCGACTACGGAAACTTGGTGACACCCGAACAGATGGTCTTATCGACGCTCAATCAAATGGCCCCCATTTATGTCACCTTTGCCATCCCCGAATTTCAATTGCCAAAAGTGCAGAGGTTTTATCGCGATTGCAATTTAAAGGTGATCGCCGCCTATGAAGATTTCTCAGGCGAGGTGTTCGAGGGAAAATTATTCGTGATCAATAATGCGGTAGATGAAAATACCGGAATGATTCAGCTGAGAGCGATTTTTGAAAATAATCAGAGAGAGCTCTGGCCCGGCCAATTCGTCCGTACGCGCTTGATTCTAGATACGATCCCGGATGCTGTGATCATCCCTTATACAGCGGTCCAATTGACCCAAAGCGGGCCGGTGGTTTTTGTAGTCAAAGAGGATCAAACAGTCGATCAACGGAAGATTAAACTGGGCCAAAGAGAAGATGGAAATGTGATCGTAACAGATGGCCTAAAAGCAAATGAAACGATCGTTATTGAAGGACAGCTCAATCTCTATCCTGGAGCCAAGGTAAATATCCGATGAATCTCTCGGAAGTCTTCATACGCAGGCCTGTAATGACCATCCTAGTGATGGTCTCGATCCTCTTTTTTGGGTTGGCTGCCTACCGTTTTTTGCCAGTGAGCGATTTGCCCAACGTCGATTTGCCAACAATCGAAGTGTCGGTGAGCTATCCAGGCGCAAGCCCAGATACGATGGCCAATGCGGTGACCACTCCTCTCGAACAGCAGTTTTTAACAATTGAAGGGATCCAAGGGATCTACTCGACGAGCAGCACCGGCTCCACGGCGATCGTCCTCTCTTTCGATCTGTCTAGAAACATCGATGCGGCAACAACCGATGTTCAGGCAGCCATCAGCAGAGCCCAACCCAACTTGCCATCGAACCTTCCCAATCAACCCACCTATCGAAAAGTCAACCCAGCTACCACACCCATCATCTATTACGCGATCACTTCAACCAACATGACCCTCTCGCAACTCTATGATTATGGCAATACGTTCATTGGAGAGCGGATTTCAATGATTGAGGGCGTGGCCCAAGTGACCACATATGGTTCGCCCTATGCGGTTCGCATTCAGGTCGATCCGGAAAAATTGGCGGCTAAGAATCTCGGGCTCGATATGGTGACCGATCAGATCCGCTCAACCAACGTCAACTTGCCTTTGGGAACTCTTTATGGCAAGAGAGACGACTACACCATCGATGCCGACGGTCAAATCTTGCGCGCCCCAGGATATGGAGAACTGATCGTTAAGAATAATAATGGGGATCTGGTCAAAATCAAAGATGTGGGCCGCGCGTTGGATAGCGTGCAAAATGATAAGTTTTTCCAACACTACATCACCCGTGAGAGCGATCAGCAATGTATCATTCTGGCTGTTCAACGCCTGCCCGGAATGAATACGATCAACATCACAAAAGCGATCGATGCAACTCTGGAAAAACTCAAACCTCAATTGCCAAGTTCCCTTAAAATCGAATCGATCTATAGCTCCGCCGATGCGATCGTCGAAGGGGTAGACGATGTGAAACTCACCCTTTTTATCGCTTTTGTTTTAGTCGTAACGGTCATCTATCTCTCTTTGGGCAAAGCTTTCAACACGATCATCCCCTCCCTCTCTTTGCCCATGTCGATCTTTGGAACATTTGCGGTCATGTATCTTTTGGGATTCAGCATAGACGTCCTATCTCTTTTAGCCTTAACGCTTTGCATCGGATTCTTAGTCGATGATGCCATTGTTGTGCTCGAAAACAATGTACGCCACGTGCAAATGGGAGAGGCGCCGCTCGAGGCGGCATTAAAAGGGTCCAAAGAGATCAGCATCACCGTTCTCAGCATGACTCTTTGCTTGACGGCCGCTTTCATCCCCATGCTTTTTATGGGAGGAGTTGTAGGGAAATTATTCCGGGAATTTGCCGTCACGATCATGACGGCCGTATTGATTTCCGGGTTTATCTCCCTCACTTTGATTCCGATGCTTTCGGCCCGTTTGATTAAATCCTATTCGAAAGAGAATCGCCCCCGCATGGAGCGTTTTTCCGATGCGGTCAATGAGCGGTTGAAAAAATGGTATGAGCCCTGTTTGCATTGGGCTATGGATCATCGCATCATCATGTTGGGGGTCGGCGCCGCTTGTATCGTGTTTTCTCTTCTGCTTTTCATAGCCATTCCAAAAGATTTTCTTCCCTCCGACGATATTGGATTTCTGGAAGGGTACTCGCAAGCGAGGGACGGAACTTCGCCCTATTTGATGGAGGAATATCATGAAGAGCTCAACAAAATTGCCATGGCCGATTCCAACATCGATTCGGTCATCTCGATCAGTTCCTATAGCAATGCCAACGAGGGGATTCTTTTTTTAAGGCTCAAACCGTTTAAAAAACGGAGTCCGATGAACGACGTCATCAAGGAGCTGACAGCCAAATACAAAAATATTCCTGGCATCAATGTCTATCTCTCTCCCCTCCCCCTCATCAATTTGCAAGTGGGAACCACCGCTCAAGCCCTCTACCAATATTCGCTCACAAGCATCGACCGCGATACCCTCTACGAATATGCCCCCAAACTCCTCGCAAAAATGAAAAACAACCCCAACTTTTCTCAAGTGTCGAGCGACCTTCGAATCCATCAACCTCAATGGCAAATCCACATCCTTCGCGACAAAGCCTCCAACTACAATGTGAGCGCCTCAGCCATTGAAAACTATTTCCAATATGCCTATTCCAACAACAAAATTTCTCAGATCAATGCGGAGATCAATCAATACGATGTGCTGATTGAAACCTTGCCCCAATTCTATCGAGATCCAACGGTCCTTTCGAAACTCTACATCACCTCCAATACGGGCAATCAAGTGCCCCTCTCCGAAGTGGTTGAAGTTTCAGAAACGGTGGGACCTTTGACCGTCAACCATGTGAATGGCCTCTCCTCCGTGGGGATCTCTTTCAACCTCGGGGAGAAGATTCCCCTGGGAACGGCGGTCGATACGATTACCCAACTCACGAAAAATGACATACCTTCGCAAGTCTTTGGGCAGGTCATTGGAACCGCCGACATCTTTAAATCCTCTTTTTCGTCCCTCAATTTCCTCTTTTTACTCGCCTTTTTCGTCATCTATGTGATTCTCGGCATCCTCTACGAAAGCTTCATTCACCCACTCACAGTCATGAGCGCCCTGCCCCCCGTTCTTCTCGGCGGCCTCCTCACTCTTTTCGTCTTTGGCCAAACTCTCTCGCTCTATTCGTTTGTTGGCCTGATCCTTCTCATTGGAATAGTCCTTAAAAACGGAATCATGATGGTCGACTTTGCTATTGAAGCCACAGAAAAGGAGGGGAAATCGCCCCGCGACGCCATCATTGAGGCCTCCCTCATCCGCTTCCGCCCCATTCTCATGACCACCATCTGCGCCCTCATGGGAGCCGTCCCCATCGCTCTTGGAATTGGCGGCGCCATGGCCCAATCGCGCATCTCTCTCGGCCTGTGCATTGTCGGCGGCCTCATCATCTCACAGCTCCTCACTCTCCTCCTCACCCCCGTCCTCTATTACTATTTCGAGATCTTGCAAGAAAAATTGAAGAACCGTTTTAATCGCAATTCTTGATCCAAATTCTTTAATCGTCATAAAATGTTCGTCCGAGGCATTTTATGAAAACTTCAACTGTAAAAGAATTTATTCTAACTATCACCGAATTTGAACGCTACCTCACTCCTAGTGATGAACCAAGAACGCTTGACGAAGTGGCATTGCTTGAGAAGTGCTATGACCGAATCAGCGCCTATTTCCAATCTTTGCGATCGCCCTATGTACAATCTCTGCAAAGCAGGATAGTTGAGCTAGGGAATAAAGTAACGACGATCAAGCGGCAGGCTTATCTCCATTTAAGAGCCAGCCGATCGAAAGGAACATGATGGGAAGGAAGGGCTTGCCGGCAGGTTAAGGAACAGGATACACAAGATGGGAAGGATGGGAAGGAAGCTATTCATATTTTTTTCCATCCTTTATACCCTGTTCATCCTGTTTCTTTCTCTTGCCCCATCATGCTTTAGGGGCGGGGATGGAAAGCGTTGAAGGCGGCTTTGAGACGATTGCCGGTTACGTGGGTATACCGGTCGGTGGTGCCGATGTCTTCGTGGCCAAGCATGTCTTGGATGAGCCGGAGGTCGGCCCCGTTTTCAAGAAGATGGGTTGCAAAGGAATGACGCAAAGTGTGGGGCGATATGGTCTTTCCAATCCCCGCCGACTGCGCATAGGCTTTCACCCGGTTCCAGACCGTGATTCGATCTATCGCCTTGCCTCGAGGAGAGATAAAGAGAGGGGCGTTCTCCTCTTTCACTGTGCCCCGAAAATGGAGCAAGTAATGATCGACCGCCTCAATCGCTTTTTTTCCGACGGGGACAATCCGCTCTTTCTTCCCCTTTCCCTTCACCTTGACAAACGTGTCGCTTAAATCTTGTATGCGCAGCGAACAGAGTTCCGAAACACGCATCCCCGTCGCATAGAGCAACTCCAGAATGGCCTTGTCCCGGCTTCCCAACGCATCGTCGTTTTTGGGCTGGGCTAGAAGGGCTTCTACTTCTTCTGTTGTCAACACTTCAGGAATCAATTGCCAAAGCTTCGGCGAATCAAAATAGCGGCCCAAGTCAAGGGTGATGACCCCCTCTTTTTTGAGAAACCGGAAAAAGACCTTAACTGCAACAAGCATCCGGCAAATAGTCGAACTGGCATAATTTTTGGATCTTAAATGGCCGAGAAAGCCAAGAATGTTTTCCGGCACGACCTGTTTCCAATCTTTGATCGTTAAATAATGGGCAAAGGCTGAAATATCTCTGCCGTAAGCTTCCACTGTATGGCGTGAAAGCCCCTTTTCAGAGCGGATGTAGTCGAGAAAATCGTTCTTTAAGAGGCTAAAGGAGTCTGACAAGGCGGCTCGAGCTTTTTAGGCTCATGGTGCCAAGTCCAACATTTTTCGCCTAGATAGGAATGCAATTTGGAGCTATCCGCGGCCAACCACAATACAGCGCCCACCGCAAAAAAGAGAGGCGAAGCGGGTCCAGTGGAGACCATCATCGCAATAAAGGCAGCTGTACCCACAAGAGCAATCAAGATAAAAAGGGCGTATTTGACCTGCTGCTTGAAGTTCGCTTCTTCCACTTTCAGAATAAATTCTTCGGCATTTTCGGTTTTTTTATCAAAATCGGTTCCTCGAAGCATTTTGGCACACTCAGCGCCGACTCTCAATTCCAAAGCATTCCACTTTTTTTGCAACTTGCGCGCCATTTCATTTTGGTCGCTTTTGCACGCCGCGATCTCATCATCTGTCAAAGTAACCTGCTTACGGAGCCACTGCAAAGCATCGTTTGGCGTTCCCTTTTTCAATTCGGCACCAAATTTTTGTGCCTCGTTCAATCCATAGGCGCCATAGAGAGCTAGAAATCCGTTCATCCCTAAGCCAACTCCGCCAAAGGCGGTATTCAGCATTGTGGGTGTGGCAGCATGGGCAAGCCCCATGATCCCCTCTGCTCCTAAAAGTCCAGATACACCCGCGAATCCCGCGCCGAAAGACCCCCATAATGCATTGTGCCCAACGCCTTCCAAATCCATGACTTGATAAGCGTGCTTCGCCTTCAAATAGCCGTCTCTTGCGCCGAGAAGACCGATGGGGACTCCTAAGATACCGCCAACAGCGGCAGATGCATTGATAATCGTGGTTGCGAGAGGGGGGAGAGAGGTAAATCCTTTGGCTGTAGAGGTTCCGTTACGGGCACCCGAGTTGAAGTCGATGACGCAGCAATCGAGCTCGCGAGACCAGGGATGAAAAACCAACCCATCCTCGAACACTTTGCAGCTCGAGAGTGCTAGGGAATATGCATTACTAGGTTCAACGGTCATAACAACCTCCCAATTAATGAATAATAATTATAACACATTTCATCTATACATACAATATATTAAAATATTTAATAAATATGGTATAATCCCGAAATTATACTAGCCTACCCGCAAGTAATGCTTCCGCAGCCTGAGTTGGATCTAACCTACCTATTCGATTAAACATTGGGGTGCCAGAGAGGCTAAGCTCTCGAAGAGCTAGCGGATTAAAGCCAGCCGGCAAGGCGGCTATTCGGGTGTTAGAGAGGTTAAGCCATTGAAGAGCTAGCGGATTAAAGCCAGCCGGCAGGGCGGCTATTGGGGTGTAAGAGAGGTTAAGCATTTGAAGAGCTGGCGGGTTAAAGCCAGCCGGCAAGGCGGCTATTGGGGTGTTAGAGAGGCCAAGGCTTTGAAGAGCTAGCGGATTAAAACCAGCCGGCAGGGCGGCTATTTGGGTGTAGGAGAGGTAAAGCTCTCGAAGAGCTAGCGGATTAAAGCCAGCCGGCAAGGCGGCTATTCGGGTTTCAGCGAGGTAAAGCTCTCGAAGAGCTGGCGGGTTAAAGCCAGCCGGCAAGGCGGCTATTTGGGTGTTAGAGAGGTTAAGCCATTGAAGAGCTGGCGGGTTAAAGCCAGCCGGCAAGGCGGCTATTCGGGTGTTAGAG
>CAYWKW010000061.1:0-11171 GCA_964458995.1 uncultured bacterium | reverse complement strand
ATGTCGAGATCGTTGACGATGTTGATTTTTCCCGCTACGCCATAGATAGCGACGCTTCCTTCATATTGGATCCCGTCGATGAAAATAGCGGTCTCTGCCGAACGGGGCTTGATGTAGATTTGATGCACGCCGGGAAACTCTTCTCCCCATTTGAGGCCTTTATCAGTCGCATGGATCATGAACCGCTTGCCGAGAAGGCCTGAGGAGACGCGGGTTCCATCGTGGGGATTGAAGATGTAGTAGGGCCCCTTGACTTCGAGAAGCGCCCCTTCGGCGTCTTTTTCCAGAAGGATCTGGATGTTGCGAGGCGCCATCGGTTCGGCAATTCTCTCATAAGAGGTGTAATCCTGAGAGTTGTATTCTTGTGCGTGAATTAGGCTTCCGCAAAGGAGGACTGCGGCTGCAACAACGGCTTTCATGGTTTTGACTCCGGCTGTTTTTTTGGCTTTCGGCCAAGATGTTCATATGCGGCAGCTGTGGCTTCGCGCCCCCGCGGGGTGCGTCGAACCATCCCTTGCAAAATGAGAAAGGGCTCGTACACCTCTTCGATGGTGTGCGATTCTTCTCCACAGGCAGCCGCCAAATTATTGAGGCCCACAGGACCCCCGTCGTGATGATCAATGATAACACTTAGGATTTTTTTGTCCATTTCATCTAGCCCCTTTTCGTCGATCGCCAACATATCCAAGGCTTTGCGCGCAAGAAATGCATCGATGGATTTGTGTTTTTGCGTTTGCGCATAGTCGCGAACCCAGCGAAGAAGGTTGTTTGCAATGCGCGGCGTTCCGCGTGAGCGCTTTGCAATTTCAAGGGCTCCTTCTTCAAAGAGAGTGAGGTTGAGGATTTTGCTGGAACGTTGAATGATCTGCTGGAGCGTGGGATGATTGTAATAGTCGAGACGAAGAGAAATGATGAAGCGGGACCGCATGGGGGCGCTAAGGAGCCCCGAGCGGGTGGTTGCGCCGACGAGTGTGAAGGGATTGAGCTTCACTTGCACGGTGCGCGCATTGGGACCCGAATCGATCATCAGATCGAGCGAAAAATCCTCCATGGCCGAATAGAGATACTCTTCAGCAGCTCTCGGCATGCGATGAATCTCATCGATGAAAAGAATGTCGCCGAGTTTCAGATTTGTGAGAATGCCGGCGAGATCTCCCGGTTTTTCAATAGAGGGGCCCGAGGTGACGGTGAGTTGGGTTCCCATCGATTTGGCAATGATGTGCGCGAGCGTCGTTTTACCCAGTCCAGGCGGGCCAGAAAAGAGGCAATGTCCCAACGCTTCTTTGCGGTTGCGGGCCGCTTCGATGAAGATTTCAAGGCGGGCGCGAACCGCTTCTTGTCCAATAAATTCACTCAAAAGTTTGGGGCGAAGGGGACTCTCAAAAGGAGTGTCGGGCTTCGCCCAGGAGGACTCGATAAAAGCTTCACTCATATATCAGAAAACTGTAGCAAGAAAACCATTTGAAAAGCTATACATAAAGTGAGGGTAATACCCCTCTGACCTGTCGAAAGATTTTAACCCACTAGATATTTATGACATTACGCTCTGACCGATGGATACGCAAAATGGCCATCAACCACAAAATGATTGAGCCATTTACTGACGGACAAGTGAAAGAGGAAAACGGAAAACGGTTGGTCAGCTATGGCCTGTCGAGCTACGGATACGATCTGCGCGTTGCCGAAGAGTTCAAAGTTTTTACCAATGTCTACAACACGATTGTTGACCCAAAAAATTTTAGCGCCGATTCTTTTGTCAATATTCGCGGTTCAACTTGTGTCATTCCTCCCAATTCATTTGCGTTGGCGAGGAGCGTCGAGTATTTTCGTATCCCACGGAATGTCTTAACTTTATGCATCGGGAAATCGACCTATGCGCGGTGCGGCATCATCGTGAATGTAACTCCTTTTGAACCGGAATGGGAGGGGTATGTTACTTTGGAAATTTCGAATACAACTCCTTTGCCTGCAAAAATTTATGCAGGAGAGGGCTTGGCGCAGGTGCTCTTTTTCTTGAGCGATGAGGAGTGTGAGACTTCCTATGCAGACCGGAAAGGCAAGTATATGAAGCAGATGGAAATCACCTGTCCAACTATTTAGAAAAATGGTAAATAAGGCGTAGGGAGTTGAAGATGTCGTTCTGGGGCCGGAGCTGGTGGGTCATTGCTTTCTGCGCTATAGCAGGGATGCTGCAATTTCATTTTTTGAAAGAGAAACAAAGTTGCGTCCAGATTTTGACGCAAAGACTCGAAGAGATGGAAAAGCAGAAATGGGCGGCCTTGCAAAAAAGGGAGGATCTTCACTTGCGCATCGCCTCTCAAAATGATCCCGACTGGATCGGGATGATTCTCATGCGCGATTTAGGGGTTGTGCCAGAAGGCTTTCTTAAAGTACATTTCAAGAAATGATCATTCTTCTTGTTCTATTGATTCTTCTTTCCGGCTTCCTTTCGGGGTCGGAAACCGCTCTTTTTTCGATCTCTCCACTGACGATGAAGTCGTATCGGAATGCTACAGATCCGCGGCTGGCGCTGATCGGCCGGCTGATGGAGAGGCCCCGAGAAGTCTTGGTGACGATTCTGATCCTCAATATTTTGGCCAACATTTTGATTCAGAACACCGTTTCTACCATCTTTGATACGTATCAAAGCTGGGCGCTTAAAATCGGCGTGCCCCTTGTTTTGACCTTGGTTTTTGGGGAAGTGATGCCCAAATCTTTGGCGCTTCCCAATCACGCGAAAATCGCCTACTATGTGTCCCCCTGGATCCGGAGAGCCGCCTTCATCCTTCGCCCGATCCGGGAGCCCCTCACCAAAGTCACGAGTTGGATCTCCCGCCTATTCTTCATTTTTTTTCGTGAGGAAAAAGAGATCTCTCCTGAAGAGTTGCGCCACGTCCTAAAAACCTCGGAAGAGCGGGGCATATTGATGCCCATCGAATCGGAACTCATTGGCGGGGTTCTCGATTTGCAAAATTCTCTCGTCCGCGAACACATGCGCCCTCGGGAAGAGATTCTTTACTATGATCTGCAGGAGCCTTTGAGCGCCCTTGTCCACCTCTTTGTCGACCAAGAGACGAGCCGCCTTCCAGTTTGCGATGGCGATTTAGAGAATTTGAAGGGGATTTTGACTGCGCGGCGCTATTTTTTCCAGCGGGAGCAAATCAAGAATCCGGCCGATCTTCTCCCAGCATTGAAAAAGCCCTATTATGTCCCCGAATCGACCCGCGCTTGGACCCTGCTTCGCAATTTGCGCGAGAGGGGGGAGAACATCGCTATGGTGGTCGATGAATATGGGTCGATTTCTGGCCTCATTACGCAAGAAGATCTAGTCGAAGCGGTTGTCGGTGAAATTTCCGACGCGCGCGATACGAAAAATCTCTATACGCGATCGAGTGAAGATGTGATCATTGCAAGCGGAAAGCTCGAATTGAATGAATTTAAGGAGATTTTCGGCATCCCTCTGAAATCAAAGGAGAGTATTGTGACTTTGGGCGGCTGGCTGATCGAACAATTGGGCGATATTCCCTCCACGGGAACCAAGTATGCCACCGATCACTTCCTTTTCTATGTTTTGGCGGCCGATCCGAATCGCATTCGGCGCATATATGTGAGAAGACTGAAAAAATGAGCGGCACATACCTATTTTTTATGCTTTTCTCGATTGCCGTTCAGGGGCTTTTTGCCTTTTTTGAAATGGCCTGTGTCTCGTTCAATAAAGTGCGCCTGCAATACTATGTCAGTATCGGGACTCGCCGCGCCATTTGGATCAACTATCTTCTGAAGCGCCCCTCGCGGCTCTTTGGAACGACCCTGATTGGCATCACAACGGCGCTGGTCATCGGCTCGGAGTGTGCTCGCCGTTTTTATGAATCGATCCAACTTGATCCCGATTGGGCGCCCCTTTCCCAGGTCCCACTCGTCATCATTTTTGGTGAACTGGCCCCCATGTTTGCGGCCCGCCGCCATCCCGAACAATCGGCCATGTTTTGCGTCCCTCTCATGGCGCTTCTCGCGCGCATCCTATCGCCCATCACTTGGACCTTCGATGCCTTTTCCCGCTTGATTCACCGCATGATGAGGAGAGAAAAAGAGGTCCCCCTTTTCCTCTCTCGAGAAGAGGTGCGCATGGCCTTTGAGGAGCAAGAAGTGGGCGCAAATGAATTTGATGCGGCGGTAAGTCAAGTCTTCAAGTTGAAAAATCTGACAGCGGGCCAGCTCATGATTCCTCTCGCCAATGTGCAGATGGTTGCCTCCCATTCGACATTAGCCGATGTGCGCCATCTCTTAAGTGTTAATTATGCTCCCATGGTCCCCATTTATCACCGCTATCCCCACAACATCGTCGCCGTTGTCAATCTCCGCGATCTCCTCCGTCTCGATGAGAGTAAAAAGGTGATCGATTCTTCCTATTCTCCCTGGTTTGTTACCCGGGACACATCGATCCTTCAACTTCTGCATCAGTTTCGCCGCAACAACCAGAGCATTGCGGTCATTCTCGAGCCATCTGGGCAGGCCTGCGGCATACTCACTCTCGATCAAATTCTTGCGGAAATCTTCGGGGAGGAAACCAAGTCGGTTCCCGTCCCCGAACTGATTACCCATTACATAGAGCGGACCCTCTCGGGGGACATGAGCATTTCTGAATTCAATAAGCAGTTTGAAGTCGATCTTCCCGCAGGCGAGGGGGACACCCTCAGCGATCTGATTCTTGACGAACTCGGACATCTCCCCGTAAAAGATGAGTCGATCCGCATTGGCGATCTCGAATTCACTGTCGACGAGCCCACATTGCGGGGAGTAAAGACTTTGTCAGTGAGATCGGTGCAGGAGTAAGCGGGCACCGGTTTTTATTTGCATATATTTCTTTTCTCTACTAAACTATTTCTTCCTGTGTTGGAGGGAGTGTGGCTGCAGAGGTAATTCCTGTTCATTTTGAGAGGAGAAAATTCACTAAGGACCCTGCTTTGGCTTTTATCGATGGAATTGAAAGCACATGGAAGGGGCATGAGGCCTTTGTATTTTGGCTGGTGAATTTTTTAAAGCCGAAGACGATTGTCGATCTGGGTTTTGATAGGGGATTGTCCACCATAGCATTTGCCTATAAGAATAAGGGGCATGTCTTCGGCATCGATTGGTTTGATGAGGGCAATTATGCGAGCAAGTGCTTTGCTCTTGATAGCGCCTTTAGGAATATTTCGACTGCCATCCGTTTTGATTACGCCAAAAATATTCATCTGATTGTGGGTCCGTTTAGGGAAATTGCCAAAACGTGGAACCGGAAAATCGATGTGCTGCATATCGATTGGGCTCATACCTATGCATCGTGTAAGCAGCATTACGACAATTGGAGCCGCTATCTCAATGAGGATGGGGTTGTGCTGGTTCATGATGTGAAAGCCTATCCCAGGGAGACGGGGCGATTTTTTGAAGAGCTCCCTTTTCCCAAGGTGCATTTTAAGCATGCGCAGGGTCTGGGCATTGCGACCAACCGGCTCGATCTCATCGCAGCCATCAAGAACAAATTCCCTGTTTAGCAGGATGAGTTAGGGCGCGGAGTTTTTGGGTGGTGGAGGCGATGATGTCGATGGCGCGGTCGATTTCTTCCATCGTGTTCATGCGGCTGAACGAAAAGCGCAAAGACGACCGGGCCGTTTTCCTGTCGAGGCCCATGTTCGTAAGGACTCGAGAGGGTTCCAGCGCCCCGGAGCTGCAGGCAGAGCCATGGCTGACGGCCAAGCCCGCAAGATCGAGGTGCATGAGGAGCGTCTCTCCATCAAGTCCATGAAAGGCAATGTTGGATGTATTGGATATGCGAGGTCCTTGCCCATTGATCGAGAGATCGGGAACGGCGCTGAAAAGAGCCTTTTCAAAATGGGTGCGCAGGTCGAGGAGGGTTTGTGTGATTTTGGGTTGGTCTTGAGCTAGAATGCGTAGGGCCTCGGCAAGGCCGAGGATTCCTGCGAGGTTTTCGGTGCCGGCGCGATGGGTGTTCTCTTGGCCGCCGCCGGTAAGGGTTGGGGCCAGTTTGAGGTTGGATTTCAGGTAGACAGCGCCGATCCCTTTCGGTCCATGGAATTTGTGGGCGCTGAGGGCGAGGCCCCAAATGCCCGGATGAGGCGTGAAGGGCTCCTTTCCAATGAATGCGACGGCATCGATGAGGAGGGGAATGGAGCGTCTTTGGGCAATGGAGGCGATGGCGTCGAGGTCGATCTTAACGCCCGTCTCGCCATTGGAGGCAGAGAGGACGATGGCGCGGGTGTCGGGACGGATGGCCTCTTCCACTTGGTGGGGGAGCGGGGCGCCATGGAGGGCGACGGGAAGGTAAGTGGTTTCGAGGCCGAGGGATTGAACGGTTTTGTAGACGGAAGAGTGCTCGATTAAGGTGGTGATCAGATGCCCTTTTGTCCCTAAACCTCGTAGGAGAAAATTGAGACTTTCTGTGCCGCCAGAAGTGAAAATGATTTCTTCAGGCTTAGCTTTGAAAAATGAGGCGACAGTATGGCGCGCCTGAGTGAGGAGTTGGCGGGCTTGCTGACCAAACCAGTGGACGCTAGATGGATTCGCTGGCAGGCTGCCCAGGTCCTGCAGCATCGCCTGAAATACCCTCGGGTCTAGGGGCGTCGTCGCGTTGTTGTCCAGGTAGATATGCGGCATTCTTTCTCTCTGATTGGATCATTAGGATCGTAATGTTATCAGAACTACCCTTAATTTTCGCCTTCTGAATCAGCCGCTTTGAGGCATTTTCCAGGTCGGGGGAGCGATTGATAATTTTTTCTATATCTTCGAGAGAGAGGACGTCGGATAGGCCGTCCGTACAGAGAAAGAAGAGGTCGCCAGGCCGGTGGGAGGCCACGGCGATTTCGGGGTTGGCTCGAGGGGCGGTGCCCACGGCGCGTGTAATGACATTTTTGTAGGGAAAAGGGGTCTCTGTCTCTTTGCCAATTTTAAGCCATTTTGCAAAAAGGGAGTGGTCTTGTGTGAGAAGCTCTAGTTTTTCCTCTCGAAGGCGGTAGACGCGGCTATCCCCAACGTGGGCATAGATGACGGCTTCAGGAGTCCAAAAGAGACAGCAGAGGGTGGTTCCCATCCCAGTTAAAGATTCAGATTCTTGGCCCAGGCGGTAAACCCATTGATTCGCCTTTTCAATGGCATGGCGCAGCTCAATGATCAGCTCGATGGGATTGCGGCTTTTGATTTTTTTGACCGATTCGCTTAAAGAGTCAATGGCCTCTTTGGCTGCGATCTCTCCAGCTTGATGTCCGCCCATTCCATCGGCAAGTGCGAAAAATCCAATTTCAGGAATTGATACCCAGACATCTTCATTATTCGGCCGGCTCACCCCAATGTCTGATAATCCAAAGAAAATCAAGTTCATAATCCCGTCGTAAAACCTCCGAAGAGATAGAGGTTGATGACGCTGACTGTATTGAATAGGGAGTGTAGTACCATGGGAGCGAGAAGGGTTCCCTGTTTTTCGCAAATGAATCCGAGGAATAGCGACAAAATGAAAAGGGAGATGATGATCGAAATATTGCCTAAACCCTGGCCGGCTGCGTAGTGGAAAAGGGAAAAGCAGACGGAAGTAATGAGGATGGCCTGTTTAGGTCCAAGGTGGCGGCGGATATACGATTGCAAAAACCCTCGAAAGAGCAATTCTTCAATTAGGGGAGCGAGAATGATAATGGCGCAGACCGCCAGGACAAAGAAGAGGGGATTACTAAAAGTCGACTTTAAGAATTTGACGGCGATCTGATCGGGGACTTGCGTGACATGGAAAACTTTATAGGTGATGAGCTCGAGTCCTTGGCTTAAAAAAAGGACTAAGGGAAAGGATAAAATCCAAGCATAGCAAGCGGCCCAGATATCTTCTTGCAATTTTCTCTTTTCCGACGGCCTTCGCAAGATGCCGTAGCGCACCTTTTCGGGGAGAAAACACCAATAGATCGCCAAAAAAACAAAGATGAGGAAGGAGATGGCGAAATTGATCCAGCTGGAATAGGCGAGATAATTGGCCATGATCTCTTTTTTAAATAAGGCGAGGACAATGGTTGAAGTTGCCGTGGTAACCAGAAAGTAGATGGCAAAAGCGATCATGAGCTGGTAGAAGCGGATCGGCACTTCCCACTCTTTGATTGAAAAAACGAAAAAACCCCTGCGCCAGCCAGTGATCAGCAGAAAGACTGCTAAAACCCCAAACGCAAGGGTTGCGCCGATTTCCGAACTCATCGGCTTTTTGCTAATAGAATGTAGTCGCTAATCCGGCCTGCGATTGCCTGAATGAGCATACCGTGAGCAATTCCCATTGGAGATTTGCGATAACTTTCCGTTCCCCAGCAATCGACAGAGTAGTCGGTGGGGATGAGGGACTTCGGAATGAAGTAACTATCCCGGACCATTTCCTGCAAAACGATTTTGGGAACTGCGGGTCTTAAGTCGATCACTCTCACCCGGACGGCCATGTTTAAATTGGTTGAAGCTTCTTGCGGCGCGATGCCCTTTGTTTTTACCGGAGCGAATTCATGTTCAACAAGCTCGAGGAAAGCGACAAACTCTTCCGAATGAAATTCCCGCTTCATCCAGCTTAAATCGGCGCCGAACGGGTTGTCGGTAAACGGCGATTCTTCTTGGGTATGAACATAAATTTCGCCCGTACCTGCTATGCTATTCATGACGCCTTCGGTAAGTTCTTCAGAAAGGCTCCACGTAGCATCGAATGAAGTTGTATCTAGGAGAGAAGCAACTGCAACAGTTGGCTTAGCCCTCCCATCTTCGTGAAAGCGAGTGGTTTCATTGTTTCCTCGGCTGCAGCTGACAGCGGCAACGCCAAGTAGAATTGCAGATAAATAACGCATTGTCTCCCTCCGGAAATACAAAACATGAATATAGCAGAGGGAGGAAAAAATGAAAACTTAAATGAGAAAGAGTGAGACAAAAGAAAACGTCCGCCTCAGCAACATTATTCTACCGTGTTCCGTGTCCGAGTCCGAGACTGTGTACCGAAAAGAGAGGAAGAGAGAGGTCGGACTCGGACACGGACACGGACTCGGACACGGACACGGACACGGACACGTTATCTTGTTGCTAGTAGGGAGGAATAGGGGGCGAGTTCAAGAGCGGATGGAAGAGGAGAACCGTTTTCGGAGAATTGCCAATCTTCAGTGGTGAGAATGTTTTTGTGCCAGGGGCCTTCGGGAAGGGTGATGGTTATGGGGAGGGAGTAGGCGTTGAAGGCGGCATAGATGGAAGAGCCGTTTTTCAGGGTGAAGGCGACGAGATGGGATTGGTCGCTCCAGTCGGGTTTGAAGGGGGTTGCCGAGTGCCAATCGATATCGGCAGGAGTGAGGAATTGGGTGTGGCGGAGTTGGGGGTGCGCTTTTCGAAAACGGATGAGACTGGCGATGAACTGGAAGATTTTTTGGTTTTGCTCCAACTGATCCCAGAGAAACCAGTTGATCTCGTTGTCTTGGACGTAGGGGTTGTTGTTGCCTTTGCGCGTATGGCCGTAGGCATCTTCCATGAGGAGCATGGGGATGCCTTGAGAGAGGAAGAGGGCGAGGAGGAAATTGCGCATTTGCCTCTCGCGGAGGGTGTTGATGTTGGGATCATTGGTGGGCCCCTCAGCTCCGCAATTCCAGCTGTCGTTATGACTGTTGCCGTGGCGGTTGCCTTCGCCATTGGCCCAGTTGTGTTTTTGTTGGTAGGAGACGAGATCGCGCAGAGTGTAACCATCGTGGGCTGTGATGAAGTTGATGCTGGAGAGGGGATTGGAATCGTGGTAGACCATCGCGGTACCAGTGAGGACATTGGCGAAAAGGCCGGCTCTACCTGTCCCTTTGATGAAGCGGCGGACGACATCTCGATAACGCCCATTCCATTCTGACCAGGGACCCCATTTGGGAAAGCTGCCCAGTTGGTAGAGGCCAGAGGCATCCCAAGCTTCTATAATGAGTTTGACTTTGCTGAAGAGGGGATCTTTCGATATCGTCTCAATCAGGGACGGATGCGCCATCGGTTTGCCCTTGGGATCGCGGGTCAATGCGGAACCGAGATCAAACCGGAACCCGTCGACGTGCATCTCCTGAACCCAATAGCGAAGACTGTCTAGAATGAGTTTTTGTACGACGGGATGATTGGCATTGACGGTATTCCCACACCCCGTGAAATCCATATAATTGCCACTGCTATCGACCATGTAATAGACGGGATTGTCGATTCCCCGAAAGTTCACATAGAAATCTTTTTCTTTCCCTTCTCCAGAGTGGTTATAGACCACATCCAGGAGGACTTCGATCCCATTTTTATGGAGTTCCCTGACCATTGTTTTGAACTCATTGACAGGATCGGAGGAGGAATACCAATATTTAGGCACAAAAAAATGGAAAGGATTGTAGCCCCAGTAATTGACCATTTTTTCATGAGTATCTGGATTGATATTTTTGCAGTGGGTCTGATCGAACTCAAAAATGGGCATGAGCTCAATCGCATTGACGCCTAACTCTTTTAAAAAAGGGATCTTTTCAATGAGGCCCAAATAGGTTCCTGGGTTAGAGACGCCGCTGGATGGGTGCTGCGTGAACCCCCGTACATGCATTTCATAAATGATGAGATCGGAAAAAGGGATTTGGGGGGATTGATCATTTTCCCAGTCGAATTCCTCCGGCAGCGCAGCTTGGCATTTATAGTGATGGACCCGCTTGGTGTAGGGGTCATTGAGCCAGACTTTGGGGTTATAGAGGAGCTCGGGAGGCCCTGCGCAGCGATAGGCATAATCGAGTCCCTGCGGGATGCTTTCGATCCCCACATGCCAGGTATTTCCCGTGCGATGCATGGGGACCTCTTTAATGGGATTTTCTCCCTGAAATAGCCCCAAAGTGACTTGGGTCGCATGGGAGGAAAAGAGGGCAAAATTGGCCCTATCCCCCTGAATGGAAAGTCCTAATGGCTCAGGGCTTCCTTTGGTAGTTTTAAGGTCTACGGTCATACTTAAAAAAATGATTTACACCCATCCTTTCTTTAATATTGAATTTTAGTTTAGTTTCAACTAAAATATTACTAACAAAAATGCTGTCCGGACGAAAATTTCTCACTTTGGGGGGGTAGAAACAGATTTCCCTTGCAGGCAAGCCCTGCAAAGATTTATAAAAGTTTCTGCTCATTTTTCGTTTTGATCT
>CAYWKW010000060.1:0-11191 GCA_964458995.1 uncultured bacterium | reverse complement strand
CGAGCTTCCCGATCCACCCACCACCCGCAACACCCTCAGCCACAGTCAAGTTCTTGCTCCCGCCCTTCGTCCGCCCCTTCACGCCCGCAAAATCGCCCTACGTCTTACCCTCAAGTGCGCCGCCCGTCTTCGCCGTTCCCAGCTCACCACCTCTGCCATCACCCTCACCCTCGACACCGACCACACCCTTTCCTCCACCCGCACCTGTCATCAGACCAGCGACACCCTCACCCTTCTTCACCATCTCCATCATCTTTGGGCCCAGCTCGCCCCCACCACTCCCATCAAAAAAATCTCTATTACCCTTTCCTCTCTCTCCTCCTCCGATCCAACTCCCGACTTCTTTGCGCCCCCCTCTACCACCCTTTCTTCTACTCTTGACGCTATTAATGCCCGTTATGGTCGTGACGCCATCCTTTTTGGCCTTCTTCCCACCGAGGCCTCCACCCCCACTAAAATTGCTTTTACCCGCATTCCCGACCCTGAAGAGTTTATCGAATAAAAACTTTGCTTGCCACACAAATTAATTACACTTAATCAAAACCGCCAAATCATTTATAATACCAACACACAACCAAAGGAATTATATGCCAACCACACGAACTCAAATTAGTTCTGAGTATTTAAGACCCTCGAGCAACTGTGTAGGGACGACAACCCGCACATTGGTCAGTGGGGGCCCCTATTGTCGGCCATTTTGCAATCCTGTACCTTCACCCTGTTCTACATCGTGGGGTTTTTGGCCGCAGAGAACGTGGAGTATATGGCCGCAGAGAACGTGGAGTATATGGCCGGAGAGTTGGTACACGAGGACTGTGGAGCCGGTTGTGATACCCGCTTCGGTAGTTGTTGGATCGACCGATGAGGCATCGAGCGTTGCGGGGGCATTGGGCGTAGCGGCGTTGGTGGTGGGGTTAGTTGCTTTGGCTGTCTTACTTCCTTCTTGTCATACTGAGGAAGTATGCACAACGATAGCGTTTGGGGTAGACAGTTGCCGTTTGGACCGAGTTTGCCAGTAGTATTTTCTAGTTTCCACTCGTTTAGCGAATAAGCCTTCCAGAAGGAAGGGCCATACCGTGGATGGCCCTTCTTATCATAGCCAAGACTAGAAGCTATAGCCTACGTTGAAGCGCGTGCCGAAGAAATACAGCGCTGATTGGATATCAAACATAAAAAAGTAGGGTTCGACCTGTGCTTCCCATCTGTTCTTGCCTTCTGTGCGCAAAGAAAAGGGCACAGCCACTTCGCCGCCCCAGTCATTTCTTCCATAAATAAATCCGGTGAAAGTACGACCTTCAATTTTTTCCATCTCATAAAAATGGAGAAAGACTTTGGCATTTAGGCCGACATCAAACGCCTCGTTAACAGAGTAGCTCGTATTACATCCGATAGGGATATAGTCTAATGTGGCTCTGATTCCTCTGGTTCTCTGGTAATAATCGCCGATTCCCAGGAAGGGGATCAGAGTGAAGCGGGAGAATTGGTAATTGATTCCGAGGTTGCACTCGAGTTTTCTTTGAGTGACGTTTCCTTCACCGATTGGGAAGCTTTCTTTGCCAGCAAGCAAATAATGGTAGGCTCTACCACTAGCATAGAGGCCTTCCAAGGCGAGGTATACACTGTTTGGGAGGGAGAACTTGTAGCCGAAGTCGATCCCATAAAATTTTCCGTAGGTTGCAGCGTTTTGATCTTCGACGGTGAATTTATGCTGGCTCCAGAACACATCGGGTTCCACATAAATTTGGTGAGTCCTCTCGATCGCGAATCCCGTTAACGCTACGAAAGCAAATAAGAAAATCCTTTTCATGTATCCATCCTTTTCTGAGGTCAGAAAACATTACCGAAGTTCCTCAAATCTGTCCAGTGCATTCAATCGCATGAAAATTTCAGTGGAAAAATTTTCTCATTCCATAGACCATTTCATCTTCACCATTATGAATGGAGGACAGTGTGAGACACTATTTGCCCCTAGTTTTTTTGATATTTTTGATTCAAGCTGGATGGTCATCGGAAAAATCTACCAAGCTCTCTCCTTCTGAAATATTTCCTCCGAAAAATGGGAGAATGATCCCTCTGCAGGGAAGGATTGTAAATGGTCGATATCATTCCCCAGAAGAAATCTTTACCTGTGATGCTTATGACTTTGGAGAAGGAAGATATTTGGCACAGGATGCCCTATTGGATTGCGCAGTTTGTGTGGGGTTTTACAATTCCACGGGGAGATTTAAAAGGGCTGAGGTACTATTTTTTCCAGGAAATGAGGACGAAAAAATAAAACTTAAGGAATTTTCGCTTGGCTTTGCCCTTGGAATTTTGAAAGATGTAGATAATGCTCAGGGCATCGATATACTGTCCGAAGAAATGATCGAAGACGATATGTATTTTGTAGCAATGTCCATTGAGAAAATGGATGTATTAACCGATGGTCTAGGAAGATTTATAGCATCTACTCGAGGATATTTAGCTTTTCAGGAGAGAGACAAAGTAGTGGTGCTGAGCAACCAGCAAACTACACTTCCCGGACAAAAGCATACTCCTCAACAGCACATAGAAGCTCTTAAGAAAGACATTCTCAATTTTCGAAAAACTTTTGCATTCAGGCCTAGTCCAGTCCCCCAAAAAGAAGAGACTCCCCGAGAACCCGTACTACCCCAAGGAACATAGGAAGGGTCTATTTTGCTCTCTTGACCCAATTCCCATTTTCTCCAGGATGATAGATAGCCCCATCGTTGGAAAGATAATAAATGCCCTTTCTAACAAGAGTCAAGTCTTCCGCAGACAACTCCCGATCTGGCTGGAAAGAGACCGGAGGCAACGAAGGGTCGGCCACCCTATCCAAAGCTTCCTCATATGTCTCTTTATAAATCGTGACGAAACCTTTTCTGGTCGAATTATCTATTTTATAACGGAGAACTCCTTCACTAGCTTTTATAACTTGGAGAGACTCCGGAGGCGGATCTGAATTATCCGGATTTCGCAGAAAGATCGTGATCTCAATATTACGAGGTTTAAATGGATAGCAGATCAAATAAGGATGAATACGCATATCTTGATTGATTTCCTGGAGCATAGTCTCTACGGCTTTGACAGCCAATTTACGCCCTTCTACAATATCAACAGGCTGGAAGTAATAAAAACTCAATCCTAAACGCTGTATTTCATTCATCATCTGTCCCATTGTGCCACAGGGACGTAAGTTCGCCTCTTGTTTCAATTGGCTGGCGACCTTACTTCTGATCTCATTGGCCAGTCTTTGCTTTTCACTACCAGCCATACCTCGAGAAACTGAACTAGACTGACTACAAGCCGTTACTAGAACACTAAAAAGAAAAACCCAATACTTCACTGCCTTTTTCTCCCCTTCTCCTCAGGTAGATATTCTCCTCCATGCTCTTCATAATCGTCAACCGCATCTTTTATCACTGGCCGAAACGTCGGGCTTTGAAGCCCGTGATCAATATCCCAAAGTTTCCACCACGTGACTCCATCATGTTTAGGCAGTATAATCAATTCGTCTCGATAATCAGAGAGGGGGCTATCAAAATTGGGCACGCCTATTCCATCAATTGTCCCAGATTCCTTAGAAGGATAAGGCGCAAATCTATGAACAATATCTGTTTCACTCGCGTAATTATATGACTTGAAGCAAAGTTCATTTGGCACAACGGCTGCGGGGGCGATCGCGACGACAATAATTCTATCGCGGATTTCTGGAGGGGACCCCAAAAGCGCATTTTTCACATGAAGGGTCCCTTGGCTATGGCATATCCAGATCGCCTTTGCATTAGGCCGATCGGCATTAGCCTCATGAAAAGCCTTCCATTCTTCTTGGATCAGGCCAGCCGTGTGCGGCGATAGGCCATGATGATTCAATATCGCTGCTTCGGACAGATCGCCAACCAAACCGTGCGTACAATTGTAGATGCCATTGACTGCATGGCCATTAGCCAATCCCTGTATGTACTGCGCGCTACTCCTTGATTCTGCGAACGTGTTGCAGATCCCATTTGTCCAACCAATACATCCTCTCCAAAGACTCTCACTCGTGCTAGGCAGAGTAAACCTTTCGCTGGTGAGCGGAGGAAGCTGTTTTTCCGGCGACCCCAAAAAGCGTCCAAAGAGCTCTTCAATACTCTCTTGCCTGCTAGGCGGCTTATTTGGTTGTGTCGAAGGCAAAGAAAGGGGCACATCTTCCCTATTCACCAAAAAATCTTGCAAAGGCAGCTGAAAATCTGGCACAGGCGGCGGCAGAGCCACGTTGGGATAAAGGCTTAAGAATTCTTCAGCGAAATGGGAATGTTTCAGCCAATCATTTGAATAGAAGGTGCCATTGGCCCAAATTCCCGTTGGCGTCAAAAAAAACCCATCGAGCGATGGAGGAACATTCAGCTTGGGCAACTCGGCCTCAAAACCCGTCCGAGTCTCCGCAGTCCCCTGCTTTGAAGAATCGTATGGAATCGGCTTTGATAAATAGGCATAGGGGTTTTCCTTTTCCCGAGAAAACACTGAACCGGCGCCAGCTACGACCACACCGCCGACGCTTGCGCTCAAGGTATATCCCGTTACATAAGCGATACCAAAGCCCGTAGCGACAATAGCAGCGCCAACCAGTATTTCCGTCCCGTGGTCTGCGAAGAAGTGTCCGACTGCATTTGCTGCCTTCACGACCCCGTGTTTGCACAGCTCGATCGAGCCATCCAAGCCCATCCGGATCTGCATCACGTCTCTTACTAAAGCGGGTCGATCTTCCGGGCGGGCGCCGATCAAAGCCAACTGAGCCGTCACCCGCAGAAAAAAGGCCTCATCCTGGCTGAAGAGAAAGCGAATCAGCTTCTCTTCCAACCGCCTCTGCATCACCCCGGCCTCCACACTCCCTAACCATTCGGCCAAACCGTCAATCTCACTCACTCCGTCTACTGACATATGCTCCTCCTAACAAGAAGCCGAGAAACTTAGCAAAAACATCATTTCCGACAAATAAAAAATAAACAATCTGCGCAAAATTTCTTGACAGAATCCAGAAAATTCTTAGAATTGCCCTCTTTCTTAACCAGTAACCTTAGGAGAGGGTATATGTGCGTTGAAAGCAACAGATGACACCCTGGGTTCTTAAAGAGGAAATCAGATGGAATCTTTAAAAGAATTTTTAATTAGTCCGTTAGGACATGTTTTTGCAAACTTGTTTAAATCGTTTTTTGGATCTTTGTTTGTCTGTGCCGGAATACATTTATTTGACTTCAAGACTCTCTCTCGTTTCTTTACCCTGAGAAAAATCTTCGGCCTTTTCCTGATTGTCATTGGGGCTAGCCGTATCATTTACGTCCTTTTCCATTAGGCAACTACCAGGATCGTCTAGCCACTTTAAATTACCGCTGCCAGAGAACTCATTCTCTGGCATTTAGAGATTATGCCTCGAAGATTTCTTAGTATTTTTGGATGTCTACTCTTTACTCTTGTTGCCTGGATACAAAATCCATCCTTCTTTACAGAAATAGAGACCTCTCTTCAATAACAGCCGCTATATCTTGGTTTTCTCTACAGATCGTTGCTAGATCAGATCACGGGCATTAACTTATCGAAAATCGCGGCCGAGCTGCAAAGCGCAGCCACACCTCCGCTAGCAGAAGTCAAAAGGCTTTAGTTTTTCCATTCAACGGTGGCAGTGGTGGTCTTATAGTTTTTGACACAGCCATCCTCCTGGCTCCATCTATTCTTTTCTATATACTCTTCATGAAACACATATTCTCGATTTGACTGGCATCCGACCAGACACAGCGCTCCCAGCAAAAACCCTATTTTTCTCATCGACTTCCTCGCGATTTGAGCCGCAAATCTACCAAAAATACGAATTCTTTACGTATGACAATTTCGCTGAGCATTCAATGGGATTCAAATAGGACCTACCTCACGCAAGGCATAACAAATTAGATTGACTCTTCTCCTATTAGCAAACAGAAAGAAAAAAGCACCAAACTTTTTAGTTCCGACCAGAGGAAATCATTTCACAAGCGAAAAATTCGGCAAATCTGGATACTCAAAAGTAGATGGATAGGTGGCAGATAGTAGTATCTATCTAACTGAAGAAGGGGTTTTTTGGCTGTTACCCATATTGGCAGCTTTTGTTTCCGTTTGAAGAAAACAGGTTCCCGCTTACATGGAAATTGAGAAACCTTATATAAACAGAGTACAAAAGCATGTAATTTGGGCCATCACTCTTGGAAACATTTTAGAGTGGTACGACATCTATTTGTACATATTTTGGGCTCCAACTCTTTCTGCTTTGTTTTTTAAAGACAACTCCTCCTATAGCTTGTTTAAAATCATTTTACTTTTTGCTTTGGGGTATATTTGCAGACCCTTGGGAGGAATCGTTTTTGGTCGATTAGGTGACCGTATCGGAAGGAGACAAGCCTTTATCTTGTCTATACTTTTAATGACAATCCCCACGTTTCTTCTCGGTTTAATTCCTACTTACTCTCAATTAGGAATTTACAGCCCTTTAATCCTCGCATTTTGTCGCATTTTGCAAACTTTCCCTTCAGGAGGGGAGCTGCCCGGGGCCTTTTGCTACTTATACGAAAATGCCGATCTTAAAAATCGTAAATTTATGACGAGTTTTGCAGGCGTAGGCAACCAAATTGGCATCGCTTTGAGCGCTATTGAATGTTTCCTATTGGAGACATTTTTGCCCTCAAATATTCTTACAGAATGGGGATGGCGCATCTCTTTTGCTGTCGGAGGTTTAATCGGTCTGGGCGGGTTTTTTCTACGTTACAGACTGCACGAGACAAAGCTTTTTCAAGAATTGGTCGTTCACCACAGGATGAGTCAAGATTCCACTCTGCAAGTCATTAAGGAAAATTGGCGGAAAATAATAACAGGAATCTCCTATGGAGCCGCGCAGACTGTTTCTTTTCATTTTATCTCTATACTTTTCCCTATTTTTTTCTATAAGAATTTTGGGATAAGTTATTCACGGAATTTGATTCCCTCCATCGCCCTCATGATATTGACTACTCTACCCCTGCCTTTGTTCGGGCTGATAGGCGATAAATTTGGAATTAAAAACTTACTAATCGGAGCCTGCATGGGGATGATTTGCCTTTTATTCCCTTTATATCTCTCTGTGCAGGATTATTCAGTTACTGGGATATTGGTATCTATGGGGTTGTATGTCTTATGCTTTACTTGTATAACAGCCCTTTGGCCCTATCTGATTTCTCATTTATTTCACACCTCGGCTCGTTATACTTGCCTTGGCTTAAGCTTTAATATAGCAGATGGAGTTTTCGGGGGGATAGGAACTCTTATTACCTTTTATCTAGTAGACGTAGTTGACGATTTTGCCTGGTTTACTTGGGCCCTACTCATTGCCTGCCTTATCTCTTTAATCTCTTTTTTTAGAATAGATAAGACAAAAGCTTGAACGTACGTACCCTTCAGCAACTTAGGATGGAGCGCAGCCCGATACTTACATCGAGCTTGCTGTACAGGAACTTGCTTTCTTTATGACACTTGCAAATACTAATCCGGAAATTAGGCCTATTGCTAGTCCGGGAAGACCAAAGCTTAAGAACCCTAAAACTGCTCCTCCAACACATCCCAAAATACAGTAAGAAGAACACAAGATACTGATATTCATTTTTTTACAACTTTTTCTATTCATAACTCAACTTTTCTGGTTATTTTACAAAAAATTATATCAATTTTTAATATTTTCAGTCAAATAAAATATTTATAAAATAATTTGTTTAAATAAATCACAGGATATATTAAAATAGTTTCTTAAATTTGCAAAATAAGAAACAAAAGAAGAGATAAAGCTCTGATTTTAAAGAGATTAGCAAATTAGCCGAAAGAGAAATTAAGCAGCTACTTAAATGCACAAAGCTCTTAATTGCTTAGAATAAGACGATTGGACAGAAATGCTTGAGATAAATCAAGAACATGTTAAAATTCGGTAAAAATCTAGACTTACAGGGAAAATGGGACCTATATTAGGCATAGTTTTGGGCAGTCGAAGGAGATTTCCATGGACTTAGTCCCTTTTAGCAAGAAACATCCAGATGAATTCCTTTCGAGAGATGAAGGCAACATCGATATTTTGCTAAAAAAATTGAAATTATTCCTAAAAAAAACCAGAAGCGATCTTGGGAAAGGCAAGTCTCCAAGAAGAAAACTAAAAAGCAGATTTAATTACGAAGAAGAATTAAAAGACCTAAAAATTAATCAAGCAGGGATAAGCTCTGAAGAAGTCGCCGAGGAGTTTAACGATATCCTGCAAGGGGGGCTACGTCATCAGGACCCGTTAGCTGCCTTTAATATGATCCCAGCTCCCTTATTCGATGTAGTGGCAGGGATAACGCTGATGAGCCTGTACAATCAAAATCCCCTTTGGGACTTTATCTCTGGCAAACTCTGCTTATATGAGAAAAAAATTATACGCATGCTGGGCCAACTTGTTCATTGGCCTAAAGCTGAGGGCTATGTAGTAACCGGTGGGAAACAAGCCTTAATTTATGCCATCAGAAATGGAATTGCACGGGCGACTTTGAACTCTCCCTGTGAGATAGGAGATCTTGTTGTCATTTGTTCGAAACTTGCTCATTACTCGATAGAGCATGCTTGTCACTATCTAGGAATAGCCCCAGAAAATTGTTTAAGAGTAGAAACAGATCCATCGGGAGAAATGAATCCCAAAGCCCTGGAAAAGGTTATCGCACGAGCTGTTCTAGAAGGAAAGAGGATCGCCATCGTAATTGCTGTAGCCGGCGGCACCATTAATCTAGTCCCAGACAGCATTCTTGATATAAAAGAAACTATCAAGAAATCTGTAAAAACTCACAAGCTGGATTACATGCCATTCCTCCACGTCGATTCAGTAATTAGTTGGACGTGGCTTGCATTCAAAGGCAAATCTACCAACAAAATACATACTAATCCCAGAATTGCGGAGAAAATCAACCATATTTTATCCAAGTTGCAGGGGCTAGAACATGCTGATTCTTTTGCAGCAGATTTCCATAAAACTGCTTTTTGCCCTTATGCTGCTGGAGTATACATTGCTAAAGATTCCTCCTGTCTTACAGGCATGGCTGTGGATAGAAGTGTGCCCAAGGGAAATATTTCTTTTGGCGAATTTGAAACATTCCGACATACATTAGAGAATTCTCGATCAGGACTAGGTATTGTAGCCATTTGGATTGCATTGAGAAGAATGGGATTACAGGGGCTAAGAGAATTCGTCCTTTACCAATTGGAAGTTTGTGAAAAATTTAAACAAGTGATCCAAAATTCATATGCGGAACATTTTGAAGTGATTAATGAACATTCTAATGGATGGGAAATCGTAATAAAGCCTCTTTTTTTCAACAAGTTATCCTGGGAAGAACTCCAAAAGACTTCCAGCGAGGTGCAGCAGGAATACATTAAAATATGCCACCAATTTCTAAGCAGAATATGGCACGGCTCCTTCGAAGATAGCGAGGAAAATTCTTCTTCCGTCATCGGATTCGTTAAGAAATACTCCAGGAAAGGGGCCTATGAACAAAGTTTTCCAGCCTTTTTAATCCATCCCACCTCATTACACTATGACGAAAAAACTGTTCACGAACTGCTTCAAAGCATTCTCCAAGCTAAAGTTGCTTTCGAAAATAACCTACTAAACTCTCAGCACATCGTTGTTGAAGAACATCTTGCTCGGCTAGTTCCACCCAGATAAAATTTATCTACACAATTCTTTAAGAAGGGCAGGCTCAGGTATAGCAAATTGCCTCCTGGAGGAAGAGAGATAGCTTAATGCTATGATTTCAGGAGAATCAGCATCCGGATGAATAGATCCTCCTCTTTGGCCCATCGAACTAGCTCGGCTCTTTCTTTACTGTACCGGTTTTTTAGTTCGCGCGTCTCGGCAGAATCTCGGTCACAGGCAAAAATGAGGCTTAATAGAGAACTTATTAACCCTTTCTTGGCTCTTGTTGCAAGTACCTTAGAGTAACGTCAGAAACTGGTGAAGGAGGCTTTAATATTACACCACCTAAATACACACTTGTTGGCTCTTGTTGCAAGTACCTTAGAGTAACGTCAGAAACTGGTGAAGGAGGCTTTAATATTACACCACCTAAATACACACTTGATTGAGATATGCGGGCACTGATTTCATCGCAAGCTTTCTCTAGCTGTTGATTTACTGAAGCAGTGAAAGCAATCGGTGAAGGGGATCTTGATTGTCTCCTATGTTGCTGACTAGGCTGTTCTGATCTGTCATAATCATAAATACCTTCATTTCTTCCTGGGGCTGGGATGTTTTCAGAGAGAAGAGGATTCCCTATTTTTTTGATCGCTAAAGCTGTTACCGCAGCCGCTGCTAAAGCCAAAGCGACGGATTGCCCAATATTTACCTGATAGCCGAAGACCGAGATTGTTTGACCAGATAAAAAAGAAATTACTGAATTCATAGTTTTCTCCTGTGGGTTTTACTCCCGTATGCCACTTTTTTTAAATTAGAGTTCAGGATCTAGATAAAGAAAAAAAATTTCAAGTGATTTTGTGAAATGAAAAAAATATCTGATAAATCCTTGGATAAGATAAGTGAAAGGAGGGTGCGTTGCATAACCATAAGGAAAGAACTGCAAACGCAGATCCCTAAGAGAACCCGCTTTGCACTTGCTGTTGGGTTTATTCCTTGGGAAAAAGGATGCTGAATTGGATCATTTAAGGAAATCTAACAAGAAATTTTAGCGGAAGAGGAAATCCTGATAAGATAGAGCCTGCGGAAATAGTAAGGCGCATAGTGCTGGACCTTATCCTTGTGGTCCTGCAGACCTAAGGGAACCTGGTTGATCTTAAGTATGGCCGCATTCATATACTGCTGCTCAGAACGCGGTATCCCCGTCTTAATAAACATCTCCGCCATCACCTCCCCTAGCGTCGTCTCCGAAGTACACCCCCTAATCCGATAAACATGTGACTTCTGTGCGCCCCGCAATAACTCCACATCCAAGGTAAAGAGCTCCGAAGAAATTGCCATAGGGTAGCCGCCTTTTTGTTGTAGGTCGCTCATATTAGACGCGTTAAAGATTTCTTTTCAAGCCCGCTGAGTGACTAGGGGAATTAAATTTTTGATAAGGGGGCAGAGGTAAATAATTTAGTTGTAGAAGTTTTGTTTTAAGTTCATTGTATTGCGATTTTT
>CAYWKW010000059.1:0-11378 GCA_964458995.1 uncultured bacterium | reverse complement strand
AAGGGATTAAAAGATTCTTTTGTCATTGAGGATGACTCGATTGGGGAGGTCTTCATCGGGGGCCAGAGTCAAAAGCCGATTGTTTCTGGCAAGGCCATGCTGGTGGAGGAAAAGGAGGCGCGGGTCGATTGGGAGGAGCAGTGGTCTCTATTTGCGGAAAATTTCAATGAGGGGCGGGCCCATATTGTCCTGGGCGATCAAACCCTGCTTCTCGTGCCGGGGGCCGGGTTTGGCGATTTGTCTCACCCGACGACCTATCTGATGTTGGAGATGATGAAAGGCCAGGTGAAGAATGAGCCGGTGATTGACATTGGGACTGGGAGCGGAATTCTGGCCTTGGCAGCCCTGCTTCTGGGAGCGAAATCGGCCGTAGGAATCGATATCGATCCCGCTGCGCTAAAACATGCAAAGCAAAATGCCAAGGTCAACGGCTTGAAGGCCGTCTTTTCGAAATCGCTTCCGAGGAAAACGGGCAAGAGTATCTTGCTTATGAATATGATTTTTCCCGAACAGAGGGAATTTGGGCCTGAAAAACTGAATGGGGTGGCCAAGAAGTGGATCATTTCGGGCGTATTAGTTGGACAAAAGAACGCCTATTTGTCTCAGGCCAGAAAATGGAGCTGGAAACAGGTTTCGGAGAGTCAAAAAGGGGAATGGCTGGGCTGGATTTTTGAGGTTGAGTAATGGCGCCTGTCAATTGGCCGAAGGATTTTATCTACACTCCGGTTTCTATTCCGACCAATCTCTTGCCGGCTCTTTTAGATTTTTGCCTGTCTACGGGGAGTCTTGAGGATGGAAAGAGAATTTGTCCTTGGATTGAGAGCCAGAGAGTGCATCCTGCGCTCAGAATCAAGAAATTGATCCAACCCCACCCGTTGGCGGGTCAACGGGGCCTTTTTGCAACAAGGAAGATTGAAGCTGGGACAGAATTGGGGGAATTTACTGGTGAGATCGGCTATGGTCTTTCCCTTGATAGGCGGCGAGAAGGATTTTACGATTGGGGCACGTACATCAATGGCAAATGTTTCATGATAGATGCGGGGAAAATGGGCAATGAACTTTCTTTTGTCAATGATTATCGGGGTCTTTCTGACACGCCCAATGTGCGAACAAAATGGATTATTCACAGGGGCAGGTACTATTTTGGCTATGAAACAACCCGAGAAATTCCTCCTCGAGCAGAACTCTTAATCGATTACGGCCCCGCCTGGGAAAAATTCCTGCATGGTTTGCAAAACTGAGGAACTGGACCCCCGAGAGAATATACGTGAAACGTCCAAACTCGAGGGCCCGCCGAAAGATTACATCATCCCGCCAAAGTCCATGCCTCCCATTCCACCCATACCGCCCATTCCCATACCGCCCATACCGCCCATGCCAGGTGCGGGGGCTGCTGCAGGTTTCTTGGGTTCGGGTTTGTCGGTGATCATGGCTGCAATGGTGATGAGCATGCCGGCAATGGAAGCGGCATGAATTAGCGCGCTCTTGGTAACAAGAACGGGATCCATCACGCCATCTTTCTCGAGATCGGAAAAGGTATCTGTGAGGCCATTGTAGCCAAAAGATCCCTCTTTCTCAGCCACCTTCTCCGCAATGAGATTGCCAATCTTGCCGCAGTTGTTGGCAATGGCCGTCGCAGGGGCGTAACAAGCTTTGCGAACAATGTCAAGGCCAACGGCTTCGTCGCCTGTCAGCTTGAGTTTATCCAATGCTTTGGATGCGCGAATGAGGGCTACGCCGCCGCCAGGAACAATTCCTTGCGCAATGGCTGCCCGAGTCGCGTGGAGCGCATCCTCGATCCGGTCCTTTTTCTCATTGGCTTCGGTTTCTGTGACCGCGCCCACATTGACAACCGCAACGCCGCCAACAAATTTAGCGAGCCGCTCTTCGAGCTTTTCCCGGTCATAATCGGTGACGTCGGGCTGGCTGAGTTCCGCCCTGATTTGCGCGGCCCTCTTTTCAATCTCTTTTGTCTTGCCTGCGCCATCAACAATGGTTGTATTTTCCTTCGAAATCTTGACTTTCTTCGCGCTTCCGAGAACTTCAAGGCCCACTTCTTCAATATTGTAGCCGAGTTCGTCGGAGATGACGGTGGCGCCGGTGAGAATTGCGAGGTCCTCCAGCATGCTTTTGCGCCGATCGCCAAAGCCAGGCGCTTTGACCGCGCAAAGAGGAAGACCCCCCTTCACTTTATTGACCACGAGCGTCGCAAGCGCTTCTCCATCGACATCATCGGCAATGATGAGGAAGGGCCTTGACCCTTTTTGCATCGCTTTTTCGAGAATGGGGACGAGCTCTTTTGCATTGGAGAGCTTCTTGTCTATGAGGAGAATCAGCGGGTTGTCAAACTCAACAGACATCTTCTCTCCGTTGGTAATGAAGTAGGGAGAAATGTAGCCTTTGTCAAACTGCATTCCTTCCACGACATCGAGAGTCGTCTCAATTCCTTTGGCTTCGCCAATGGTAACAATCCCATCTTTGCCCACTTTCTGCATCGCTTGGCCAATAATCGCGCCCACAGCTGGATCATTGTTTGCAGAAATGCAAGCGATCTGTTGAATCTCTTCGGGGGTTTTAACCGGTTTTGCAAGCTTGTCGAGCGCCTCTTCGATCGCCTTTACAGACTTTTCAATGCCGCGCTTCACATCCATGGGGTTGGCGCCTGCACTGACGTTTTTAACGCCTTCGCTAAAGATAGCTTCAGCAAGAACAATCGCCGTTGTGGTGCCGTCGCCAGCGGTGTCAGAAGCTTTGGAAGCAGCCTCTTTGACCAATTGGGCGCCCATGTTCTCATATTTGTTTTTGAGGACGATCTCTTTAGCTACGGTTACGCCGTCTTTGGTGGATGAAGGAGAACCAAATTCTTTAGCAATGACCACATTGCGTCCCTTGGGACCCAAGGTCACAATCACCGCCTTGGCGAGAGTTCTCACTCCCTTCAAAAGAGATTTTAGGGCCTCTTCGTTGAATTGAAGCATTTTTGCCATGTTAGCCTCCCAATACAGCTAAAACGTCTTCTTCAGAAAGGATCAGATAATCGACCTCATCCGCTTTGTATTCTGTTCCAGAGTAGGAAGAAAAAAGGATCTCATCGCCCACTTTGACGTCGAGAAGATGGTGTTTTCCTTTTTCATCCACTTTGCCTGGGCCGACAGCGACCACTTTTCCTTGGCGCGGTTTCTCTTGAGCAGTCTCAGGAAGAAGGATTCCCCCCTTGGTCGTCTTAGCCTCTTGCCTCTGAACCACAATGCGGTTGCCGAGAGGTTTAATTTTTTTAGCCATATAGAGCCTCCATTTTTTGGTGCCATCATAATAGAGAGGGATGAATTAGTCAATGTTTTAGCAGTCAGGTAATAGGGGTGCCAATTTATTCGCAGGTATTGGGGGGCACTGACGTGATATTGGTCAGCGTGAAGTAGCCTTCATTGTTGCTTGCGGGGGTTTCCAATTGGAAAAGGGCTGGGGCTGTATTCGTAAAGATATAAGGTTCGGCCCCGTTCCCAAAAAATTGATTGTTGTTGGCTTGTATGCGGCTGACCCCGCCGGCCGACAGCGCTACGCTCAGTTTCTGTAGTAATTCCCGATGAATTTGTGTAGGTGAAGGAAAGAGCCGCTTGAGAGCTGCTGGGCGCAATCGAGTTATTTGTAATGGCGTAATAGGCGTTGTTGATGTTCGCATTGACGAGAGCCATGCCTCCGCTTCGCTCGATTCCAATTTCGTTCTGATCAATCACCATTTGTCCAGCGACGTTATTGAGACTGACCCCCACCTGCGTCACCGACGAACTGCTGGAGATCGTATTGTTGGTGATGGTCAAGTTAGTGATGGTCACGGCCGCATTCGACTGGCTAATGCCCGTCCCGTTTAAATTATTAATCGCGAGGCCAGAAATGGTATTTCCGTTCGCAACCGCCACCACATCGCCTCCAGTATTGCCGATGACGGGCAAAGTGAGAGTGAAGGCAGGAATGGTGATCGCCCCTTGCGCTGTGGAGAGAGTGTGCGTGACGGAAGAGCCCAAGAGTTATTGAAAATCCTTCAGCACAATTCCGCTATTCATTCCCGTGGCGGTGCCATCTCCTGTGAATACGTAGATGATATCGTGGGGAGAGGAGTTCGCTTGGGCCTCAGCCAGCGTTGCGTAAGGATCTTCAATGGTTCCATCGGAGCCGCTGAGGTTGTCGACGAACACAAAGAAGAGCGGCGATCCTGTAGCTGGATCGATCGCCACCTGGGTCTTTCGCCGCTTATCGACAGGGATGATTTCGCTCCGATTGACCCGTTGATAGGCCCGCTGAATGAGCGTTCTGCACAAGCAACTGGGACTCACTTCATCTTCATGGGCCGTCCGGTGGGTCCACCTTTCTCTGCGGCCAAAAGGGATGATCACGCTGGCTTGACCTTGACCGATCCACCTGAAGAGATGGTCGTAAGAGACGTTGCCTTCCAAGCGAAAGTATTGGCTGAAATCCAAGGCAGCGCGCAACTTGCCGCCCCCATGCCGTCTGACCGTTGCCGTGCAAATAGTAGGGACCCGCCGCCGCCTCGACAGGGAACCATTTGATTTTGGTATGCCATCCCACTTCTCCATCGACCCCTGCCAGCGCATATTCGTGTTTGCGGCTCAAGATCAAGTGATGCCCCGAGAAATGGTCAAATTTGGGAGAAACACCGCGACTGACTTTTTTGCCCACGGGAAGATAGTCATTGAGGCGAACGTCCCACCTCTCGCCGAGAACTTCGAAGCCGACGGCCGCCTGATTATAGTGCAGACGATGCGTGTTCCGGTAATCGTAGTAGGCGTTGCCGCCCCAAACCCAGCGCTCGCCTAAATACCTCAAGCCAACCCAATAGAAACACCCCCGGGGCAAAGAACCCCTCCAGGGTCGTGTATCCCTGCTTGTACCCAATCCCATTCGGCTCAATATGCCGCACGGTGACACGCGCAGGATAAGGCCCCAGTTCACTATCAGAAGCTGAGCCAGTCACCGCTTGGAGCAACAGGCAAGATGCGAGTATTGCGCGTTTCATTTTTACTCGCACGTATTGGGAGGCACCGACGTGATATTGGTCAGCGTGAAGTATCCTTGGTTATTGCTGGTAGCAGGAGTTTCTAACCGGAAGAGGGCCGGCGCCGTATTTGTGAAGATAAAGGGGTTGGTGCCGTTGGCGTACTGCGTGGGAGTTGCCGTGTTATTGTTAAACTGCAGACATAAAGAGGTATTCGCACCTGTGGTCGTAATCAATGCAGCTTCAGTGCCATTGCCAAAAAACTGGTTATCATTGACTTGCATCCGACCCACACTGCCGCCACCCATCAGAACAGTCAGTCCCGTAGTGATGGCCTGGTGCAATTGGTTATTTATGACGCTTGCATTATAACGCCCCCCTCCATCACTGGTAATATTGATACAGTCACTGCCCCCGTCGTTCCAAAATGAATTATTTGCAATATTGCAAATAGATAGTTGAGTTGAACTTGTGAAGAATCCGATACAGTGGTTCGCACTTCCGACATTGATTGTGTTATCCAAAATAGAACCGCTCGTATGGGAAGATCCGGTAGAAGCGATACTAAGGGCAGTTCCTCCGCCCGTATCGTGCATTTGGAAATTATTATTAGAGATTGAGTAGGTAGCGCTGGCACTGTTATCGCATATCAAAGAAATACCGGTTATTCCAAAGAAGATACTGGAGCCAAAAGTTGTGATTGTATTGTTGTCAATTGTATAGTTGCCAGACGCGCTGTTAGTCAGATTAAGACTGATATTAGCAGTGGAAGAAGAAGAAATTCCTCGAAATATATTATTATTTTTAATGAGGCATGTCACTGATGAGGTATTTGCACCGGTGATTGTTACGGAAGAAACTGCTCTTATCGAGAAGTCATTGGAAACCAACGTCGCTGACATTTGAGCAGCGTTTGTCAAAACGATGCTCACCCCGTTTCCTCCAGAAAGAATATTGGAATTTATAGCAACGCTATGCGCTGATGCAGGAGCCGTACTATTCGATGCGGAAACTGAGATAAGGCTCGGGTTGGATACTACGCCTGAATCTTCGATCTTATTATTGGCAATCTCTGTGGTAATTCCGGATGAATTTGTATAGGTGAGTGCAATAGGGACCCCAGAACCAGTGTCTCTCGTCACAATCGAATTATTTGTAATGGTATAATTTGCATTGTTGATGTTCGCATTGATGAGAGCAAGGCCCCCACTTTGCTCGATTCCAATTTCGTTCTGGTTGATGACCATTCGTCCGGTGACATTGTTCAGATTGATCCCGATTCTACTGACCGCTGAACTACTGCTGATCGTGTTGTTCGTAATGGTCAGATTGGTGATGGTGACGCCTGAATTGGATTGGCTAATGCCCGACCCGTTCAAGTTGTTAATGGCGAGGCCAGAAATCGTATTGCCATTCGCCACTGCCACCACATCGCCCCCGGTATTGCCGATGACGGGCAACGTGAGAGTAAAGGCGGGGATGGAAATCACACCTTCCGTAGTAGCAATGGGGTGTGTGACGGAAGAGCCCAAGAGTTGTTGGAAATCCTTCAGCACAATTCCGCTATTCATTCCCGTAGCGGTCCCATTTCCTGTGAATACATAGACGATATCGTGAGGAGAGGAGTTCGTCTGCGCCGCGGCTAAAGTGGCATATGGATCTTCAATGGTTCCGTCGGAGCCGCTGAGATTATCGACAAACACAAAGAAATAGGGAGCTCCCGTGGTTGGGTCGATAGCTACTTGAGTCTTTCGCCGCGTATCCACAGGTACGATTTCACTCCGAATAACCCGCTGGTAGGCTCGCTTGACAAGCGTTTTGCATAGGCATCCGGGGCCTCCTTCCTCACAGTATTCTTCTGAAACATTTTCTTGGGTTTTCCGAGGAGCCCACCTTCTTCTAAAGCGGCTCGCCTTTCTTCTGTCTACGGGTTTCGCCTCTGGAATTTGTTCAGATTCTTTTCGGCAGATCCACCTTTTTTTGTGGCCAAAAGGGATGATGATGCTGGCTTGTCCCTGGCCGATCCATTTAAAGAGATTGTCATAAGAGGCGTTGCCCTCCAAGCGGAAGTATTGGCCAAAATCGAACGCAGCACGCAACTTGCCTCCCCATGCCGTCTGACCATTTCCCCGCAGATAGTAGGGACCCGCCGCCACCTCGACGGGGAGCCATTCGATTCTGTTTACGTGGTATCCCACTTCGCCGTCGACAGCTGCGAGCGCATATTCGTGTTTGCGGCTCAAAAAGAGGCTATGTCCTGCAAAATGGTCGAACTTCAAGGAAAAGCCGTGGCTTCTTTTTTTGCCTACAGGTAGATAGCCGTTGATGCGAAAATCCCACTTTTCGCCAAGAACTTCGAAGCCGAGCGCTGCCTGATTGTAATGTAAGCGATGGGTGTTGCGATAATCGTAATAGGCATTGACGCCCCAGACATGACGCTCATCTAGATATCTCAGACCAAACCCAGCGTTTGCGGCGAGGTTCCCATGATCAAACACATGTCCGCGCAAGTCGAGATAGGGAAGCCAGCAGCCACGATAAAAATCACCTGGGGCGAAGAATCCCTCTAGAGTCGTGTACCCCTGTGTATACCCAATCCCGTTCGGCTCAATATGCCGCACGGTAATGCGACTAGAGTAGGGACCCTCTTCATAGGCCGAAAGGGATCCGGCTACGGCTTGGAGCACTAAACAAGATGTTAAAAATGCGCGTTTCATTTCGTTTTCACTCACAAGTATTGGGAGGCACCAACGTGATAAGGGTCGGTGTGAAGTAGCCTTCATTATTATTCAATGCGGGGGTCTCTAATTGGAAGAGAGCCGGCGCTGTATTCGTAAAGATAAAGGGATTATTGCCATTTGCGTACTGGGTGGGACTTGCATCGTTGTTATTAAATTGGAGACATAGAGAAGTATTCGCACCTGTAGTCGTGGCCAATACAGCTTCGGTACCGCAGCCGAAAAACTGATTGTTGTTGGCTTGTATTCGGCTTACCCCGCCGGCCGACAGCGCTATACTCAGTCCCGCAGTAGATTCTTGATGAAATTGGTTATTAAAGATGCCGGCGTTGAAATGTCCTGTGTTTGTAATACTAACCCCTGCCGTGCTGTCCAAAAATAAATTATTTTCAATGTTGCATGTGGATAGTTGAGATGAAGAGATCGTAACATTGATGCCATTTGCTGCTGAAGAACAGATCCTATTACCTAAAATGGAACCGGTTGAATGAGAGGTTCCTGAGTGGGTGATTGCAATGCCATCTCCCAGTAGGTTTGCGAGTCTATTGTCAGAAATCGAGTATCTTCCACTAGATCTACCTGTGAACGAAAGATTAATCAATATCGCTGATGTTGAAATAATCGCTTTTAAATCGTTCTCCTTAATCGTACAATCTATGAATGCATCGTCAGCTATAGAAGCAGAGAACAAGTTGGTAAAAGCAGATCCATTCCCGCTAGATATTTGGTTATTCTGAAGGAGGCAGGTATTTGACGAGTTATTGGAGAGGCTCAATTGGATTGCGGAACTTGTCCGTGTCAAAATCTCATTCGAATCTAACGTAATCGACATTTGAGCCAAGTTTGTTGAGGTAAAACTCAAAGGATTCTCCCCAATACATTTATTGGAATTCAAAATAAAGGTGTGCTCTGCTGCAGGAGCGGCGCTATTTGATGCAGAAACGATAACAGAAGAGCCTAATCCGGAGTCGATGACATTATTAGAAAATTGTGTAGTAATTCCCGATGAATTTGTGTAGCTAAGTGAAATCGAATTACTATTGCTGCTCGGTACAATCGAATTGTTTGTAATAGCATAATAGGCGTTATTGATGTTCGCATTAGTGAGAGTAATCCCCCCACTTTGTTCGACTCCAAATTCGTTATTATCAATCACCAGTTGCCCGGCGACATTGTTTAGAATGATTCCGGCTCTGGTCACCGACGCCTTGCTGGAGATCGTATTGTTGGTGATGGTCAGGTTGGTGATGGTGACCGCTGCATTCGGCTGGCTGATGCCCGTCCCGTTTAAATTGTTGATGGCGAGACCAGAAATCGTATTTCCATTCGCAACTCTCACCACATCACCTCCAGTGTTGCCGACGACGGGCAAAGTGAGGGTGAAGGCGGGGATAGTGATCGCCCCTTGCGCAGTGGAGACAGCGTGTGTGACGGAAGAGCCCAAGAGTTGTTGGAAATCCTTCAGCACAATTCCGCTATTCATTCCCGTGGCGGTCCCATTTCCTGTGAATACATAAATGATATCACGGGGAGAGGAGTTCGCTTGCGCCGCAGCTAAAGTGGCGTAGGGATCTTCAATGGTTCCATCGGAGCCGCTGAGGTTGTCGACAAATACGAAGAAGAGCGGCGATCCTGTAGCTGGATCGATCGCCACCTGGGTCTTTCGCCGCGTATCGACAGGGATGATTTCACTCCGATTGACCCGTTGATAGGCCCGCTGGATGAGCGTTCTGCACAGGCAGTTGGGACTCTCTTCCGCTGGACCTTCATGGGCCGTTCGGTGAGTCCACCTTTTTCTGCGGCTAAAAGGGATGATGACGCTGGCTTGGCCTTGGCCGATCCACTTGAAGAGATGATCATAAGAGACGTTGCCTTCCAAACGGAAGTATTGGGTGAAATCCAAAGCAGCGCGCAACTTACCGCCCCAGGCCGACTGATCATTGCCCTGCAAATAGTAGGGACCCGCCGCTACTTCTACCGGGAGACATCTGACTTTGCTGTGGCACCCCACTTCGCCATCGATGCCAGCCAGCGCATATTCGTGTTTGCGGCTCAAAATCAGGTGGTGCCCCGAGAAATGTTCGAATTTGGGAGAAAAACCGCGACTGACCTTTTTGCCTACGGGGAGATAGCCATTGAGACGAACGTCCCACTTCTCGCCGAGGACTTCGAAGCCGACGGCCGCCTGACTGCAATGCAACCGATGGGTGTTCCGGTAGTCGTAATAGGCATTGACGCCCCAAACCCGGCGCTCACCTAAATACCTCAAGCCCAGCCCCGCATTCGCAGCGAGATGTCCATTGTCAAATATGTGTCCGCGCAAGTCGAGATAAGGAAGCCAGCCGCCGCGATAGAGACACCCTGGGGCAAAGAACCCCTCCAGGGTCGTATATCCCTGCGTGTACCCAACCCCATTAGGCTCGATGTGACGCATGGTGATGCGCATCGGATAAGGCCCCAGCTCGTCGCTAGAGGCTGAGAGAAAGCCAGTTGCTGCTTGCAACAACAGCCAAGAAGCTAATACTGCGCGTTTCATTTTAATTAAAATCTGAACGGAAAGAAAATTTTTGTCAACACATTCTGTTACAACACGTTAATTTTACTATTTACAATTTATAGTATTACTAAGACAATAAAACTAGAGTTATAGTTGAGATTAATATGGTCATCGATGTCTCTGTTATTATTATTGCTGTGGCCGTGGTGGTCCTAGTGACCTTTGTTGTCATGACCTTATTGAAGACGCAAAAGACGCTTGATTCGGCTAAAAAGGACCTCCATAGCGTCTCCACCGAGGCCATTGAGCTCATGATCAAGCTGGAAGCATTGACTACCGACATTAAATCGAAAGCAGACTCCCTCAACTTTGTCTTTCGACCTTTGAAAGCGCTCAACAGAGAAAAGACCCATCGAGAGAGCTCGGACACGGTAACTGAAGTGGTCGAGTGGGTTGCCACCAGTCTTGTTCTTTTCGATAAACTAAAAGCCGTTGTGAAACACTATGCAAAATAAAGATGAGACAAACAAGATTCTTTTGGGCGCCCTCATCGGAGGAATCATAGGCGGCACTGCTTTTTATCTTTTGAATTCGCATCAGCACAAGCCGGTATTATCAAAAATCGCCAGGGCCATCTCTGAAATGGGAGAGGCTCTCGATGACAGCCAAGTGGACTGTCCGAAAGAGGCGATTGATGAGATTGGGAAATCGATCCCCAAAGGAGACACCGCCATTAACAATGTCCTGACATGGGTTGCAACTGGGATCCATTTATGGAATCACTTTAAGAAAGGGAGTTAGTTATGCACGAACGTCATGGAAAAGATTTTCTTTTTGGAGCCATGCTTGGGAGCACCTTAGGCGCGCTGACTGCCCTCATGTTTACGACCAAGAAAGGGCACAAGATCCAGCATCAACTGATGGACAAGTACCATGAATTTGAGGAAGTTGTCCGCCACTATGCCGACGGCAAAACACGTCAAGCGAAACGGATGGCCCGCCGCGCTCTGAGCGAAATCAAAAAACAGGCGAAGAGAAAAGTGAGGAAGGCGAGGAGAAGAAGACGGTAAATTCGGACTCGGACTCGGACTCGGACTCGGACTCGGACTCGGACTCGGACTCGGACTCGGAC
>CAYWKW010000058.1:0-11520 GCA_964458995.1 uncultured bacterium | reverse complement strand
CAAATTCAGGGCGCCTCCTTGCCATATTCCCGATTCTTCAAGTAGTTTCGGTATTTAATCAGGAGCTATTATGAGAACCGATGCACTATCAGCGAATCCAGCGACCCCATCCTGCTGGGCAAAAGCGAAAGAGTATCTACCTGCCGCAAGAGGGGGTGTTTTCTTTACTTGCGCACTTGGATCTGGATTTTTTCCGCTTCCCACTTTTGCACGAGGAGCGCTTTTTCTAGCCTCAGCATACTTGTTTTCAATGGAATACCTCAAATGGGCGGAAAAAAAGGATCACATTGCAGGGACGCCTCCTCCCCCACTGGCAACGAGAAATTGTTTGCATTTCGCTGCAGGGGCACTTGTTTGCGCAGGTTTCGGCAGTCTTGCATGGTTAGCCTTCTCCTCCGGAGATGCTGGTCTTAGAGTGTTGGGTATCCTTACAATATTTACTGGTAATTGCGCTGCTTTTGCAGCAACCTTCCCAGAAAAGTGCGCAAGACGAATTTGTCACAGAGGAACTTCCGCAGAAGCAGTACGGCTCACAGAATCAGATACGTGAAGTTTTTGAAGAAGGGCATTGACATCGAGTGAGGGTTTCCTTTATTTTTGGCACTCAAAGAGGTGTGTAAAATATGAAAGCGGTCATTTCGAAAATCGATCTCGTCAATCTTATCGGGAAAATCCAAAGCATCGTCGCAGCAAAACCAGCCATCCCCATCTTGTCCAATGTGCTGCTGGAAGCAATCGATGATCAATTGATCGTAAGCGCCACCGATTTGACCGTGAGCATGCGCTGCTATGTAGAAGCAAAAGTGGTCGAAGAGGGCGCCATCGCTCTGCCTGCAAGACGCTTTTTCCAACTGATCCGCGAACTGACCGCACCTCAAGTAAAAATCAGCGCGCAAACCAACGAGGTCGCCGAAATCACTACTGGCACTTCCGTTTTCAAAATCAATGGCATGAATAAAGCCGAATTCCCCGCTCTGCCCGATTTATCAGGTTCGCCCGAAATCACCCTGACCAACTCCGCCTTAAAAGAGATGTTCTCAAAAACTGCCTTTTCCGCCGCACGCGAAGACAGCCGCTACATGCTCAATGGCATCCAGCTGCAAATCGCCAACCAAAAAGCAGTCTTCATCGGCACAGATGGAAAACGGTTGGCCAAAATCGCCTCTCCCGTTGTTATAGATCCTTCAGTTACAGGGACTTATGTAATTCCTCTCAAGGCGGTTGAGGAGATGATCAAAATGCTCGACGAGAGCGACAGCCAAGTTCATCTTTCTTTAGCCCATGATAAAGTGTCGCTAGAGAGCGGCCCATTAACATTGATCACGAAGTTGCTCTCGGGACAATATCCCGATGTGGAGAGGGTGATTCCGGCCAACTTAACGCAAACTTTTTCGATCCATCGCGAAGAACTTATGTCCCTACTCAGACAGATTTCTCTCTTCACTTCAGAGACCAGCAGCTCGGTCCGCTTTAGTTTTGAAACGGGCCAGCTCCACTTGGCAGCGATGAGCAGTGATATCGGCGAGGGGCGCGTGAGCATGCCTGTCGATTATGCAGGCACCAAACTTGAGATCGCATTCAATCCCTATTTCTTCCTCGATATTTTGCGCCACAGCAAAGATGAAACGGTCCGCTTTGGACTGAACGATTCCCACAATCCTGGTCTGATTACCGATTCGACGCAAGCTCTCTTTGTGATTATGCCTATGCGTCTCTCCGACGCATCAGTCCCTCGAAATGTTGCTGCAGCCAGTGTATCTTAAGTCCCTCTACCTGCGCAACTTTCGCAATTACGCCGAAGCTGAAGTCCATTTCAGTCCAAAGCTCAATGTATTTATCGGGGATAATGCGCAGGGAAAGACGAATCTACTTGAGGCGATCTATCTCATCGCCACAGGCCGCTCTTTTCGGAGTCAGCATTTAAGCGAACTCATTAAAGAAAACGAAACCTTCTTTTTTCTTGAAGCCGAGATTGTACGCGATGGGGTTACCCAAACGCTTAAGATCTCCTTTGATGGGCAAAACCGGCGACTCCAATTCAACTCCAACGCCTATCCCTCTTTCCATCCTCTGCTTGGTCTTCTCCCCTCTGTTCTCTACACGCCCCAAGATAGCGATCTCATCACTGGTTCCCCCACCATCCGCCGCCGCTTTCTCAATCTCCATCTGGCCCAAAGCGATCCGCTCTATGTCCACCATCTCACCCGCTATTGGCGCGCCATGAAGCAGCGCAATCACCTTCTCAGAGCCAAAGACAAAACAAGCCTCGATTGTTGGGAATCGGAGATGGCCCACTCGGCCGACTACATTCTCGCCGCCCGCCAAGAGATGATCCAGGAACTTAAAGCCCCGCTCTCCCATCAAAGCCGCCGCCTCTCTTCGGACAAAGAGACCCACGAACTCCAACTGCAAGTCTCGCAATCGAAAACTTATCTTCAGCAGCTTCAGAAAAATCGCCCCCGGGAGATGGAACTGGGCCTTACCCTCGCCGGCCCCCATCGGGACGATCTCGCCCTCTTCATCAACCATCAGCCTGCCCGCCTATTTGCTAGCGAGGGGCAGAAGAAAACGGCCATAGCAGCTCTCCGATTTGCCGAATGGGAGCGGCTTTGCAAGCGGGTCAATGGACCGGCGCTCATGGGGATCGACGATCTCGGCCTTCACCTCGATGAGACCCGGCAAAAGCTCCTGCGCGACTCACTTGCCCATCTCGGCCAAGTTTTTATCACAACGCCTACACTTCATCTTGAACAGGGACACCACATTCGCATACAATCGGGCTCCATTCAAATTGAGTGATCTATGCAATCGTTACTTTATGGCATCTTGCTTGGCTGGGGTGCCGCAATCCCAATCGGTCCCATCAATCTTGAAATCACCCGGCGCAATCTCAATTATGGCACAGCCTATGGCGTGACTTTTGGAACAGGAGCCTGCTTTGCCGACTTGACCTATCTAGTTCTTCTCGCTCTAGGAGCCCTAACCCTCATCAATCACCCCATTGTTTTACAAGTCTTTGGAATTGTCGGTGCGATCATTCTTGCCTATTTCGGGTTCATGGCCTTTCGCATGCACGTCAAAGAGAAAAAAACGCATCAGAAAAAGCGATCCATTGTTGGGAATTGTCTCGAAGGCTATGTCATGACCTTCATCAATCCCTACACTGTTCTCTTTTGGGGATCGATCTCTTCGCAGATTGTATCGCTCACTTCAGTGGTTGCCGCCGGACTTGGCGTGATAGTGGGTGCATTTAGTTGGGTTCTTGCGCTCAATACAGCCGTCCATTTTACGCGCCATAAATTTAGCCCGAACGTCGTCAAGTGGCTCAACCGCTTTGGCGGCCTTATTATGTTCGGCTTCGCCATCTACGGCCTCATCCATGCCTTCCAGCTCTAATATTATAAGGAACACTCCCAACAGCTATTGAAAAGTCGAGACGCTACTTTCGCTTCGCAGTCAGAGTCCAATTGAGGAACAAAACAATCGCTCCTGTGACGGCAATGAAGAGCGTGGCCAGGAAGAAATGGAACGGGATGGGGAATATGGGGCGCTCGCCGAATTTCTGGACCCAGATGTCGATGGTTCCGACGCCAAAGAAGTAGCCGGCTAACATGAGCGAAACGATCATCTCGATGTAAAAGAGGAGGCGCCCTCCGTGGGCAAAGGGGAGAATTTCTTTTTCCATCATCGAGAGGAGGATGGGGAAGACGGCGGAACAGCCAAAACCAGCGGCGAGGAGGCCCAAAATGAGGCGGAGGGTGCCTGTCTGGAGAGAACAGTAGTAGCCAGCGGCCATGATGATGAGGACGAGGAGGTAGAAAATGCGCTTGGCCGAGAAGAAATAGAGAGGGAGAAGGAGAAGGATTTGCCCAATGATGAGGGAGACCCAAAAAAGGGGGATCGCCTCATCGGCTCTTGCAGCGCCGAGAAGATGTTTGATTTGCACATAGCCCCAGAGGCTGAAGGTCGTTTCGGTGAGGCCATAGGCGATGATCGCGACGACATAGAGAGCGAGACGGTAATGGAGCTCTTTCCAAATGAGCGTCCCTTTGCGCAGGTGGGCCAAATGGGCAGGGAAAGGGGGATCAAAGAAGTAGACGTGGACAAACCAGAGGCTGATGAGGAGAAGAACGATGAGAAAGGGGAAGAAGAGGGAGGCGATGTGAAGCCTTTGGAAGACGCCCATGGCGATCGGAGCGAGAGAGGCGCCTAAATTGAGGAAAGCGAAGAGCGCGACAATGGCGACGCCCACTTTTTTCGGGTACTCGATGATGATGTAAGTGACGAGGGCGTTGATGACTGAGGTGATGGCAAGGCCAAAGAAGACCATATCGAGGTAGATGAGGGGGATGATCCCCTTTTCTCCTAAAAATTGGTTCGCGAATAGGAGAAGCATGCCGAGTAAATTGCAGAGAAGTCCCCCATAGAGGATGTTGCGCAGTCCGATCTTGCGGCAGATGATTTGGTTGCTCAATGAGGTGGCAATGGCGAGGGTGTAGAGGATCACTTTGCAAGAAATATTGAGGTCTTGCGCTTGGTGGCCCACAAGAAAGTTTTCAGGAACTTGAAAGATCGCGAAAATCATCGTATGGAGCGCGCCGATGAGAAAAAGCCCTAAAGTGAGCGTAAAGCGCTTCGACATCACTTGGCCAATCAGTGGCATGAAAAAGCTCCTAATGGTAAAGAATAACCTATGTGGAAGGTATACATCATTCGAACGCAGTCTGGCAAATTGTATACGGGCATCACGAAAGATTTAGAGCGGAGATTCAACGAACATAAGAAAAAAAGCGGGGCCCGATTTTTCCATATTTCGGAGCCTGAGAGCGTGGTTTATGTCGAAACGCACCCAAACAGGAGCAAGGCGACCAAGCGGGAGATCGAGATCAAGAAGATGAGCCGCGAGGAGAAAATGAACTTATGCCTACAAAAATTCGGGGACACTGCCAAGAACAACGATATAACTTCGAGCCAAAGGAACCCTTAGAGGCTTAGCCAAAGAACTTGGTCTGGAGAAATTCTGAACACAAAGGTGAACCCTCAAGCTGCAGGGCCGGCTTCTAGTTCCCTTCGCTGATGTTGCACTAACAAAAATCTGTTTTGTTGCGCCAACGCAGCATTTTGTATCACCAACCCAACACTTACTTGTCGCAGCACATTGTTTTCTTGTCGCAGCCTATCCGTATCTAGTTGCTGCCTAAGGTTTTCCAGGTTCAGCGCAGCCTCTTGTCGTAAGATCGCCAAATTTTGCGCCCGTAAATTCTCAACTTCGCGCTGTGCTTGTTCTGCTGCAGTACGTGTTTCCAGGTACAAAGTAAATACTCTTTCTACCTTTCTAAGTGATCTGACGTTGGCCAAAACCAAGAAAGCTGCTAATCCAACTAAACCTGCTTCGCTTTTTTGAATTTCATTCCCGTTATAGGCATCCCTAATCATCGCAAGTATCTTGGTTGCGCAGACCGCACCAAAGAAGGTGACAGGAAATTCAGAAATGTCGAAATTTCTTGCTGTATTCTGCGCTGCATCCTTCACACGATTCGCCACCTCTATCAGAGCCTGAGCAGGTCTTGAATTGAATGCATAACTAACAGCTGCCTTAGCAGCATTACAAACATATGAAACCATTTTTACCTCGTATTAATTTTTAATAAAATTATACACAAAACAAAAATTAAAATAAAGAAAAAAAGACCATTATCCCGATAAAAATTATTTTGCCGAGCCTTTAATTAGAACGAAGAAAAGTCGCGGTCCATGACGGTTTTACGCCCGTCGCTTTTGGCGTTCTCTATCGCTTTTAGACAGGCCGCTTCGACCATCTTTGTAAGAACATCGGCCACAGATCCTGATGTATTAAGTCCGCCCGATTTTTCCTTAATAAAAGCTTTGACTTTGCTGACAACAACGAGTGTTTCGCTCATGAATTTCTCCTTTTTCTTAAAAATTTCAAGTAGGCTTCGCCCAGAGGGAAATCTTCTTTCTTTCCCGCAAATAAGTTGGTCATTTTTGTTGCAAGAACTTTGCCGAGCTGCACTCCCTCTTGATCGAAAGAATTGATATTCCAAATGAAGCCTTGGAAGGCAACTTTGTTTTCGTAATAGGAAAGCAGGGCTCCCAAAGTGTAGGGATCGAGTCTTTCGGCAAGCAAAATGCTGTTCGGCCTATTTCCCGGGAAAACCTTGTTGGGGTTGCTGTTTTTTTGACCGATGGCCAAAGCAATCGATTGCGCAAACAGGTTGGAGAGGAGCTTTTGCTGCGAGGTTGTGTGCTGGATTTGCAAATCTTGCGGATATTGACTCTGGTGAAAGCCGATAAATTCGAGGGGAATCGTGTCTGTCCCCTGATGAATCAGCTGATAAAATGAGTGTTGCCCATTGGTCCCCGGCTCTCCCCAAATGATCGGTCCTGTGGAAAAATCAACGGGATGGCCGCTTTTGTCAATCCGCTTCCCATTCGATTCCATGTCGAGCTGCTGCAGGTGGGCGGGAAAGCGCAAGAGCGCCTGCGAATAGGGAATGATCGCAACGGTGGGATAGCCCAAGAAATTGCGATTCCAAATGCCAAAAAGAGCTGCATTCAGAGGTAAATTGTCTTCTTCTTTTGCGGTTAGCGCATGGTGGTCCATCTCGTGGGCCCCTCTCAAAATCTCTCTAAACCCGTGAAAGCCCAAAGCAAAGCTCAACGTCACGCCCCCCACCATCGAGGTGGCTGAGTAGCGCCCCCCAACAAAGTCCCACATATAAAATGAGGCCAAATAGCGAGCGGGATTATCCATGGGGCTTTTTTCCCCGGTGACAGCCACAAAATGTTCCTTTGGATCGAGACCCATTTTGGCCATCCGGCTGCGGACAAACTCCTCATTGGTCAACGTCTCGAGAGTCGTCCCCGATTTAGAGACCACCACCACCACCGTTTTTTTCAAATCGAGTCCCGCCAGCACTCCATTCACGTCATCGGGATCGACATTGGAGATAAAATGGACTCTATGGCCCGGCCTAATAAACGGCTGCAAAGCCACAGCCAAGGCCCTCGGACCCAAATCGGACCCACCGATCCCAATCTGCACTAAGTCGGTAAACTTTCCTTCAATTTTGGCCAGAAACCGCTCGAGCTTTTTCAGCTCCCTCTCGGCCATCTCTGCAGCTTCCAAAGCAGGTTGTGCTGTTTGCTTGTGGTCAAATTGATCCCGCATGGCCGTATGCAAAACCGCCCGATTTTCGCTCTCGAAGCCCTCGATCCGGTTGATCACCTCGCCCCTTTGCATCGCCGCCATTTTTTCCAAGGCCCTCCCCTCTTTGGCCAAGGCATAAAGGGCCTTCATGACATCATCGCTTACCCGTTCTGTGCCAAATAAAAGCTGAAGGGGGCCTCCCTTTAAGGCCATTTTGCCGATCCGTTCTGGGGTTAAAGCGACTGTAAGATCGACGGGGTGCTGGGCTAATTTTTTAAGGGTTTGAAAAGCAGCCGACTTGGAAAAACTCATATTACTCTCCTCTATCCAGCATGGCAAAAAAGTTTTCCGATGACAAGTAATAAACGATTTTGCTAAACTTAATCGTCTAATACAGCGGGGTATAGCGCAGTTTGGCTAGCGCGACTGGTTTGGGACCAGTAGGTCGGGGGTTCAAATCCCTCTGCCCCGAAAATTGCCTCAATTTGAGGGCGGATTTGAAATGAGTCGGTCCGAAGGGACGGGACGGCGAAGCCTCCCGCTCTGAGGAAAATCCCTCTGCCCCGAAAATTAACGTGAACGTTTCCGCTTGCGTTTACCGTTTTCCGGTTACCCTTCCTCCCGCCGCCTCGAAGCCTTTTAGCTTTCTTTTTCCCTGCTGCGTCAAAGCTTCTTCGAAAACGATAATCTCATCCAACCCATCCCATTGTTCTGTTAAATGAGTTTCATAGACCGGCTTAAATGACTTTAGCTCCCTCATCAGCGCATCCATTTTCTCCAAAACTGCTCCGCTGCACTCCGAATCTGGCGGCAAGCAGACCCCCACATTCGAGTCAAAATGCAGTCCCGTTTCCACATGAAAGTGTTCAAACCGTTCGGGCGAAAATAGTTGAAGCATTTGCGCTAAAGTTCCCGTATCTCTCGGATCTAACATTAATGTAATCGGCATCTCGTCAGGCAAGCGGTGGGCCAACATTTGGAAATAGGTAATGTAGGCTTCGGCGCAAAAAAGACGTTTCATGTGCGCAAGATCATTTTCTGGCCGCTCCACTTTCCAAGCGGCAAAATTGGCTTCTTGCCTTTCGCTCCAAAGAAAAAAGGCGCTAAAATCGGCAGGCCCTCTGTATAAAATCGCCTTCGATTCGGGAAAGCGTGGCCACACTTCCTTTGTGAAGTGGGCCAAGGCTGCAGATAGGGATTGAAAGTGAAGCTCATCTTCGAGAGGAAAATAGGGTTCGTGAAGCCCCAGATCAAATTCAAACAGGGAAGGGTTTCCCTCAATATCCCAATTCAAGTCATCGTGTGGTTTTGCTGCCAATTTCATATTTTTTTCTCATAGGAAAGGTAGTGGATCGTGCGCCCCCGTTGTTTCCAAAGATCGTTAAAAAATGAGCGCCCATAATCGGGCCACTCATTCACGAAAAAGAGAAATTTCCATTCGGGGCATTTGGTAAATTCTCTCTGCATTTCAAGAGCATAATCGGCATGGTCGGTCACGCAAGTCGCCTTGCCGCCGGCAACAACAATATCCAGCAATTCATTGATGAATCCGGAGTGGACAAGGCGGTTTTTGCTATGGCGCCGTTTGGGCCACGGATCGGGGAAATTGACATAGATTTCAGAAGCTTGGGGGGCGTAATAGCGGGTAAAAATTTCGCCTTCTCCGCAAACGACGCACAGGTTCAAGAGATTCTCCCGCTGCATTTTTAGCCAGATTTTGCGAGCCCGTTCAAATTGTTTTTCGACGGCAATCCAGTTGATATTCGGGCTTTGCTTAGCCCTCTCTCCAATCCATTGCCCATTGCCGCTGCAATATTCGATAATGACTGGGCGTTCTTGATCAAAAAAAGGAAATTCTTTTTCATAGTGGTCGAAACGGCCGGGAATGTAGAAAAACCGGTCCAGCAGAATCGGGACTCTTTCCGCCCAGGTAAAGGGTATAATTAAATCTTTTGCCGTTTTCACGTCTGACCATTATAGTGGAAATTGACATTTTTAGGAGGTATTGATGAGTCACATTTTGGCTGCCCAGCAGCTTCTCGATTTAAAAACTGTTTTTAGTTCAGCCCCCATCATCTACTCGCTCTTGGCCATTATGTCGACCGCCTCTTTAGGCATCTGGCTCTATAGCCTCATCACCTTCCGGGCCAAAGACATCATGCCCGAAAGCTTCCGCGCCGAGCTCCGGGCCCTTCTCGTCGCCGAGCAGTTTGACCGGGCCCACGCCCTCTGCAACGCCAAAGAAAACATCCTGGCCTCCCTGGTCAAAACGGGGCTTACCACCCGCAATCTGGGGCCCCAAGTGATGATCGACGCCATGAAATCGGAAGGCAAGCGCGCCTCTACCGCCTTCTGGCAGCGCCTCTCACTCCTCAACGACATTGTCATCATCGCCCCCATGCTAGGGCTCCTCGGAACCGTGATCGGGATGTTCTATGCGTTCTACGATGTGAACCGTTCCATTGAGAGCATCAACGCCCTCTTTGACGGCCTCGGCATAGCGGTAGGGACAACCGTGATGGGATTGATCGTCGCCATCCTCGCCATGATCTTCTACACCACTCTGAAATACCGCGTCGTCAATACTCTCAGTCTGGTTGAAACCGAAGCACTCAATTTAAGCGCTCTGATAAGGAGGTAACTTTGGAGCTGATACCCCATGATGAGCTAAAACCGGGCCATAACTTCAACTTTGCCCCGATGATCGACTTCCTCTTCCTGATGTTGGCCCTCTTTGCGACCCTCGCCGTCTCTCGAGCCGCTCTCTATGACGCAGAAGTCGAACTCGTCCAGCTTAAGCCAGAAAAGGGGGCTGCTTCCCTTCGTGCCAAGGAGATCCAGCAAATCAACCTCAGCATTACAGCTACCGGCGGCTTTAAATGGCTCACCGAGTTCCAGGAGTACCCCATGGCAACCGTTCAAGCCATACAAGAGGAGCTCGCGCGCCAATACCAGATGGGCGCTCTACCTGAAGACAAAACAAAAACGGAAGTTCTCTTGCATATTGACCGGAAGGCGCCGTGGGAGCCCATCGCGAAGGCGATCTTTGCCATCCGGGAAGTGGGCTTTAACGCCCGCCCCGTTTATGACGCTATTGAGTAGACGAAAAAAGATTTGGCAACTGGGCCTTCATTGCAGGAGAAAGAGCTGCCAAAATTGCAGGCCGTAGTGCATCAGGATATGCCTGCAAAAGAGCTATAAATACTTGTTCACAGTGCCGGATTTTACCACCGTGTGGTGAGGTTTCCTCTGTCCTCCATCTCGCATCTTCGATATTTCCAGTAGGGAATCTTAAATTTTTATAGTTGTTTTCAATTTCCAAAGCTGCTGCGGCCGCAGGAGATAAAGATGCGGTTCTTGGCTCAAAGCTTGGATAAAGGGAGCCAATACCAAAAGGCTCTGTTGCTGGGCTTCTCTCTGCGAGACCTCGGCGATTTTGAGTCCCAAAAAACGGATCGGTTGAATATCCACGACGTGCGCGAAATGCATCTAAAGCATCTTTTTGTTCTTGTGCAGCAGCTAGTTCCCTCTGCTTTAACTCAAGCTGTTCTAAGGCTCTTCTCTGATTTTCTGCATCGACTTTTGGTTTGACAAACTGAATGAATGCAGAATTCGTTCTTAGTGCGGCTGGCGGCAAAGTTAATAATCCTTCGATAGCCGCCCTCTCATTAGCTAAAGCCTTACACTCAGCATCCAGGTTTTTTATTTCTCTTGTCTTCGTTGCAATTGCCTTCCTTCGCTCACCGATTTCTTCTCGGATAACAATCTGAAATATGAGATCATCGCAAGAATTCTCATCCTCACTTTCAATTTTTTGAGAAGGACGGGAACTAAAACATTTTGTAATCCAGGAGCAAAGACCTGAACGGGGTGCTGAAGCTGGCGTCGCCATATTAATAGCCTTTATTTCAATTATTTAAAGAATATTATAACAAAAGTGGTATATAAATTAAATATTAAAAATTTTCTTGATAGATAATTGTAATTATCGAGTTATTAGGTTCAAGGGAGGAAGACAGGGTGATTAAAGGGATGGATTGATAGAAAAGGGGGATCTTTCGTAAACTATTTGATTTTGCCCAGATGGTGAAATTGGTAGACATGCCAGATTTAGGTTCTGGTGCCGCAAGGCGTGTAGGTTCGAGTCCTATTCTGGGCAAATTTTTATTTTATAAAATTTTGGCCAGATAGCGAAGCCAACTGCTTGGCTTCGCGTTAGGACGAGAAATGAAGCCGCGTTTGACCGCGGCGAATCGGCCCGATGGACGGGACGGCTCTGCCGCCCGCCTGAGGGGAGTCCTATTCTGGGCAAATTTTTATTTTATAAAATTTTGGCCAGATAGCGAAGC
>CAYWKW010000057.1:0-11685 GCA_964458995.1 uncultured bacterium | reverse complement strand
CCAAACCCCTGCTCCTCGTGATCGTCGCGGTGCTTCTTTCAGCGCCAGCCGCCGGCAAACTCGAACTCAAAGTCAAACAAGGCGATACAGTAAAAGTCGATCAAACCATCGGTTATATCGATACATCGGCAGCTCCCGCAGCAGCGCCGCCAGAGAAAACCGTGCCCGCGCCCGCGCCCGTGCCTGTATCCCAACCTAAACAAGCGGGTCCAATGCCTCCCGCACGGAAAAAAGCCGATGACTATTTAGCAGAGATCTCAAAGCCCGTCTCCGTGCCCCTGCCCGTGCCCGTGCCCGAAAAACCGCCTCGAGTTTCTGGTAGAGAAACGCGCAAGAAGATGTCTAAGTTGCGACGCGTGATCGCAGCAAAACTCGTTCAAGTGAAAAATGAGACGGCGATGCTTACGACTTTCAATGAGGTCGACATGAGCGCCATTATGCAGCTCAGGGAAAAAGAACAAGAAAACTTCCAGAAAAAACATGGCGTTAAACTCGGTTTCATGTCGTTTTTTGTGAAGGCTTGCGTTTCGGCCTTGCAGCAATTTCCCGACATCAATGCCCGCATTGAAGGCGATGAGATTGTCTATCAACATTTCTATGACGTCGGCATCGCGGTGGGAACTGAAAAAGGGCTTTTTGTCCCCATTATCCGCAACGCCGATCAACTCTCCTATGCCGAAATTGAAAAACAACTCAAACTCTTCGCCGATAAAGCGCGCAGCGGGACCATTTCCATTGATGAGATGCAAGGAGGCACCTTCACCATTACAAACGGGGGAGTTTACGGTTCGATGCTCTCCACTCCCATTCTAAATCCCCCTCAAAGCGGCATCTTGGGGATGCACAACATTGTGAAGCGCCCCGTCGTCATCAATGATCAGATCGTCATTCGCCCCATCATGTATCTTGCCCTCAGCTACGACCACCGCATTGTCGATGGAAAAGATTCGATCTCATTCCTCATGCACGTGAAGAAGAACCTAGAAGATCCGACGAGGTTTTTGCTTGACCTATGATGTGGTAGTGATTGGATCTGGACCCGGCGGTTATGTTGCGGCCATTCGCGCGGCCCAACTAGGGCTCAAAACCGCCTGCATTGAAAAAAACAAAACTCTGGGCGGCACCTGCCTCAACGTGGGCTGCATCCCCTCAAAAGTTCTCCTTCACGATTCGGAAGGCTCCACCGATTTTGCCAAAATGATGGGGCGGAAAACCAAAGTCGTTTCCGGTTTTACTGAGGGGATCGAATTCCTCTTCAAAAAAAATAAAATCGACTGGATTGCAGGACGCGCCACTCTCAAAGGGCCCCACACCATTTCTGTTGATGGAAAAAGCATCGAAGCCAAAAACATCATCCTCGCCACCGGCTCTGAACCTGTTTCACTACCCTTTCTCCCTTTTGATGAGAAAAAAATCCTCTCCTCAACAGGAGCCTTAGCTCTCTCCTCCATCCCCAAAAAGCTTCTCGTTGTAGGAGCCGGCATTATTGGAGTCGAGCTCGGCTCGGTCTACAATCGTCTTGGATCTGAAGTGATTTTCATCGAGTTTCTCGACCGCATTTGTCCCGGCTTTGATCTCTCCCTCTCAAAAGGGCTATTGAAATCGCTCACAGCGCAAGGGATGACCTTTCACCTCTCTCACAAAGTCACTCAAGCCCACAACACCACGCTCACCACGGAAGGCCCCTCAGGACAAACCCAATTTTCGGGCGACGCGATCCTCGTCGCCATTGGCCGCAAACCTTATTCTGACCAACTTGGCCTTGAAACTGTCGGAATCCAAAAAGATCCCAAAGGATTTATCCCCATTGACGCCTCTTTTCGCACCTCGCAGCCCCATATTTTTGCCATTGGCGATCTGGTCGATGGACCCATGCTGGCCCACAAAGCCTCTGAGGAGGGAGCTGCCGTTGCAGAACTCATTGCGGGCCACCATCCCACCATCAATTACCTTGCGATTCCCAATGTCGCCTATACCCATCCCGAAGTGGCCGCCGTCGGCTTTACCGAGGAAGAACTGAAATCCAAAAAAATCGCCTACAAATCCTCTCAATTTCCCTTCAAAGCCAATTCTCGTGCCCGCTGCATCGATGATGAGGAAGGTTTTGTAAAGATGTTGGCTGAAACCTCTAGCCGGCGCATTCTCGGCGTTCACATCTTAGGACCCAACGCCTCTGAGCTCATTGCTGAAGCGACCCTGGCCATCCAGCTCAAAGCCACAGCGGACCAACTCGCCGACACCTGCCATGCACATCCCACGCTTTCTGAAGCCCTCAAGGAAGCGGCCCTTGGACTCTTTAAAAGCCCGATCCATCTATGACCCACACAAAGCAATCCTTCACTGCCGGCGTCCTCTACATGCTCCTTTCGGCCACCGGCCTTGCGCTCACGGGGCTACTTGGGCAAGCCTCTCTTCACAAAATGACTCTGGTCTCTCTCATGTTCTGGAGATTTTTGCTCTCGGCCATTCTCTGTTGGATTTTCTTATGGATGCTTGGCAAGCATCGGGGACTTCTCCAATTTTCCAATCTTAAAATGCATCTTCTCCGCGCATTTTTTGGGCTCATTGCGCTATACAGCTTCTATTTCTACATCGAGGTGAATACGCTCTTCAATGCCATCGTCCTACTCAATACGGGGCCCCTCTTTATTCCCCTCATTGAGCGGTTCATTTTGCGGGAAAAAGTGGGCAAATCGACCTGGGTAGGCGTGATCGTCTCCTTTATTGGAATGCTCCTTGTTTTGCAGCCGAGCTCAGGGATTTTTTCGACAGTGAGTTTAATTGGGCTTTTAGCTGGAGTTGCTCAAGGCGCCTCGCAAGTGGTTTTCGGGATCAATTCTAAAACGGAGAGGGCGGATATTAGTGTTCTTTATCTCTTTATCATTTCCACTCTGATCAGCGCCATTCCCTACCTGCTCTTTGAAACGACCTGGAGAATTTCATCGGGAAACCACGGTTGGATCTATCTCATCATGCCCCTGCTTGCCATCGCTGGCACCTGCAATCAGCTGGCGCGTGCTGAGGCCTATCAGCACAGTACGCCTTCTGGACTCGCATCCTTTCTCTATTTTTCGATTCTCGTTGCGGGTATTCTCGGCTGGGCCGTTTATGATGAAATTCCCAATACACTCTCCCTTATTGGAGCGGGGCTGGTCATTCTGGGTGGCCTTTTGAAGATCGTCCTGCGCCACTACATCTTAAAAAGAAGACATCAATAGCGGGGGAAGCCCCCGGTCCATGTCAGCAGGACACCTGCAAAGTCCTTTGAAGCCACAACAAACCAACGATGGGAACGATAGAACGATGGGAAAAACATACTGCGGCTTTGCCGCACGCCGCAAAGCGGCGATATAATTTCTCTATCGTTCTCTCGTTAAATCGTTTCCATCGTTTTTCCTGTCACTAGGCTAGCATACTTTTGTCACGACTTTGCAGGTATCCTGCCCATGTCAGTGGTTTAATAGCCGTGGGAGTTGCCGCAGCCGCAGGCCGATTTCACGTTGGGGTTGCTGATTTTAAAGCCGGAACCTTGTAGCCCGTCAACATAATCAATCACACAGCCTATCAGGCGGTCGGCTGATTTGTGGTGAAGATGAATCTGTATCCCCTGCGATTCGAGGACGAGATCGCCCGGCTTCGCCTTCTCTGAATAATCGAGGAAGTATTCAAAACCACTGCATCCAGCGGCCCGCTCACCAAAACGGACTCCCCAGCCAGCTTTCCCTTCCTCTTCAAGTATTTGTTTGTACTTCGTAGCAGCCCGCTCCGTGATGGTAACCGTATTTAGGTCCTCCTCCTCGGCGAGAATCTGATTGAGCCGCTTCAGCAGACCTTCAATCTGCTCATTGCTCATTCCATGGCCATACATGCCCGCTTCAACTGTCTCCCAGGTAGAAGCTGAGCAGCCCACGCAATGAAGCCCCGCATTGGTCATCTCTTGAGCCAATTTCGGGCTCTTATGAGGAAATTTCTTGAAAATTTCATCAATAGTCATTTCGCGAGTGATTTTTTGTTCCATGTGTACCTATTAAAATTTGATTTTTACGCAGCCGCCCTTGATCCTGCACTGGCAAGCCAATCTCTCTTTATCGAGATCGCCCAAGAAGTCGGCCTCCGCTTGATTGAAATCGGTGAGGTTTCCCATCCCTTCGGTCACTTCAATGACACAGGTCCCACAGACGCCCTCAGTGCAGGCAAAAGGGACCCCAGCCTGCTCACAGGCTTCGGCAATCGGGGAGTCGTCGGGCAGGTCCGCCTCTTCCTTCGTCTCTTCAAAAATAATCTTAGCCATAGTCGCACTCTAATTTACTAATATCCCCCAAAAAACACAAGCATGGAGGGGATAGCTAAGAAATTCCTTTAAGGAAATCGGCAACGGCTTGCTTTAAGGTAGTAATCCCTTCAGAAAACCCACAGTCAATTAAAATTTGATTTAGATTTGTTAGTTCAGTTTTAAGATGGTCAACTAAACTTTCTAATGAAGCTAATTTTTTATTAACATCCATAAAAACACCATTTATTAATTTATTATTACATTTTTCAGTATAAAACTAGGGTGGATTTTAATCAAATTAACTAATGTTTTTATGTATTTGAAATTTTAATATCATAACATTTTTATTTGTTTGTAATTAAGATTGATTTATTAATATGTTTGTATTAAAATATTCACGAATTTATAAAATATAACATTAGAATTAAACTATATTAATTGGAGGCACTATGCCAAAAGTTCAAGGTGATGCACCTGTTGAAAAGCCCGTTACTCCTGTTGAAGTAACCGGTACAGTTAAAGAAAATGCTACTGAAAGAAAGTTCGAGTGGAATACCGGACGTCTTTTCTACCACCAAGAAGGTCATTCTCAGACAAGAACTTGGGCAGTCAGAGTTCTCTCTGTTCTGTTCGTTCTCCCCGTTGTATTAACAGCACTCGTCGATTTGGGCCGAGGTCTTGGCTATTTAGTGGGTAACAAGGTTGAATCAGTAGGTAAAATTTTTACTGGTAAGAGCTGGAGCTTGATTGATGAAGTATCATCGGGTGTTAAAGCTGTTGCCGATAAGGTAAACGCTACTTATAAGGCTTACACGACGCCAAAAACTCTCACTACTGAAGAAATGAATCAGCAGTCTGAGAAAGCAATGAAAGCGCAAGTGAAAAAACTCATTGATGGCTACAAAGCCCTCAATGGCGGCTACTTCCATACAAACGGAAGCTTCAGCTCTCCCGCTGCATTGAATGGTGAAAAACGAATTAGCGCAGCCCAAAACGAGCTCGTGAAACTGGTTGATGAATACGTTGCGCGCAACGCTTCTGGAACAGAAGACTTTGCTGCCCAATTAAAAGCCGCAAAAGCAAAAGTAGATGGCTTCATTGCTGAGACAGCAAAAGACGAATTGTATGTCGAAAACAAAGTTGAGAGAAAAGGACCCCATCCTTTTTTGCGCGATTTCGCATTCCATGAATTCTTAGATGTTCTCGCTGACAGTAAAACGATTCCTGACCGTTTCATCGCAATTGCAAAAGCGCAAACAGATGTACCTGCAGCCTTGAAATCGGGCGTTGATCAAAAGATCATCACTCCAGCACAAGCAAAGCAAGTCGTTCAAGAGCTAGCGCCTGCAGTCTACGCCCAAGGCCTGGAATCAGGTATTGTCGCCGCGCAGAAAGCAGAGAAAGCGTTCCTCGATGCAGCGCAAAATAACAAGCTTGTAACAGCTGAAGAAGCTGACGAAATCGGCAAAGGCGCACGTCCCACTGTTGGACAATTAGCTGCTGCCGCTGCAAAAGATATTGCTAAAGCAGAAATGATTTCTAAAGCAAAAACTCCAGCAGCAAGAGACGCTATTATTGATGCACAGCTCGGTAAAGCGGCTGATCAGTTGATCAAGGAGAAAAAGCTCGATCCTAAAGACCGGACCGAATTCTTTGTTCAAGCTAAGAAACAGCTCAACGCGGCTAAAGACGCTGTAGAAGCTGACGTGCAAGTTCAGAAAAAAGCTCAGGAAGAAGCTGAGTTGAAAGCAAAGCAAGCTGCTGAAGAAGCGGAAGCAAAAAGAGTTGCATCTGTGAAAAAAGCGGAAGACCAAGTTTCTTTGCTCGGTAAATTCAAAGAACTTCTCGACGTCATCGCGAAAAAGCAAGCTGAATTGGATACTCAATTCAAAACGCATGCTGAATTAGAAGCTGAACGTGAGAGGATCACAGCTCTTCGAACAAAGATCAGAGAAACAACAGTAACTGTTAAAGAAAGAACAATGACAGTTCTTGAAGCTGCTGCTGTATACGAAGCTGATGTAGATCGCATTTCTAGCTCGAAAGCCTTGACGGATGCTCAGAAAGAACAACAAATGAAAGAGTTAGGAGATGGTTATGGTATGGAAACGATCGCCATGATCAAGCAACTCGGTGATTTGACGCCACAACTTCTGAAGAAAATTGAAGAAATGGCGGCTATTTCTGAGAAGATCAAGACGCAGCATGATAAGTTGATTCGCCTCATCGCAGTCTACAATGTGTATGCGAAAAACAACAAAGATAAGTTGGAAGAGGCAAATCGCAAAGAAGTCAATACTCTTGAGAAGAAAGTATTCGAGACTCAAATAGGCTTGAATAAACAACACGATCTGTTACTTCTTAGAGGCGTGATTGCTCGATTGAGAACGCACGCTCCTGTAGTCAACGTTGACAAGACAGGCAACTTGGCTGAAGTAGATGCGATTCTTGCGGCTGATAAAGCTGGGGACCCAGCGTCTAAGCCAATCGTGCGCCCAACAATCGCGCAAAGGGCTAGAAGATTAGGTGGGCAATTAGCTTATCCGATCACTGGATCAGCTGGTTGGCTTTGGAGCAAAGTGCCTTCTATTAGAAAGGTCGCTCCTGCAGCGAAGTAAGCTGAAACTTTAGTCTCTAAAACTAAACATAAGACCTCCAGGAAACTGGGGGTCTTTTTTTTGTTATTATTGATGGGTGAGGAGGTCGCTGAGGCCAACTAGGACATCCCGGAGCACTTCCAAAGGCTTTTGATTGGCGTTAAAACGAGAAATGAGCTTTCTAGGATAGTGTTTTAAAAGTTTCACCGTATCCTTTTCATAGACCTCCATTCTCGTCCGCAAGATTTTGGAATCCATGTCGTCATGTCTCTTCTCGATCATGGCGCGCCTCTGCAATCGTTTAATGAGCTCTTCTATATTGCCCACTTCCAAAACAATGATCCCCTCAACCTCAATATACTTATCTAAAAGATCTGCTTGATGCTGGGTCCTCGGGATCCCATCCAAAAGCAATAGCTGCTGGGAAGGGAAGTAGCGATTTGTCGCAATAAGACCATGGACGTAATGGTGCCAGATTTGGAGGGTCACCTCATCGGGCAAAAGAAGCCCCTTCCCCGCATAGCTATGGTAGAGCTTGCCCGCAGGCGATTCAGGGGAAAGACCCCGGAAAATATCGCCCGAAGAGAGGTGGAAGTGGTTCCCAGCGCTGCTTAAAAACTTCCCCAAAGTGCCCTTTCCTGACCCCGGAGGGCCAAAAATAAGGACCGAACGGAACGACTCAGCATGCTTAGGAATGATATCGCTTTTCTTCATGAATCCATATAATTTGCGGATAGGTTCATAGGCCCACCTTAATCAAAGGGCAATATCCACGCAAGGGGTTAGGGGTTAATTTACCGTGTCCGAGTCCGAGTCCGAGACCGTGTGCCGAAAAGAGGAGGAAGAGAGAAGGTCGGAACTCGGACACGGACTCGGACTCGGACTCGGACACGAATAGGAAAAACTCTAATACACTAACACACAGTTATTTAGAACGTTATTTAAAATATTGTTTGGGAATTGTTTGAAACACAAATTTTTGATATAATTATCCTAAAATTTTATAATAATAATTCAATGGCAACTACTAGACCTGTTTTACCCCAATCCTTTCGAACAGCTGGCTCTGGGCATTCTGGAGGCACCGGGGCTCCCCGTCCCATTATTGCCAAAACAGATGGACAGTGTCTGATTCTCAAAGGGGTCCGGTTTCAGGATGGGAAACGCTACGACATCCGCATTTGGAGATGGGACGAGGATGGCAACGAAATCGCACTCAATGAGCACACAAAGTTTTCTGGACCGGCGCTCGCTCAAATTCAGGCCCTAGCCAGCAACATCTTTAGTTATTTCAAAGATCCAACTAAATTCAAAGTCATCTATCGCGACGATCCAGAAACCTGTGAAAGCCATATGGGCTCCACGATCCAGGACTTGATTGCAAGCGGCCACACAGCCATTGTCGATGGCGCCCGCCGGATCCATCAACTGCTCCTTCCTGAGGCGAGAATGGATTGGTCTTCCGATCCAAGAGCAAAGTTGGTCATTCAGCCGCAACGTATCACTGCCGAAGAAATCGCTGCTATGAATAAGGCAAATGAAGAAGCTAAAGAAGCAGAAGAAGGCGTGCCGCAGGCCAAAAAACCAACGGACACATCTACAGGAAAAGCCGACGCAGCTGCCGAAACAGATCCAGCCGAAGATACATCAGCTCCCTCTGCTCTACCCCAACCTTTATCGCCACAGGTTGAGAGGGAACGATTAGACAAAGCGGCTACTGAATTCGTAAATCCACCCCCATTCTTAAAGGGCGTGACCTATTCTGACATGGTTGATTATGCAGCTCAGCCCGTGAAGAAAGACAATGATCATTTGTATCACGCCTATGAAGCGTATAAAGCAGTTGTGGCAAATCCAGCACTCAATGATGAAAAAGCTCAACAAATGAAAGCATGGCTCAAATGGCTCTATTTAAATGCATACCAGCTTCGTAAAGAACAAGAAGAATTCAGGGCCTATTTCGATGCAGTTGGAAGTGAAGTTGACTATGACGAGTATTGCAAACTGACTGCGGCTGACTCAGTCATCAGCAATGTCAAGGTAGAGCGCATGGACATCGAGCCCCTTAAAGCCGAGTTGATTCAGACTCCGATTCCAATTAATATTAACATTCATTAAAATTGTTTCGTTTATATATTAATATATAGCATTTAGATTATAATAATACCGGTTAATGTGGTGTTATTGTGGGTTTATCTGTTCAAATTGATCGTTTGAATGTTGGGCCTTATCAGCTCGATAGTCAAAAAATTCCTCCGCTTTTGAAGAGAAAGGCCGAACTCTGTCTATCAAATTTTATTTCGAATCGCTCTCCCAATCTCGGTGGGAAAGAGCTCTCTTTCTGTTTAAAAATGGATGTCCAGATTCCGACCCTTCAGTTGGGCGAGAGGCGAATCGTTGTTGAAAATGGAGCTGAACTTGAACCCATCAAGAAGCTCTACCGCTACCACCAACATACGGGCCATTTGCCCCGTACGGGCATGAGCCCTAGAGAAGAAGAGATTCGAGATAAGGCCACTCAAAAAATCATCGTCGACATGAACAGGGACGCCATTCCCGGCACGAACGGACATATTCTTGCAGGGATGCGTTTAGCGGAAGATACCCTTTCGGTGACTCGCAACTTCCTCTTTGCGATTCCCATGGTGGGTCCTGAAGATCCTATTGTAAATCACCTCGGTTACTATGCGGGCATGTTTTGGACCTTCTTTGCCATACGGGAACTCGATGGGGGGATTACCGAGTTAAAACGCTCGAAAATCGTAGGGGATGGGGAAGGGGAGAGGCGGGCAGCTGCCCGCATCGCATCGGGAGCTATCTGTACAACTGCATCCTTTGCTTATCTTTCAGGGAAGATTTTCGATTCCTTTGTTTCGGCTCCACTTGCATCTGGGTTTCTCGATGCGTCGAATGTTCTCTTTGGAATCGGTTCGCTCCTAGCAATGGGTTCTTCTTCTTTGGGCGCTTACCGCTGTTATCGCTTCAATGAGCGCCTCAATGAATACTTGGAAAACAAGAATCTCACTCAAGTCGAAAAACTGCGAGGAGCTCTACAATTTCTGAAAGACGCCGTCTCTGTCACACCTGAGGAAAAGGCGCAGCTGCAAACAGAAATTGAGAAGAGTCATCCCGAATGGACCCCGGAGCAAAAAGAGAAACTTCTCCAACAAAAGATCTCCGATCTAACTGAAACAAAGGTCAAACATCTCAAGCGAAGAACGAGCCATTTGAGCCTTCATCTTATCCTCACCCAAGCCAATGCGCTTCTCGATAAACTCAATTCTCTTGAAACCCAAGCTGAAGGCATTAAAGACGCGACCATCATGCTCGACACCATCCAAAGGGAAAACAAGGCTAAGATGGCCCTCTACATTCTCGGCTTTATAGCGGCCCTCATCAGTTTTGCAGCGATGTGTGTAATGACCTTCCTCTCAGCAGGCGCCCTTCCCTTCGTCCTCTATGGCATTGCGGGAACCATCTACCTGGCGATTTCCATCTACAACGTCAGCGGCATGATCACGAAGAAAGATCCCGATTCCCTCAAGAACCTCGACCTCCATCCCCTCCAAGATATGGGGCCACTTGAGCCACAACACATCTCATTCTAATAACACCGAGTCCGAGTCCGAGTCCGAGTCCGTGTCCGTGTCCGTGTCCGTGTCCGAGTCCGTGTCCGAGTCCGTGTCCGCCCCCTCTCTTCCTCCTCTTTTCGGCGCTCGGACTCGGACACGGACTCGGACACGCCCCCCTTTTTTTTGCTTCCTGGAATTTCGGGATTATTACATGTGTATTAAGCTTTAGTTTTTAATTTTTATTATGTATAATTTAAATCACAAATAAAAAATAGGATCTATCATGGTTTCATCTTGTCCCTCTTTATTAGAAATGGCGTTGCGGCAGCGGCCTCTGTCGCCCTCAATTCCTTCTCCTATAGTTCGTCGGGCCAAATTAGGAGAAGCCTGTCAACTCTGGCTGACCAACAATGAGGAAGCATTTGTGAATCTCATTCCTCCTGCGGTGGGTGATCAAAGTGCGATTGCAATGGCGGAGGATAGGGCGATTGCGATAGCGGATCAGGAGATTCGTGCGATTGCGAGGGTGCATCAGATTTTTCAGGAGGTTACCAAGATAGCAGAGGTTTATGGATTAGAGGTCGCTCCCACCATCTCATTTGCCTCCGTGGCTCAGAGAATCCAGAGAATCATGGATCATGACCTTGTTATTATTTTCTCTCATTTGCTTGAGCAAATTCCGGAGGGAAAGCATCCCAAACTTCCAGAAGATCCAACAGAGAAAGCAAGAGCTATACGTGAATGGATGAACGGAAATCCAGAGATTTTCGACGGTATAACAGTGCTTAATTTAGAAAACTCAGGTATAAGCTATTTACCTCCGGAAATTAATTTGCTAAAGAACTTGCAAACCCTCATACTCACCAGAACCCAAATAGCCGCCTTGCCGGCTGGCTTTAATCCGCTAGCTCTTCAAATGCTTGACCTCTCCTACACCCGAATAGCCGCCTTGCCGGCTGGCTTTAATCCGCCAGCTCTTCAAAGGCTTTACCTCTATAACACCCGAATAGCCGCCTTGCCGGCTGGCTTTAATCCGCCAGCTCTTCAAATGCTTGACCTCTCTAACACCCGAATAGCCGCCTTGCCGGCTGGCTTTAACCCGCCAGCTCTTCAAGTGCTTTACCTCTCTAACACCCGAATAGCCGCCCTGCCGGCTGGCTTTAATCCGCTAGCTCTTGAAAGGCTTAACCTCTCTAACACCCGAATAGCCGCCTTGCCGGCTGGCTTTAATCCGCTAGCTCTT
>CAYWKW010000056.1:0-11710 GCA_964458995.1 uncultured bacterium | reverse complement strand
CGCGCAAAATCCACGCAGTGCGCCCCATGAAAGATGGCGTGATTGCCGATTTTGAGATTACGGAAGGGATGCTTAAAGCCCTTATCAAGCGTGTTACCCCCGCCCGCAGCATTTTCCGCCCCCGCATTCTCATTGCCGTCCCTTCTGGCATCACCGGCGTAGAAAAGCGGGCCGTCGAAGACTCGGCCCTCCATGCAGGCGCGCAAGAAGTGGTCCTCATTGAAGAGTCCATGGCAGCTGCCATCGGCGTTGACCTTCCCGTGCACGAGCCCTCGGGCAACATGATCATCGACATCGGCGGCGGTACAACGGAAATCGCCATCATCTCTCTCGGCGGTATTGTCGAATCTCGCTCTCTCCGCATTGCCGGTGACGAGTTTGACGATTGCATCATGAATTACATGCGTCGCACCTACAATCTGATGATTGGCCCCCGCACGGCGGAAGAGATCAAAATGACCATCGGGTCTGCCTATCCGCTCGGGAATAACGAGCTCGAGATGGAAGTGCGCGGCCGCGACCAAGTCGCAGGGCTGCCCATTACCAAGCGGATCAACTCTGTTGAAATCCGCGAATGTCTTGCCGAACCCATTCAGCAGATCATCGAAAGCGTCAAACTCACCCTCGAAAAGTGCCCCCCCGAACTCGCAGCCGACCTTGTCGAGCGCGGCATGGTCCTCGCAGGCGGCGGCGCCCTTATGAAAGGGATCGACAAAGCCCTCATTAAAGAAACCGGCCTCCCTGTTTTTGTTGCACCGAACCCTCTCCTCGCTGTATGCTTAGGCACCGGAAAAGCACTCGAATACCTCGACAAATTTAAAAAGAAAAAACCACTTTAATTTCCATGCGATACGAGCAGTGGATCGATGAAATAGCGGCCCTTTGCCGGCCTGCGCGAGTTCATCTTTGCGATGGATCGGAAGAGGAATATAACCGTATTGCCTCTGAAATGGTTGCAAAAGGGACTCTTGTGCCTCTCAAGCGCCCCGGCAGTTTTTGGTGCCATTCCCACCCTGACGATGTCGCGCGCGTTGAGGAAAACACCTTCATTTGCTCCAAGCGGAAGGAGGATGCGGGCCCCACCAATAATTGGATCGATCCAGTCGAGATGCATCAGCGCATCCAAAAGTTATTCGCTGGCTGCATGGAAGGGCGCACCCTGTACGTCATCCCTTATTGCATGGGGCCGCTCGGATCGGACCATTCGAAAATCGGCTTTGAGATCACCGATTCTCCCTACGTTGTCCTCAATATGAAGATCATGACCCGCATGGGCAAGCCCGCCCTCGCTCATTTGAAAGGGGAGTTTGTACCCGGCGTCCATTCTGTTGGCGTTCCCCTCAAACCGGGGCAAAAAGATGTTGCCTGGCCCTGCAATCCCGCCCACCGCTGCATCGCCCATTTTCCCGAAGAAAGGTCCATTTGGTCATATGGCAGCGGCTATGGAGGCAATGCTCTTCTCGGCAAAAAATGTCTTGCTCTACGCATCGCCAGCGTTTTGGGGCGCGATGAAGGGTGGCTCGCCGAACACATGCTCATTCTCGGCATCACCAATCCCCAGGGCGAGAAAAAATACATCTGCGCGGCCTTCCCGAGTGCTTGCGGCAAAACCAATCTCGCCATGATCACACCCACTCTTCCCGGCTGGAAAGCCGAAACGGTCGGCGACGACATTGCCTGGATGCGTTTTGGCGACGACGGAAGGCTCTATGCCGTCAATCCCGAAGCTGGCTATTTTGGTGTAGCGCCCGGCACATCGATGAAAACCAATCCCAACGCCATGCGCACCATCAGCCGCAATACGATTTTCACCAACGTCGCCCTCACTCCCGACAAAGACGTCTATTGGGAAGGAATGAACGGCCCGCCGCCGCCCAACCTCATCTCTTGGCTTGGCGAGAAGTGGGATCCCCATTCTGGCAAACCCGTCGCGCATCCCAATTCCCGCTTCACCGTAGCGGCCAGACAGAATCCGATCTACGATCCCGAAGCGGACGACCCCAAAGGCGTCCCCATTTCTGCCATTATTTTTGGCGGACGGCGCAATTCTGTCATTCCGCTTATTTTTGAAGCCTTCAATTGGCAGCACGGCACATTTCTCGGCGCCAGCGTCTCCTCAGAAACCACGGCCGCAGCCAAAGGAGAAACTGGCAAACTGCGCCACGATCCCTTTGCCATGCTCCCCTTTTGTGGTTACAACATGGGCGATTACTTCAATCACTGGCTCGACATGGGCAAACGATCCAATAAAATGCCCCGCATTTACTATGTCAATTGGTTTCTCAAAGATGAAAAAGGGAATTATCTCTGGCCCGGTTTTGGGGAAAACAGTCGCATTCTCAAGTGGATTTTTGAGCGCACGTCCGATCAAGCTCCCGCAGAAAAAACGCCCCTTGGCTACATCCCCACTACGCTCGACACCTCGGGCCTAACCGTCGACCTCAAACGTCTTTTTGCCATCGACCGCGCCGCCTGGCAATCAGAAACCAAAGAACTCGCCAGCTATTTTAAACTCTTTGGCGCCCACATGCCCCAGCCTCTTCTCGATGAGCTGCACCAGCTTTCCCAACGAATCTTAAAATAATTCTTTAAGTAAAATAAAGAATTTGTTTACCATACTTTTTCTTAACGTAAGGTAAACATATGTCCACTTCTGTCGTTGGAGCCGTACACGCATCCACCCCAGCGCTTACCCAGGCAACGGAGCAGCAACCCGATCGCGTCCCTCAAGCCTCCAAGCCTGTCTTTGATCGCGCGAAAGAGTTTTGCTCTCGCGCCTGGAGTGCGACTGTTACGGGTGTTAAGAAGGGCTCAGATGCGATCAGCCTTCTCTTTTTCCGCATTCTCAATTGGGTTCACCCCTCACTTGGAGCCAAAGCGGAGATCATTTTTCTTCGCGTTTCCAATATTTGGGCTAGCATTAAAGAGGCCTGGCGTCAACAGGAGATCCGCAAAAAAATCAACGATCTCACAACCGAGAACCGAGCTCTTCACGCTACCGTCCAGCAGCTCTCTACCGTATCTGAAGAGAACAACAAGCTACGTCTTGAAAATTCCCGTCTGGCTCCCTTCGAGCAGCTCGCTGCCACCCACGAGAAGCTCGCCCAATCGCTCACCCGCAATCAAACCAACATTACCGATCGCGAGGCAGCCGTTGTCCGTCAGCGCGATCTCATCATCCAACAAAATGAAGCTCTAAAAAAAGAGCTTGACGCACTGACAACCCAACGAAATACATCGGCCTCTGCTATGGCCTTAACCCTTGTTCGCGACACAGCCCTGCAAACCGAATGCGCGCGCCTTCAGCAAGAGCTCACCGTCCTCCGCTCACAAATGCAAAACAGCCGCGAACTCGATCAGCGGCTTGGCTCCATCGCCGCCGGCTGCGCGCAGCTCCCCCAACGTTCCCCTCAGCAGCAAACGGCACTCGATCACGAAATAAGAGAACTAATCCCGGTTCTCCGCCAGCGAATTGCAGGGGCACGTGAACAATTTCGACACTGTCAAAGCCATTTTCCAGGCGATGCTTCCGCCCAAATTCCGTTCCGCACTTTAGACGACGTTCTCGAGCAACTCGACGAGTACCTAGAACGCGTTCAGCAAGCGCTTCATTTGCATTCCCTTTTTCCGAGACCCAATTACCAACCAGTGAAGGTATAACATGGCAGCCCCGGCACACTCTATATCTGCAGCTAATCCAGACTTTCTCAAAGCCATTAATGAATCCGATCCCGAAAGGCGGGCAGAGCTTATCGCAGGCCTCTATGAACAGAATCAACAACAAGGGCGCGCACTCAGCGCCGCGCGCACTGCTCTCAACGCACAGCAAGGGCAGCATGATGGGGAACTTTTCGCAGAGCGGCAACGCCGTGAAAGTTGCGAGCGGCAGCTTGCCGCATCTCAAGCGCAAGTTCAGCTCCTCACCGATCGTTTAGATAGGAGTATCCAAGAATTCACTCGCCTTGTGGAGCTGCAAAAAGCCTCCCAAGCCGAAAACGCCGCTCTCTCTCGGCAAGTCGAACAAGAGCGCGCACAGAAGGCCACCCTCGCAGATGCACTGCAAAGAGCCGTCGAAAGCGACAAACAGCTTCAAGGACAATTAAGACAACTCTCTGAAGAAAACCGTGCTATCCTGGCCGAACTCCGGAACCCACCCAAATCAGCCATCGAAAGATTCCTAACCCACCCTCTTATGTATAATATTCTTGATAAGCTTATGCCCGGACTTTTTTACAAACCACCACCTGAATTTCGCAACCCATCTCAAAAATAGAACAATAGGAGTCTTATGAGTACAACCTCAGTAACGGCGGCAACGCCCGTACATAACACGCTCCCCACCCAACAGACAAAACCGCAAGGTCAGTCTCAGGGAGTTTTTGCCAAAGCTGTCCAAGCCTATGAGAAGGTCACTGGATGCCTCAAAAATCTCATTCAGCGCATCATCGCAGCCATCTGTGGCTTTTTCTCTACCGCCTATACCTTCGTCAAGGGATCGTTTCAAAGAGTGTTTGACAGCATTTCGCGCAAGCTAGGCAATCCGCACTATGCGCCAAAAATCGACGCGCTAAAGCAAGCCAACGGCAGCCTCTCTGCCAACGTTGCCACCCTTACCAAAGAGCGTGACGATAGCTATCAAGCCAACCAAGCGCTCAATGCTCTCGCCAACACGCTCAACGGCAGAAACGTCCAACTCAACCTCACGCTCCAGGAGCGCACCAGAGAACGCGACGGTTTCCAGACCCAGCGTGACGACCTCCAACGCCGAGTCGCTGAACTCACTCCGCCCCCGCCGGCAGCAGGTGGCGGTTATTTTCCTAGAGGCTGGTGGTAGCCGTCAATCCCTGTCTTTGTCACACCGGGGCGGAACCAACTCCGCCCCATGCAAGCACCCCTCCGCCAAAGCGCCTACGGCGTCATCATCCAAAACGGTGCCATTCTTCTCACCCCTTCGTCCGCCAACTCCTGCTAAAGAATTTATTACCCGCATAAGATTTCTTTACTTTCGTTTTTTTCCTCCACCCGTGGTACAATAGCTCCAAAAAAGGGAAAGTATGGAGCCACTACATTTAAGTCCTGCAGCGAGTAAACTTTTAGCTGCAATGAGTCTCAAGCCCGAGGTTCAAGAGCAAGTTCGGGAGTGTATTATTCATTATTCTGGGCCCTCGGACGACAGCTGTTCTGCGAAGATGAGGTATCTTTTTTTTCGCATATCCAATGCAATAAAAGCACTTTTTAGTTGTTCGGAGTGGCAGCGGACGGTGCGCAGTCTTTTCCGATCGAAGCCATCTCTTGATTCTAATGGGGATGTGATTTACCATGCATATTTTGGAATGGCTAGTGATGCGTTGCGTGTTGTATTGGATTATCACAAAGAAAAAGCGAACGACGTTCCTAGCAAAGTTTACAAGTTATTTGGTGATCTAGGTTCTGGGCCTACGGATAAGGAAGGTATTTATTTTTCAGCCGAAGAATTGCGACACCTACCATTGTCAGTTAGAGATTTCGTGCTTCACCTACAAAAGTTCGCTCGTTTGGTGTTACAATTCATTCCCGACAATCCTGGTACAGGCCTTCAATCTTGATCTACGATTGCCCCGCTTCACTAGTTGATTCCTACACTGTTCTCAGTCACACTCACGTCCCATAGTTTTGTACATCAATCGCTTAGACTGGCCAGTTGGGAGAACCTTTACTCAAAATTTGCAAATCATTTAAATCTCGTCCCATCGTTGAAAGTAAGAGTCCATTTTTAGACCCATTTCTATTTTATAATACAGCGTTGGGGTTTGATCATCTTCATCCTCATCTTGAAAATCGTGTTCATCAGAAGTAGCCCCTCATTTAAATTCAAAAGTATCGGGCTTCAAATATCCAAGAGCAAAATCAGGGTTGGATTGGCAAAGAAGAACATATTCCATTAATGAATCCTGAGCATCAGAGCAATTTTGCAAATTTTGAAAAATATTTTCCCGTAGTTCATTTCCGCTTAGTTCTTTATTCGTAGCCCATTTTCTTAAACAGGAATCTTTGAGTTCATTAAAGACGAGGCCACACATTTCACAATTATTTGGATAGTTCAAGAGAATGTCAAATATATCCTTATGAATCTTAGCTGACATATATAAACGGGATGATGGATTAGCATGCTTTAAAACAAACTCGAAATCTTTTTGGATGAGTAGCCAATATTCCATTTCTCCGGGGAAAGGGATCACTTCTGAATCGCAACTCTCAATAAATAAAACCTCATCTCTTGCGAGGGCTCTACGGAAAACCAATTCTAGATTTTGTGTTAGTGATTCAGGATCAAGTCTTTCGATAATTTCTGAATATATATTTGGGGGATTTTTCTCAACTTCTCCCTATAGGATTTTCAACGCAGTCAATCTTTATCCACGGTTGATTTTGCTTGATTCCCTAGATTTCATGCCGTTTTCAGTCATATTTGCGTCCTATAGTTTTGTACATCAAACGTTTAGCCTGGCCAGTCGGGAGAGGCCCCCGCTGCCCCAACCCTTCGGGTGGCTAAGCGTCTTACTTAACAGAGGTTATGCAATACGCCACTCTTAGATAGGCCTCTTAGCGTTCTTTGCAAAATCTTAAAAATTTTTTCTTCATCAAAAACATATAAATGCGTATGCTCAATTTAAAAGAAAAAGAGTGCTTTATTAACAAGCCTTGATTTTTACAAAAAAATAGGTGAAGTGAAAAAACTTTTTAAGGGGGAATTATGACTCAAGCTCAAATGATTCAAGCTGAATTCAGCGGCATTCGTTCGCAATATTACAATGAAATTATGTTGGAAATGCCGATGGCTCGTTTGGAAGAGAGGGAAATGCTGATGGAATATTTGAATCCAAAGATTGGTGAAAAAATTTTAGAAATTGGAGCTGGTACTGGGTTCTACTCTCAATATATTGCTCAACAAATTTTTCCTGGGACACTTGTTGCTTCAGATCCTTCGCCAGAGCAGTTGCTTAACATACCTTCTGCGCCTGAACAAAATATTAAGTTGGTTGTTGCTGGGGCCGATACATTGGCAATCGGGGAGGATCCTTTGGAATATAATTCATTCGATGCTGTGTGGGCTTTTGGTTGCTTTCATCATATTCTTGATAAAACAAGATCTTTTAATAATATATATTCCCTCCTTAAGCCAGGTGGAAGACTTATCATTTCCGATGTCTATGCGGGGTCTGATTTGGCTAAACACTTTGATTTGCATGTTGCCAAATATTGTGCAACAGGCCATGAGGTAGCTTTTTTAACAAGAGAATTCGCTGATTCTCTTTGCTATATTTCAGGTTTTGAAAAACCGTTCTTTTATGACGTTAACATTCCGTTAAATTTTTCTAAAAGAGAGGACATCGGCTATTTTATTTACAAGATTCATGCAATGATAAGATCGACACCAGATAAATGTTTAAAAAATGTGGCAGACTTTTTAGATATCGAATATCGAGAGGGCCTGTATTCATTGATTTGGCCTCACGTTGTTCTTTGCACCAGAAAGGGGATTTAGTTCTAACCGAATTTTCAAGGGCCCTGTTTGATAACATCAAGCAGGTAGTTTACTACTTGTAGGGGTGGAATTGTTATCCTAAGAAAGTCACTGAGATTTGGTTCCGGATACCATCGTACTGCAATGTAAGATTTTTCAAGATGTTTTTTGAGAGTCTGAGCTGAAATGTTTGGATGCGTTACCCAAAGACAATTTGTTTGTGAGTTTGAAACCGCAAATCCCAAGGACTTCAATCCCTTTTGAAGTTCATTTCGAGCTTTTTTGATTTCAGGAATCAGGGAATCAAAAAGATGTTTGTGTTCAAGAACCCTGGTTGCCATTTCTTGGGCAAAACCATTCACATTATAAATATCTTTTATCTTCATTAGTTCTTTTATGATTTCTCTGTCGGCAAAACAATAACCGATTCTTAAATTTGCTAGCCCATAAAATTTAGAGAAAGAGCGTATTATGGCAGTAGATGAATTCATTGAGCTTAAATTTAATTGCTCCTCTGCAAATTCACCATAAACATTGTCCCAAATTAAAAAACCTGATGGTATGCCACCTAATTGTCTTACCTCTCCTGTAAGAGAGTTTGGTGAGTCAATGATGCATAACCGCTCTTTAGAGGCACCTTCTAAGGTAAGATGTTTGTATTTATACTTTTGCAAGAGTATAGGATATATTCTGTAAGTAATTGTTTGAGTAACTGCTTCTGAAAAATGGGATCTTAAATATTGCAGCAAAACAGACAAAATTTCATCTGATCCATTTCCAATGAACACATTATCAGGATCAATATTGTAAATGTCCCCTAATTTTTTCCTTAAGCTTACACAGTTTGAATCGGGATATTGAGAAATGTTTAATGAAGAGAGAACGTTTGTGCCAATTGTTTTAAGGAACTCATTTTCAACGAAAAGATTTTCATTTCGATGCAATTTGATCCAATGATCGCCAGTTACTTCCAAACCAGGATCGTATGATTGATTGATGTTTTGATTCATCATGTTTTTTCAGGGTTAAAAATTATTTTTGCATCACCAGAGAGTGAATAAGTTCAATCATATCTTTTGGAGTGGTTTTACGCACACCTTAAATAGTGTCTGGAATCAGACCTCAATTTGAATTTGTCATTGCGATTAATATGAGTAATTTTTAGACATTCCCTAATCGATGTTGTTGATGACGGGGTCTTTTATAAGGAAAGGTATTAAATTAATCGCGCCTAGAAAAATAAAGTAAAATGCTGGTGCTAAATTGCTTCCAGTGAGCTTTATGAGAAATAAGCACAAAAAAGGCGCGGGGCCTCCAAAAATAGCATTTGAAGCATTATATCCTATACCGACCCCCGTAAAGCGGACGGGTGTTGGGAATAATTTTGATATTAAAGTCGGGAGTAAAGCATAGTTTACTGTTAAAAATAATACAAGAATTATGTAAAATAAAAATGTGAAGAATATATCTTTTTGCGAGGCAAAATAAAACATGAAGTAAGGGAGAAGGATTGTTGCCAGAGAACTTATAATAAATGGTTTTTTTATTCCCCAGCGATTTGCCAATTTGCCGAATAAAGGCAAACATACGGAGGATAAAGTAAGTATTGCTGCGTTAGTAAGTAAGGTTTTGTAAAAATCCAATTTCATGACGTCTGTTAAAAAAAATACTGAGAAAAAGTATATAATATAAAAAGCGCCAGAAGTAACACAAGAAAGGAAGAAAACATATAGAACTCTGATTTTATAGTTTTTAAATAAAGCTGTTACTGGATTTTTAAGGATGTGATGGCTGTTTACAACTTCTTGAAAAGCATGTGTTTCATGCAATCTGACACGCAAATAGCATGCCAATAAGCCTAGCATAGCTCCAAAAATAAAGGAGAGGCGCCAGCCCCATTTTGCGAAGAAGATTGGATCCATTGATTTTTCAAAGAAGTAAATTTCTAAACTGCTTATAACGAAACCTATTTGAGATCCAAAAACGGACCAACTTCCAAAATATGCTTTTTGTCCGGGAGGGGCGATTTCAGTAAGGTAGCACATAACTCCTGCAGTTTCTCCTCCCACAGGAATTCCTTGAATAAGTCTTAAAATTGTTAGGGCTATTACGGCAGAAAATCCAATTTGAGCATAGGTTGGGAGAATCGCCATAAATGCTGTAGGCAAAGTCATAAATATAATCGAATATATCAAACTTTCTCTGCGACCCCATTTGTCGCCGATCCAACCAAAAATGAGACTACCCAGAGGACGAGCAAAGAAACCTATTGCAAAAACTAGTAACGTATCAAGAAGAGAATGAATATCATTGCCTGGGAAAAAGACTCGCGCAAGAATAGAAGTTAAATAGCCGTAAACTGCATAGTCATACCATTCCAGAAAATTTCCTAGGGAGCATGCAGTAATAATGGAGCGAGCCTTCATCAAATATGAGTATCCAGATTTCGCCATTTTTTACCATGCGGAAATCGGGCAAAGATCTGTTGTCTCGGCTATGCTTATCCCCCCTGGGAGACTTCGAGGTTATGAGTGAATCTGCTTTGTCCCCTGAGAATCAGAAACTGATGGGCGAAGCAAGTGGAATCGTAAAAATTTCTTGCAGCATATTTGGGAATTTTCTATTTTGTTCCTCCTAAAAAGGTAGGCCCTATGGTTAAAATTATAGGCATAATTTTGATGGTTTGTGCATTTCAGCTGAATGCTGCTGAATGGACTGCTGCGGAGGGAGAGTCGCAAAAAGTCTACATCGACTCTTCTCAAGTTATGTTTGACCACAATACGATCTTTGTTAACCTCGGCGGGGAATTTATATCAGTAGATGCTCTGTATGCAGAGGCCAATGGGTTGCATATAAGAAAAGATCCTGATCACAACCGATGGTTTTGCCCCATTTGTAATTTTAACAACAACGGGTGGGATAAAACTTGTCAGAGAGATTATGGGAATGGGAAAAAATGTGGCCATCCTAGACCTTGGTGATAGAGAGTGAAAAAGTATCTTTTTGGGGTTGTTGCGTTATTGGTGATCATTTGGGTTGCGGTTCAATATTGGCCTGTAACTGTTCGTGTGAGTGGAGGGAAGAGCTTCTCTTTGCGAATGCCCTGGAGAGACAAAAAAAGGCTGGACTATTTTTTTAGAGATGTTTGTTTTCTAAATGCATGGGCATACACCCTGTTGGGCAGCAAACCTATGTCGGTGCATCAATATACAAAACCTTGGGTTGCCTTTCAGAATATTGTCCGCCATAGCGATCTCACAGAGATCCTGCTTCAATGCTTTTGGCCGCCCGATTTCCATGAAATTTGTTATCTATTTAATCCTGAACAGATTAAGATCAAAAGAGGCTGGGAAACTTTAAACAAGTATATTTCTCGGTTACCATCAAGACGTTTTTGCTTGTTTGCTTGCGACAGAGGAGGGGTAGTTGTCTTGACCATCTTGGATAAGGCGAAAATAGTAGGAACTGTGAATCGATACTCTGACGATTTTCATGAGCTGCTAAAGGTACACGGAATCCAATCAGAAGATCTTTTAGATGACGGGCGTCTGCGATCCTTTATAGGGAGCATCCAAACAGATGGGTTTATAGGAACTCTCCTTGGATATGGGAGAGATAATGCTTGGCTTTTCCAAAAATGCAAGGAGATGAACTTGTCTCCCCAACAGAGACCCATGGTGGGGTTATGGGAAGAAGAAGATCAGGAACATTTAGCGCAACTCTGTAGAAAATGCAGATCGCTCCAACCCTGGGATCTGACAGATTTATACTATCCCTCCTGCGTATGCGACCCCAATTCGGAAGAAACCAAGCAACTCAAGCAAACCTATCGAGAAGAAAGAGCCAAAATCACCCAATACTACGAAAACAAAGACATCGTAGAAGCGACTTTAAGCCTTTTTAACCAGCCATAGGATGTCTATTAATTCATACTGACATAAAAAGAGATGAAAGATTCATACACACTTGCTGGTTGGATGAAAAAAATCTGTACCGTTTAGAAACTGGAGATATTAGTGTTTGATCCAAAATGCCGCCTTTTAATCCTACCTGAGTCTTTTCCTGAAGATCAGTGTATCTGTCTCGGCAGTCAATTAATATCGATTATCAATGCCTTAAAAAAGAATCTGCCTGCGCATACATGGTATGGGGCTGATGTTCAAGCTGTAGGAAAGGGGGGAGTTGACCTTAATCTTAGTGGATTTC
>CAYWKW010000055.1:0-12010 GCA_964458995.1 uncultured bacterium | reverse complement strand
CTGCGATGCTGTTGTTCGCTTCGCTCACGCCCGGTGTTTCCTTGACGCTTCGCGAACCAATAGCATGTAATGCGCTGGCAGTCAGTTTTTGAGGAAAACGAATGGTGAGCCTTTACTTTTTGAAATGACTTATGCATTGGGTTGGAGCGGGCGGTTGGCTGAAGCGGATGGTCCAGAGGCCGCCGACGATGACGAGGAGGATGCCGAGCCAGGCAAAGTGGTCGGGCACCTTGCCCCAAAGGAGCCATTCGATCAGGCCCGAATAGACAACAGCCATGTAGCAAAAAGGGCCCAGTTGGGAAGGCTTTGCATGGTGAAAGGCTCTCATGAAGGTCCACTGCCCAAATGAGGAGAGGGCGCCAATGAGAATGATTTCACACCACTCAACGCCATTTAAATGGTGCCAAGAATAAAACATGAAAGGCAAAGTCAATGTTGAGCCAATCAGAAAGTAGTAAAAAAGTACGGTATGGTGTTTTTCTGTGTAGGAGAGGAGCCGCACTGCAATCATGACGATGCTCATACAAACGGCAGCGCCTAAGGCATAAAGAGCTCCTGGATTGAGAATTTCTTTGCCTGGTTTCAGAATGAAAATAATTCCGAGAAATCCTGCGATAATTCCGGGCCATAATTTGTGGTTGATGGGGATTTTTAACCAAATCCAGACGGCAAATGGAATGAGAATGGGGGCAGCATTATTGAGTAGGACGGCATCGACGAGCGTAGTTCTTTGAACGGCGAGAAAGAGGAATGTAAAGGCCAGCGTTCCTCCGAAACCGCGAACCAAAATGAGGCCAAATCGCTCCGTCCGTAGCGAACCGATCCCATGTATGAAAACCCAAGGAAGAATGGAAACCCAGCTGATGAAATTTTGAAAAAAGAGGATGGTTCCCAGAGAAATGGTGGTCGTTGCAATGCGTGAGAGGGTCGCCATGAAAGTGAAGGCAAGCCAAGCTAAAAGGATAAAAAAAATGTTCGATTTTAGCCTATTTACCGGCTCTTCCCAATGTGAGCGAAAAAAAAGCAAAAGAACTAACGAAATTGGCAATGAAACAACTCATCAAGAAAAATGACGACGCAAGTTTCGATGTATTTCAAGCTATTGTTAACAAATATAAAGCCCCCAATGCTGAAATGTGTGTAAAATTCGCTCATAAAAAAGTTACTAATGACCCCGTTGCAAGAAGATTTCTCAACTCATTTAGAAATTTCAACTTAGAAGGAGATGTAGATGAAGAGGTCGCATCAGATTTTCCTGAATTTGAATTCAAGATGGCTCTTTTCAATCTAGACCATGGAGAATTGAGCAGAATCCTTATCGAAAAGGGATGGATGGAAGCCGAATTAGATTCGACAATCTGTTTAATGAAGCAGCTTCATCGCGAAAGAAGCCGTTATGATTTTGGAACAGGATGTCAGGCGCTCTACAATTTGGATGATATTTGCGCTCATTTAATCACGGCAGGGATTGAAAATAAACGGGCCTCTCTCCTTGCCATTTTGCCCCCTTTGCAGTTTGGTTATGCAGAAGTCTATAGGGAACAGATTTTAAAGTGCGCTCAAGATGAGAGTGATGCGGAACCAAATAACCCTCTTCTTAAAGAAATTTATGACGCAGTGATCCGTTTATATTCGCCTCAAGCTCCAGAATAGTTCTTAGCTAGCTCGGCAAAAGCGGCGAGTTGGGCCTCTTCCCAAGATTTGGGGTGGCCGAGTTCTTTGGCCATGAGAGCCGCTACACGGGGGGCCATTTCTAGAGTGGCTTTCACATCGAGGAAAAGGGAGCGGGTTCGCCTTGCAAGAACGTCTTCGAGGTTCAGGGCCATCTCTTCGCGCACGGCCCAGATGACTTCGGCGGGGAGATAGGGAAGGCGGGGGTGGAGCAGGTGCCCCCAATCGGGATGTTGCTGAATGAGCTTTTCCAGGTTTTCTGCATCGCTGCCATAGAGAACCCACGCTTCAATGTGGTGCTTGCCCCCTTTTCGGTAGCCATGCAGATGGAGATGCTCCGTTTGGCAGGGCGCGGGAGGGAGATTCCCAACGACGATCGCCTTGTCGATGAGGTCTTGCGCCATCCGGCGGTAGGTGGTCCATTTCCCCCCGCAAATGGTGATGAGTCCCGATTCAGAGATGTGAATCACATGGTCTCGCGAGAGGGCAGCGGTGTTTTCGCCGTCGCCGGCCTTCACAAGCGGCCGTAGTCCCGCAAAGACGCTGAGAATATCGGCCCGAGTCGGTTTGCGAGTGAGGTAGCGGCCCGAGTATTTGAGCAGGTAGTCGATCTCTTCATCGAGAGGTTTGGGTTCGAGGGAGGCTTCATGCATGGGCGTATCGGTCGTTCCCACCATGAGATGGCGATGCCACGGAACAAAGAAGAGGACGCGCCCATCTTCTGTCTGCGGGATCAAGATGGCGATGTCGCTGGGCATAAAGCTCCGGTCGAGGATGAGGTGGACCCCCTGGCTGGGAGAGACCATAGGGGTTGCTTTGGGATTATCGAATTTGCGCACTTGGTCGGCAAAAACGCCCGTCGCATTTATGACGACTTTAGAGCGAAAATGGTGCCGTTTTTGACTCTCCATATCTGTCGCCTCAACGCCGGCGACGAGACCGTTTTCTTTGATCAGTTTTTCAACGCGCATGTAATTGAGGGGAACGGCGCCATGATCTGCCGCTGTCTGCGCTAAAGTGATGGCGAGGCGCGCATCATCAAATTGGCCGTCGTAGTAGATAGAGCCGCCTCGCAAATCGTGCGATTCGAGCGTGGGCAAGCGGAGGAGCACCTCCTCCCGATTCATCGAGTGGGAGCCTTCGAGCCCCAATCTGCCCGCGAGAAAATCGTAGACTTTCAAGCCGATGCCATAAAAAGGGCCCTCCCACCAGTGATAACTGGGAACTAAGAACCCGAGCGGACTCACCAGATGGGGCGCATTTTGGCAAAGGAGGCCTCGCTCTTTCAATGCTTCGATCACCAAAGAGAGGTTGCCCTGTTTTAGGTAGCGGAGTCCGCCATGGATGAGTTTGGTGCTGCGGCTGGAAGTGGCCTTTGCAAAATCGCTTTGTTCTAGGAGGAGTGTTTTAATCCCACGTGAAGCGGCGTCGACTGCGGCGCCGAGGCCCGATGCGCCCCCGCCAATGATGATGAGGTCCCACTCTTGGGAAAGGTGGGCCATCATCTCTTTGCGGTTCATTCCAGCTCCCCCGTTGGGCCGTTTTTTCCAGATTAGAAATCAAACGGGGGAATTCGTCAAAGAAAAACTAGTCTATTCCCTTTTAAAGGAAAAGCCTGTTCCTTCTTTTGTCGGGTCCCATTCAGACACAACCGGCTCTTGGGCCATTTTTGCAGTGATTGGGCCATTTGGATCGATAGGTAAAATCGAATTTAATCCGCGGAGCTCTACGCTGGCTTCATAGCCATAGTCCATCCAGCGGAGCCAAACTTGGGGGGTTTTGCTGTTATTGGCGGGGTCAGATGGGTCTCTCTCGATTCTAACGATTTCAGCTTTGTAATATCGGCATGCTTTATCTCTAATATCTCGAACAAGGCATTTGTGCCCTACCTTAGGCAAATATCTAAGCTGCGTCTTATCCAAGTGAAGGACTTCATTTTGATCAAATCGGACGGCAAATTGTCCTGTGCTCTCATTGAAGCTCTGAATAATTCCTTTTCTTTTTTCGTAGTAAACTTCTGTTCCGGCAGGATAAATTTCATTGAAAAGAGTAGGAGCTTTTATCGCAGTTCGTTTAGGAGGGGGAGGTACAACCACTACGGATGCTTCCCGTTGTTGTGTTGTTCTCTTTTGAGCTGGAGTTTTCGGAGGAGGAGATGCTCTTTGCGGGACGACAGGACTGCTGGGGACTTTACGGCCGCCACTCAACATCCGATAATCTCTTTCCTTTTCTTCCCGTTGTTCTCTGACCTTTTGGAGTTCCTGTTGACAGCGAGTAAAGGTCTCTTTTATTTTTTCTATTTGAACTAAGGCTGCAGGACGAGAATCTTCGCTTTGTTTCAAAGTAACTCGTGCGGCATGCAGCGCACTGAATAACGTTTGTTTTTGGGTTGCAGATTCTTTAAGTTTAGCTTTGAGAGTTGGAAGCATAATTTTCAAAGTATCCGCGGTTAGGCCAGAGTCTCTTTGAAGTTTTTCATAGTCGGTATCGAAGTTTGAACATTGGGCTGTAGCTTTCTGATATGCCGTTTGATATTCTAGGATTCGTGCTCTTTGTTTTTCAATTCTACTATCTAAATCTGTCAGACCTGATTCGTTTCTTTTTAGATCGGCTTCTATCTCGGTGGCTTTCTTGCTGAGGATTTGCTCGTGCTTTCTGAAGTTCTCTACCCAAGTGGCTACAATAGGAAGGAATTTTTTCAATGTATCTGGAGAAAGCTCGGAGACCCTAGCTTCGGTTGGCGGGGAGACGCGAGCGGCTCTCAAAAGCGCATCTATAGGACTCTCTCTGTCTTTGGGGGGTATTGCGGCCATTTTATGTATCCTTTGTAAAATAATTTTTACTTGTTTAGTATAATTTTTTTATCCCGTTATGATTGCGTCATAACCGTAGTAATATCTTTATAAAATCAGCATATTATACTATAATATTCCCTATTATGTCTATTATTGATAATACTAAAAATTTGCTTTCTTGGGGCTATTCTGCATGGAACGCCGTGAGGCAATTTCGAGTGGGCCGGGTGGTGACCAATATAGCCGCAGCCGCCGCGATTGGGAACGTTGCTCAATCTTTAATCCCCGACGGCTATTCCTGTACAGAACGGACCTTTAACCCAGCGACCCATTTTGTCGATGAGACAGAGAACTGTGGGCCGCTTGCAGTCATCACAGGTCTCTGGATGGCCTATGGGCTCTCTGTCATGGTAGCCAGCTGCTGCAGGAGAAAGAAAGCGGTCGAGTCGCCGCCCGCCGCTGAGGAAAAACCCTCCTCTTCGCTTCCCCAAGCGGTCTTCAATATCTCGAAAGGGGTCGTGGAGGACCTCGCAAATGGCCTGAATCTTTACAGCCTGCTCCCCATGGCGATCGATAGCTTTTCCTACCGGATGGGATTCATTGCCAGAAGCAATCCAGATGTTCAAAGTGCAATACTTGGAATGTTGTTCCATCAACTCGGGACTCAACCGCTGACCTTCGATAGCTGGATGTTCTTGGGTGGATTTCTCAATCGCAAAGGGCTGATCTCCGACTACGCCGTGATGGATCTTTTAGCTCTCGGATATGCTTCTCTAAAATCACTGGAGACGATCTGCCACGCCTATTCGGCGTATCGGTCGATCTGCGGCTCTGAATTGGATGAGCATGCGATTAGAAAAATGATCTCCTCCTCTATTCTTGGGGCCTATGGCACTGCTCTCCTCTGTCATAATTGCGAGGCAGCTCTAACTCTTCACTCAGGAATGAGGGCCGCAGCCCGATTAGATGGGAGGCAAGCCAAAGCAGCCAGAGAGTTTCGGGTCATTCGAGAACTCGCCTCTGAGAAACAGCCTTGCAAAGCCGTGGTTTTTTTCGGTTTTATGAATGACTTTCGCGTTGGAGGGAGTAAATTCGATCGGATCCCCCATCCCGATGTCCAGGCGATTTATGAGGGATGTCAAACACATCTGTATCGAGCGGGCAGTAGCATGGGGCTTTGCCATGGCTTACTCGATGCAACCAAAGCTTTTGGCGAAAGACCCGATGCAGTCGTCTTAAAAGGACATCATTCCGTGGGATTGGATGGGCTTAGGCTATTTAAGAAAGGAAATATGGACTATGTGTTTAATGAGAGAAACGATCTGGCCGTGAAATGTATCAGGGCCTATTTAAAGCCGAAGGGGCGGGTGGTTCTTTCAGGGTGCAACACCGCCTATACTATGTATGGGGATTCCATCCCACTGGCAGACAGACTCTCAAGGCTATTGCCAAATATAGAAATCCTCGGCACGCAAGGGTCAAATGCCGCGGGGAGAAGTTGGATTGAGGTTCTAGGTGGAAAATTCAGTATAGAAGGCCAATGCCATCAAACCAAGAGATGGGAACTGGGCTACTCAGTCGTGGATTGTGGAAGATCCGTACTATTTACAGAAGAAGTCCCGGCTTTATCCCAATAATCTGTCGCTAAATAATAGTATAAATTAATTAAATAATATAGTATAATAATTAGTATAATAACCAAATAAAAGGATATAATTATGGCAACACGTTTATCGGGATCACACCGCGAAGTACCCACTGCCGAACTAATGGTAGCCCAATTTAACCGCGCTGCAGATGCGGCGGAGTCTCCAGTAAGAGCAGCAGGACTGCGAGCAAAGGCGCGTTTCGTTGCATGTTGCCCTTGGATTGCTAGAGGATACGCGAAAGCCAAAAGCACTTGTATCCCAGTATGTTGCAAAACGGGCATTCTTAAAGCTGTAGGATTGGCGGGCCAATGCGGGGAAAAAATAGCTCAGTGCTTACGCTGCATCTTCCCCCGTTGCTTTAAAACAGAGGTCACTGGGCTGACAGGAATAGGACCAGAAGCCTCCTCAGCAACGCCTAGAAGAAGTCGTCGTCCAGAAGCCATTGACACGGCAGTCCGTTCTCTTGCGGAAAGTGGAGAGCCAGCATCTGCTGGGAGCGCTCTTCCGCTTACAATACCTGCAGCGGGAACTCCTGCATTTATGGATACTCCTCAAATAGGGGAAGTTTAAATGGCTAGTGTAGGTCCTGTTTTTTCGGCACACCGCCCCAGTTATGCCGCTCCAGCGGAGGCCGATCCCGCGGCAGCGGAGGCGGCTTCAAAGTTCGATAATCCGAGAGAAATCAAAATCCGAATCTCGGCCAACTGCTTAAAAAAATTGCAAGAGCATTTGGGCAACTATGGGCTTTTGGAAAAGTCGGGAAATAGGCAATGGGGCGATTGGGAAAAGGGGATTGAACACCTTCAACGGATGATCCAAAATCCAGAAGCAACGGGTGGGGCCGATGCCAATGACCAAAGAAAATGGATTCAGAATCAAGTTTGTGAATTACTAAAAGATGAGGCTTATCTGGCGAGGAAGGAGGATGAATCAAATCCATTTGTTCACTTTCTCCATATTGCTGCGGAAATTATCCACAATCAGTCCGAAGGAATGTCCGTCTTTGCCTCTTATGGAGAACACCTCTTAGGCCCTCTTGATGATAGAACGTATGGCATTGGGGAGTTGATCGAGTTGATGCAAAAGGCTGTATCGCTTTCATCGGAAGCGAATGTGAATAGTGTTGGGGAAAGGGTGCGAACGCACGCGATTTTTCATCCTCTGAGAGCTTTAGAGACATTGAGAAGTGAAAGCGCTGGAGAGGAGTTTAATACAGCGGGCTCAGGAAATTATAACGCTACTTTAGGTACTTTTCAAATAGGTCCCGTTTCGGTTCGCACGAGCGCCGGCCCCAATCCAAGTTACGAAGGGTATACCATTTTTTCTGCGCTGCAGCAGCGGAATAGGAATTTGCATGCATTGACGGAAGGGAAAGGGCCCAAACATTTACAAGGTATCTTGGAGGGCGCCGAATCAAAATCGGGCGCCAAAAAGCGGCGCGATTCGGTCATTGATAAAGAAGACCAACAGGTTTTTTTCGCCATGTCGCTTCCTTTAGATGGAGAGGCTTGGAAAGCGGGGGGAAGATTTGCGGAAGTTCGATCGCTTAAAGACTTTATTAGCCTGATCTCAGCCGAACTGAATCAACAACACTCTTCGGTCAATGCCGATGGATTTCGTATTCCACCAGAGCTCCTCTCGCGTGAAAGAATCTCTTCCGTTATAAATCACTTCCATGAGGCGTTTATTCATCTAATACCGGGGGATGAACAATTTTCGCGGCAGGAGTTTTGCAAAACGCTCCTTTTGGGATTGAATGCCTGCTTTATTGTTGAAGGGATTCGAGCTCTTGCGCAGCATTCATCCGAGGTGGACGTAGACGGGCTGTCGATCCAACCCACTTGCAATATCGCTTGCAAACAGGGGATCGATCGTGGAGCGATCCAAAACTTAATCGTTCGAATCTTGCTCGATGCACGCCAAAATGGACGGTTCAAATTTTCTAGAAGCCAGATCTACGAGTACTGCGGCTATATTGCAGGGCGCGCAGCTAGCGTTGAACAAAGGCAAATCCAGAAAGATCGATTTGAGGCGATCCCCCATTTTCTGTCACTCGTTGCTGGGAACTCCGAAGAGGCGCAGCGCCAGTTTTTGGACCATCTCGAGATCAGTGACATGCAATTCATCCCTTCTCATGGGATCCGACAAGAGCGGGTAAGTATCCAGGACAAAATCCTAGTAATGAGCTAGCATTCCCAATTCTGGGTGCGCTCGACGGCTCTTTTCCAATGCTTCATCAATTGCTCCCTTTCATTTCTATTAATTGCGGGGAGAAATTGTCTATCGAGCTTCCAGGCAGAAAACATCTCTTTGGGGTCTTTCCAGATTTTGACGGCAAGGCCCGCCAGCATGGCCGCGCCGAGTGCAGTGAGCTCGCGGCTTTTCGGGCGGAGCACGGGAGTTTGGCTTAGGTTGGCTTGCATCTGCATCATCACGTCGCTGGCCACGACGCCCCCATCGACGTGAAGCTCGCTGATCTTGACTTTTGCGTCGCTCTCCATGGCGACGAGTACGTCTTCTGCCGAGAAGGCGATGGCTTCAAGGATGGCGCGCGCGAGGTGAGCCTTAGTGGTTCCTCGCGAAAGGCCAAAAATAGCGCCCCGTGCATGCGGATCCCAGTAGGGCGCTCCCAGGCCCGTGAAGGCAGGGACAAAATAGACGCCCCCCGAGTCGGGTACCGAGGCGGCGAGAGCGTCGATTTCAGAACTCTTGCGGATGATGCCCAAATTGTCGCGAAACCATTGGATCGCAGCGCCGGCGATGAAGACGCTCCCTTCCAAGGCGTAGTGGGTTGTGGGGCCGATTTTCCAAGCAATGGTTGTGAGGAGCTTTTGGGTGGAGAGGATCGGCTTTGTGCCGGTGTTCATTAGGATAAAGCAGCCGGTTCCATAGGTGGCCTTGGCTTGCCCCGTTTCAAAGCAATTTTGTCCAAAAAGGGCCGCTTGCTGATCGCCCGCTATGCCCGCAAGCGGAATGGGCGTTGCAAAGAGATGGGGGGCCGTTTTTCCATAAACTTCAGAGGAGGATCTCACTTCAGGCAATAGGGCTTTGGGAATCGACAGAATTTCGAGTATTTCTTCATCCCATTTCAGGGTGTGGATGTTGAATAAAAGGGTTCGGCTGGCATTGGATACGTCGGTGACATGCACTTTTCCATCGGTCAATTTCCAAACAAGCCAGCTGTCAACCGTTCCAAAAGCGAGCTCGCCGCGCTGGGCTTTTTCTTTTGCGCCTGGCACCGTGTCTAAAATCCATTTCACCTTGGTCCCCGAAAAATAGGGGTCGAGCAAAAGACCCGTTTTTTTCGTGAATGTCTCTTCTAAATTCTCTTTTTTCAGTCTTTCGCAAATTTCAGTTGTGCGGCGATCCTGCCACACAATCGCGTGGCAAATAGGTTTGGATGTTTTGCGATCCCACACAATGGTCGTTTCGCGCTGATTGGTGATGCCGATAGCCGCGATATCGGACGATTTGATGTTGGCCTTGGCGATCGCTTCATTGGCAACGCCATATTGCGAACTCCAGATCTCTTCCGCATCGTGTTCGACATAGCCCGACCGGGGAAAGAATTGCTGAAATTCCTTTTGCGATTCGGAGAGGATGTTGCCGTTTGTATCGAGAATAAGCGCGCGAGATGAGGTGGTCCCTTGATCCAGTGCCAATAAATACATAACTCCTTCCTAAAGTTCTTGATTATTTTTGTCGAGTCATTCAAACAAAAAATATGACACTATCCGTAAATTATTACGTCGGTCTTCGGAAGCTTTTTGGTCCCAGAGCCCCAAAAAGCGAGGCGCTTTTCGGGGACCCCTCAGTGTTCGAGTCTCCACACTGCACTGGGCCTCAAAAATCTTATCGAATCCCTAAACATATTACTTTGCGGATAGGATCATGGATATCTTTCTAGGAGAACTTCTCGGTACCCTTCTTTTGATCCTGCTGGGCAACGGCTCTGTGGCCAACGTTTTGCTGAAAAAATCGAAAGGCGAAGGGGGAGGATGGATCGTCATTTCTGCGGGTTGGGGATTTGCCGTCGCTATCGGCGTCTACGCCTCGGGATGGATCAGCGGCGCCCATCTCAATCCGGCAGTGACGCTTGGGTTCATCATCGCAGGAAAAACGGCGGCCTCGGAGGCTCCCTATTACATTTTGGGACAGCTGTTGGGCGCGATGTTAGGCCAGCTTTTAGTTTGGCTCTCCTATTTGCCCCATTGGAAGGCCACAGATAGCGAGTTTTGCAAGCTCGTGACGTTTTGCACAAAGCCCGCCATCCGCCATTCGGGGATGAACTTTCTCACTGAATTGATCGCTACCGCCGTTCTGCTCATTGGCATTTTGGGCATTTTCAATATTCACAATGGCCTCGGTTCTGGTTTTGGTCCTTATGCGGTGGGGATATTGATCTACTCGATTGGCCTTTCTTTGGGAGGGCCGACGGGCTACGCGATCAACCCCGCGCGCGATTTGGGTCCGCGGATCATGCACGCGATTCTTCCGATTCCTGGAAAAGGGGATTCTGATTGGGGCTACGCTTGGATCCCGATTGTGGGGCCTCTGATTGGAGGGGCCATTGGCGCGTGGATCTATCAGTACTTTGCCCAATTAGCGCCGATTTGATATGATGCGCCGGTATGATTCCACTCAATGTGCATTCTCAGTTTTCGATTCTCGATTCGACCGCATCGGTCACCGCTTTAGCTGAAAAAGCGAAGAGTTTTGGCATCCCCGCATTGGCCTTGACCGATGAGGGAAATCTCTATGGCGCAGTCGACTTTTATAAAGCGTGCAAAGCAGCTGGCGTGAAGCCGATATTGGGCTGTGAAATTTGGATGGCGCCTGGATCCCGCTTTGAGAAAAAAAGGGCGCCTGGACAGCCGAACGGGATGCCCATTGTGCTGCTCGCAAAAAATAATCGGGGCTTTCAAAACCTGTGCAAGCTCTCCTCCATTGGATTTTTGGAGGGGTTTTATTATCAGCCGCGGATCGATAAAGAAGTTTTGCAGGCGTATAAAGAGGGATTGATCTGCCTTTCCAGAGACGTGGCGGAAGTGGAGTGGCTGCATCAACTCTTTGGCGAAGATTTCTACATCGAATTGCAAAGACACCCGTTTGTCGATGATGGAGTACAGGAAAATTGGCTTTTGCAAAAAATGCGCGAATTTAGCGCGAATCAAGAAAAAACCAATGAGAAATTGCTCGAATTGTCCAAGAAGTTGGGGATTGCCATTGTCGCTACCAACGACATCCACTACATCGATCGGGATGATTGGCGCGCCCACGAGATTTTACTCAACATCCAATCGGGAGAGACAACCGAAATTTGGGAGCGCGATTCGGCCGGCAATCCAAAAAATAAAGTGCCCAATCCCAAAAGGGAAACCGCATCCACGCACGAGCTCTATTTCAAATCGCCTGAGGAGATGAGGGTCCTCTTTGCCGATCTGCCCGAAGCCATCGAAAACACGGTCAAGATCGCCGAGAAGTGCAAATGCGATCTCGACTTTAAAACCAAACACTATCCGGTCTTTGTCCCTCCCTCGCTAGCGGAAAAAACCGTATCGAAAGAGGAGCGGCTGAAGGCAGCCGAACAGTTCCTATACGATCTTTGCCTGCAGGGAATCGAAACGCGCTACACGCCCGAGAAGTTGGCCAAAGTGCCAGGCATTGATCCTCTCCAAATTGTGAAAGCTCGCTTTGAGTATGAATTCAACATCCTTACTTCGAAGGGGATGTGCGACTATATGCTCATCGTTTACGATTTCATCGATTGGGCCAAAAAGCGGCATATTCCCATGGGACCGGGACGCGGCTCGGCGGCGGGCTCCATCATCTCCTATCTGATTGGCATCACCGATATCGAGCCCTTGCGCTTCCATTTGTTCTTTGAGCGGTTCA